>NZ_JBIWJF010000007.1:0-294495 GCF_044764985.1 Kitasatospora sp. NPDC093550
TTGTCCTATTTCTCGAGCGCCCGACCTGGGAGTCAAACCGCATCCAAACGGACACCCTGCCGCGGCCCCCAGCCTTGTGAAACAACCTTTAGGGCGGCTCGCCATCACCCAGGGCCGCAAAGGGTGCGGCCCCGTCCTGGCATGATCTGTGGCCATGGACCTGGAGACGCTGCTGCGCCGGCTCGCCGACGAGTACATCGAGGACCCCTGGGACCGGCCGGAGGAGTACCACCACGCCGGTGACGCGACCTTGCCCGGCCTGCCGCCGGGCTCGCACCCGGTGCACATCGGCGCCGAGATCATCGACAACGCCGCAGTCGGGGCGGAGGAGGCGTTCGTGGTCCTGCTGCTCGTCCAGCTGGGCCCGCCCGAGCGGATCGCCGAGGCCGAGTTCGTAACGGCCGCACCGCACTGGCAGGCTCTCAGCGCCGACCTCGGACTGCTGTGGGACGCCGCCACCATGGAGCACCGGACCGGACCGGGCCGCCACCAGCGCGTCTGGCTGGCCCGCCAGGTCACCCCGACCATCAGCCTGCCCGCTCTCCCGACCTTCGCCGAGAACGCCGTCTGCCGCGAGGGCCGCACGGCCGACGGGGCGCTGGTCGCCCTGCTCTTCACCCGCAGTCAGCAGCCGTTCTGACCGTCATTCAGTTGAGCGGACACTCGGCGGCATGCGAACCTCCCCGCGACGACGCCGATGTCAGGAGACCCCGTGACCAGTGCCCTCCCGCCCGAGGTGGCTTCCCTGTTCCGTGACGGGCGCCTGGAGGTCATCCCTCGCAAGGCCGCCCGCCGCGACCCGTTGCTCGACCACCTCGCCCCGACGCTCTTCGAGCCCGGCCGCGACTACCGCGAGGTCGAGGTCAACGAGGCCATCCGCACGGTGCACGACGACTTCCCGGCGCTGCGCCGCCACCTGGTCGAGAGCGGCCGGTTGAGCCGGGCCGAGGACGGCAGCAGCTACCGCCGCGCGAGCTGACGGCGAGCTCCGCCTCCGGGGCCGTGGACAGGGCAACGAACGGGACATCGACGTCTCGCCAGGCCGGATCATCGGCACCTGCACGGTCGAAACCCGTCAGCAGAGCGCCCTCTTCTGAGCGAAGGCCGAGGCCCGATGTGCGGCCGACGGACCTCCGCGCTGCTCTGCCACCGACGGGGACGCAGGGCACCAACCATCCGTGATGACAGCTGCCCCGCAGGCCCGCTGAGGCATGCGGTTCAGCGGTGTTCGGGGTTCTCGAAGTCGAAGCGGCAGCCGGCGTCCCACTCCGAGCGCTGGTTGCCGTGAGCCGGGATGCCTCCGGCATCCTTGAGCATGCGGGCCAGGTGGAGCTGGTTCCAGGTCATGAAGGTGGCGTTGCGGTTGGTGAAGTCGTTCTCGGGGCCGCCCGAGCCCTCGTCGAGGTAGGACGGGCCCGGGCCGGCCTCCCCCACCCAGCCGGCGTCGGCCTGCGGCGGGATGGTGTAGCCCAGGTGCTGCAGACTGTAGAGGACGTTCATCGCGCAATGCTTGGCGCCGTCCTCGTTGCCGGTGATCAGGCAGCCACCGACCCGGCCGTAGTAGGCGTACTGGCCCTCGGAGTTGAGGATCGACGAGCAGGCGTACAGGCGCTCGATGACCTTCTTCATCACTGACGAGTTATCCCCCAACCACACAGGCCCCGCTAACGTGAGGATGTCCGCGCTCATCACCTTCGAGTAGATGACCGGCCACTCGTCGGTCTCCCAGCCGTGCTCCGTCATGTCCGGCCAGACGCCCGTCGCGATGTCGATATCCACCGCGCGCAGGACGTCGACCTCGACGCCTTGGCGTTCCAGGATCCCGGTGCTGACGTCAATCAGTCCCTGCGTGTGGCTCCGCTCCGGGGAGCGCTTGAGCGTGCAGTTGATCACCAGGGCACACAGATCACGGTAGGACGTCGGCGGTTCCGACATGAACGCATCTCCTTCGTGCGGGGCCGCGCGCAGCGGTGTCCGACGCCGGTTCTCGCAGCTACTCTGCTGCCGTCCTCTCCTACTCCAGCAGACCCTGGACACCTTCGCCCGACACGTTCGGCCACCTGCTTGATGAGCCGGCCGTCGATCCCTTCGGGCACCACGGTGATCGCTCGGTCATTGACCTCACGGCCGTCAGCCAGGGAGCAACCTGACGGGCTCGATCCTCACCTGGCACTCGAATCGCCTACCGGGCTGGCGCAGGACGCGGTCGGGCGCCCGCCCACTCACCCGGTCCGGCGGGTGGAAACGGCGGACGCCGCACGCGGGCGGGGTGCCCGGGCGGGCCGACGATCACCCGGGTGGCCGCAGTGGTCGGCGTCGTCACACGAACCACACCTGACCCGCGCAGAAGAATCGCCTCGGCCGGGTGTCGCGAGGCGGTGCGGTCTGCGTACGCTCGCAGGCAATCCGGCCCGGTCCGCGGGCGTCCGGCGGTCATCGCCGCGATCCCGGTCATGCCGCAGCTATGGAAAGACCTCATGAGTTACTGCACGCCCTGCCAGCGCCACCTCAACGGCGCGCTCTCCTGCCCCGGCTGTGGGCGGGCCGCCGAACCCGTCGCCGGGGAGGCGGCGCAGCATGCGGCGGCGGGACCCGGCGAGGAGTCGTCCGTCGCGGCCGCGGCGCCGGGGCGCGCGGCGGCGCGTGCGGGGCGGGCTGCTCGGCGGCGGGGTGGCCGGCGGCGGGGTGCGGTCGTGGGGGTGTCGGCGGCCGGGGTGGTGGTCTGCGGGCTGGCCGCCGTCCTGGTGACGGGCGGCAGCTCGGACGGTGCGGTGGCCCCGGCCTCCGCGGGCGCCGAGTCGCCCTCGCCGAAGGCCTCGGCCGCTCCGACGGCACCGGCCGCACCGGTACCGGTCTCCACCACGACCACCGCCCGCCCGCAGCCGTCCACCACCACGGCCCGGCCCAAGCCGTCCGGCAGCACGACCACGACGGCCGCGACGCCGTCGGGCGCGCCCGTGCCCGTCTCCTCCCCCGTTCCGGCGGACCCGGCACCCGGGCAGCCCTCCCCGAGCGCGAGCAAGCCGAACACCGGGCCCTACCCGCCGACCTCGGCCACCCGGCAACCGCCCACCCCGACGGCCACGCCGACCTGTACGCGGGTGCTGTTCTGGTGCACCTGAGCCGCGCTCACCGGCCCGATCGCCGCTGTTGTACCGTCCCAGCGTGATCGGCTCAGCGCGGGTGCGCCTCGCGACCTTCAACGTCCTGCACGGGCAGCGGCTCACGACCGACGGCCGCCCGTCGGCGACGGACTGCGGCCCGGACTCCGGGCCCGCCTGCGTGCGGCCGCTGGTCGACGCCGTCGCCGCCCTGGACGCCGACGTGGTGGCGCTGCAGGAGCTCGACCGTTTCCAGGAGCGCTCGGGCCGGGTGGACCAGGCGCGGGCGGTCGCCGAGGCGACGGGTGCCGCGGACTGGCGCTACGCCTCGGCGTTCCACGCCCGGGCCGTACCGGGCCGGAGGTGGGTCCGCGACCGGTCGGAGCCGGGGCTGCGGGTGTACGGACCGGCGGGTGCGGGGCACGACGGGGAGACGCCCTCGCACGGTGTCGCGTTGCTGTCCCGGCTGCCGGTGCTGAGCTGGCGGGCCCGGCGGTTCGGCGCGCCTCCGGTCTCCGTGCCGTTGCCGGTGGCCGGCCGGGCGGGGCTCACGGTGATCCGGGACCACCCGCGGGTGGCGCTGGCCGCCGTCCTGCGGGGGCCACGCGGACCGTTCACGGCGGTGGCGCTGCACCTGTCCTTCGTCCCGGGGTGGAACGTCGGCCAACTCCTCGCGGTGCGGCGCTGGATCGCCGACCTGCCCCGGCCGCACGTCCTGCTGGGCGACTTCAACATCGTCGGCGTGGTGCCCGCCGCCGCGCTCGGTGCGGCCGGGCTGCTCTCGTCCTCGCCGCGCGCGTCGGGGTGGCGCCGACTGGCCCGGGTCCGGACCTTTCCGTCGCACCGCCCGCTGGCGCAGCTCGACCACGTCCTCGCGGCCGGTCTCGGGCCGCACCGGCCGGTCGTGGTGCGCGCGCCCCGGATGCCGGTCTCGGACCACCGGCCGGTGGTGGTCGAGCTGCCGCTGTAGGGACGTCGGGGACGCGGGTACGTCGGGGACGCCGGGAGGTCCACCCGCACGGAGGAACCCGGCGTCCCGGGAGAGGAAGCGCGCCGGGAGAGGAGGCGCGCCGGGTGGGACGCGGGGCGCACCCGTCCCGCCCGGTTCTGCGGGCGGGACGGGTGCTCCTGGACGGCCCGGGCAGACGGCGCACCCGACCCCGGACCGGGGGCGCCCAGCCGGTCACTCGAAGGCGGCGGCGGCCTCCCGCAGGGCTTGGGCGACGGTCTCCGGGTCGTAGGGGGCGGGTTCGCCCGGGAGGTAGGTGACCGTGTGGAGGCGGCCGGTGTAGCGGAAGCTGCGGTGGCGCTCGTACACCGGCCAGGAGACCGGGGACTTGCGGTCGACGCCGACGCTGATGCCCTGGAAGGGGGCCATGCCGATGAGCTGGTGCACCGGGCCGAGCCGGCCGGTCCGCGCGCCGTCGACGAGCAGGCGGAACTCCCACTTCAGGTCCGCCACCGCCGCGGCCTCGACGCGCACCGTGTGGGCCCCGGGCGGGAGTTCGCCGCCGTCCGCCTCGTACAGCTCGCCGTACTCGTTGTAGGCGAAGCGCAGCCGTCCGTCCTCGACGTAGAGGCTGTAGCCGCCGCCCTGGTCGCCGTGCGAGACCAGCACGCCGTGGTCATCGGCGCGGTGCTCGGCGAGGTCGACGACGATGTCGAAGGAGCGGAAAGAGATCAGCCGGGAGGAGCGGTAGCGCTCCAGCTCGGGCGTGCCGGCGAGCAGGGTGAGCGGCCGGCGCAGCCGGGCGTCCTCGGGGTGGCGCAGGGCGAGCGCGCCGGAGCCGTCGGCGAGCGGGAAGACGCCGTCGCGCCAGGCGGCGTTCTCCCAGGCCTCGGCCAACTCCTTGACGATCTCGGGGTGTTCCGCGGAGACGTCGTCGATCTCGGTCGGGTCGGCGCTCAGGTCGTAGAGGGCCCATTCACCGTCGTCGTAGGGGGTGCCGGGTCGGTGCAGGGTGACCAGCTTCCAGCCGTCGCGGTAGTAGCTGCGGTTGCCGGTCATCTCGCAGTACTGCTCGCTGTGGGTGGGGTCGGCGGCCGGGTCGCGCAGGACGGGGGCGAAGCTGACGCCGTCGAGCTCCTGGACGGGCCGGCCCTCGCGTTCCTCCGGCCGCTGGACGCCCGCCAGTTCGAGCAGGGTGGGGAGGATGTCCGTGACGTACTGGTACTGCTGCCGCACTCCGGTGTCGCCCTCGGCGCGCGGCAGTCCGGCCGGCCAGGACAGGACGAACGGGACGCGCACGCCGCCCGCGTAGGTCTGGCCCTTGTAGAGGCGGAAGGGCGTGTTGGAGGCCATGCCCCAGCCGCGCGGGTAGTGGACCAGGCTCTGCGGGCCGCCGATCAGGTCGATCTCGCGCTCGACGTCCGGGTTCCAGTCGGCGGGGAGCCGGGGGTGGTGGACGAAGCGGCTGAAGTAGCTGCGGGTGCCCTCGGGGCCGCCCTCGCCGGTGCCGCCGTTGTCGGAGGTGAACAGGATGATGGTGTTGTCGAGTTCGCCGAGGGCGGCGAGGGTGTCGGTGAGCCGGCCGAGGTTCTGGTCGACGTTGTCGACCATCGCCGCGTAGACCTCCATGTAGCGGGCGTACAACTTCTTCTGCACGTCCGTGAGTTCGGCCCACGGGCCGACGTCGAAGCCCTGCTCGGCGTTGCGTTCGGGCAGCCGGGTGCCGTCCGGGAAGTGGCCGGCGGCCAGTTGACGGGCGAAGCGGGCGGCCCGCAGCTCGTCCCAGCCGCCGTCGTAGCGGCCCTTGTGCCGGGCGAGGTCCTCCGGCTTGGCCTGGAGCGGGCCGTGCACGGCGTTGTGCGCGAGGTAGAGCAGGAACGGCTTGTCGGCGTCGTGGGCGCGCAGCGACTTGACCATGGCGATGGCCTGGTCGGTGAGGTCGTCGGTGTAGTAGTAGCCGTCGGGGAACTCGTCGATGTCCAGCGGGCTGTTGTCGCGCACCAGTTGGTGCGGGTGGAAGAGGCTGGTGAGGCCCTCCAGGACGCCGTAGTACTGGTCGAAGCCCTTCTGCAGCGGCCAGTTGGAGCGGTCGTTCGCCGCGTTGGAGGCGGAGTCGCGGGTGAGGTGCCACTTGCCGACGGCGTAGGTGGCGTAGCCGGCGTCGTGCAGCAGCTCGGCCAGGGTGGGGATGTCGCGGGCCACCTCCATGCCGTAGCCGGGGAAGCCGGGGTCGGCGTTGGCGACGAAGGAGTAGCCGACCCGGTGCGGGTTGAGGCCGGTGAGCAGCGCCGCGCGGGCGGGCGAGCAGAGCGGCATGGTGTGGTAGTTGGCGAGCCGGACGCCGGTCGCGGCGAGGTGGTCGAGGGTCGGGGTGGGGATCTCCGAGCCGAACGGGCCGATGTCGCTGTAGCCCATGTCGTCGATCAGCACGACGACGATGTTGGGCGCGCCCCGGCGGGCCCGGGCGCGGGCCGGCCAGGCGGCCGTGGACTCGCTGAAGGTGCGGCCGACGGTGCCGGGGAAGCCGTCGTACGGGTCGCGGCGGGTGGTCATGCGGTGCTCCGGGTGGTCAGGTGCGGTACGGCGGCCAGCAGGCCGGCGGTGTAGGGGTCCTGCGGGTCGGTGACGACGCGGTCGGCGGGGCCGGTCTCGACGATCCGCCCGCGGTGCATGACGGCGATCCGGTGGCTGACCTGCCGGACCACGGCGAGGTCGTGGGCGATGAAGAGGATCGCCAGGCCGAGTTCGCGCTGCAGGCGGGTGAGCAGGTCGAGCACCTGGGCCTGGACGGAGACGTCGAGGGCGGAGACGGGTTCGTCGCAGATCAGGACGGAGGGCCCGGGGGCGAGCGCGCGGGCGATGCCGATGCGCTGGCGCTGTCCGCCGGAGAAGGCGCGCGGGTGGCGGTCGGCGGCGGCCGGGTCCAGGCCGACCTGGGCGAGCAGCTCGGCGACCCGGGCCGCGCGCTGCGACCGGTCACCGAGGCCGTGGGCGATCAGCGGCTCGGCGAGGATCTGCCCGACCGTCATCCGGGGGTTGAGGGAGGAGTACGGGTCCTGGAAGACCATCTGGATCTCGCGCCGGGCGGCCCGGGAGGCCGCCAGGTCCTCACCCCGGTAGCGGATCTCGCCCGCGCTCGGGGCGTGGGCCCGGACCAGGGCGCGGGCCAGGGTGGACTTCCCGGAGCCGGACTCGCCGACCAGGCCGAGGGTCTCCCCCGGGCGCAGCACCAGGTCGACGCCGTCCAGGGCGGTGACCGGGCGGCGGCGCGGCCCGTACGCCTTGCGCAGTCCGCTGACGGTGAGCAGCGGCGCGCCGTCGGGGGTGGTGTGCGCGGCGGCTTCCGAGGGCGCGTCCAGGCGGGGGACGGCGGCCAGCAGCCGTTCGGTGTAGGGGTGTTCGGGGCGGGTGAGGACGTCCTCGGTGCGGCCGTGCTCGACCACGCGGCCCTGGTGCATGACCAGGATCCGCCGGCAGGTCTGGGCGATGACGCCGAGGTCGTGGCTGATCAGCACGAGTGCGGTGCCGCGTTCGCGGTTGATCCGCTCCAGCAGGCGGAGGATCTGCTGCTGGACGGTCGGGTCGAGGGCGGTGGTGGGTTCGTCGGCGACCAGCACGTCCGGGTCGCCGGCCAGGGCCAGCGCGATCATGATGCGCTGGCGTTGACCGCCGGAGAACTGGTGCGGGTGGTCGCGCAGGCGCTGCGCGGCGTCGGGGATGCCGACCAGGTCGAGGAGTTCGGCGGCCCGGGCGGTGCGCGCGGCGCGGCGGTCGGCGCCGTGGGCGCGCAGTGCCTCGTCGAGCTGGCGGCCGATGGTGAGCACCGGGTTGAGCGAGGACATCGGGTCCTGGAAGATCATCGCGATCCGGCGCCCCCGGACCTCGCGCAGGGCCGGTTCGGGGAGCGCGGCGAGGTCCCGGCCGTCCAGCAGCACCGAGCCGCCGGTGATCCGGCCGCCCACGGGCAGCATCCGCAGCAGCGCGAGGGCGGTGGTGGACTTGCCGGATCCGGACTCGCCGACGATGCCCAGGCTCTCCCCGGCGGCCAGCGCGAAGCCGACGCCGGAGACGGCCTCGGTCGCGCCGAACTCGACCGTCAGGTCCCGGACTTCGAGTACCGGATCGGTGCCCGTGGTGACGGCGTCCACGCCGCCCTCGGCGACGGCGATCACCCCCTCCGTCACGGCGTCCACGCCCCCGGCGCCCGCGTTGACGTCCTCGGCGACGGCGTTCACGTCCTTGGCCACGGCGTTCAACGGCGGATCCCCTCGTTCAGGGCCTCGGCGACCAGGGTGAGGCCGAGCACCAGGGCGGTGACCGCGACCAGCGGGGCGGCCGCGAAGGCGGGATGGGTGGCGAGGTAGGCCATCGACTGGCTGAGGATGCCGCCGAGCGAGGGCTCCGGGGGCCGGACGCCCACCCCCAGGAAGCTCATCGCGCCCTCGATGAAGACGGCGAGCGAGAGCGCGATGGCGCCCTGCACGATCAGCGGGTCGACGGCGTTGGGGAGGACGTGGCGGAGCAGCACCCGCAGCCGCGAGGCCCCGCCGACCCGGGCGGCGAGGGCGTACTCGCGCTCGCGCTGGACGAGGATCCCGGCGCGCAGCTGGCGGCCGAAGCCGGGGATCTCGGCGAGCGCGATCACGATGATCACCGGCCACCGCCCGGGCCCGAGGACGGCGGTGACGGCGAGCGCCAGGATCAGTCCGGGGAAGGCCAGCAGCAGGTCGAACACCCGCTGCACGGCGATGTCGGCCCACCGCGAGAGCGCGGACAGCAGGGCGAGCGCGCAGCCCAGCGCCGCGCCGACGGGCACGGCGGTGAGGCTGATCAGCAGGTCGGTGCGAATCCCGTACAGGACCCGGCTGAACAGGTCGCGGCCGAGGTCGTCGGTGCCGAAGGGGTGGTCCCCGCTCGGTGCGGCGAGGGCCAGTGCGCTCTGTGCGGTGGGGTCGACGGAGGTCAGCACGGGCGCGAGCAGCCCGGCCAGGACGACCACGCCGACCAGCGCGGTTCCGACGAGGCCGCGCGGGCCGCGCAGGCCGGCCGGCAGCGGGAGGCGAACAGCGAGGGTGGTCATGTCACTCCCACCTGATCCGGGGGTCGAGCCAGGCGTATGCCAGGTCGGTGAGCAGTTGGACGGCGACGTAGCCGGCGACGAGCAGCAGGAGCAGGTCCTGCACCACCGGGTAGTCGCGGCGCAGAACGCCCTGTTCGGCGAGCTGGCCGAGGCCGGGCCAGGCGAAGATGGCCTCCACCAGGACGGCCCCGCCGAGGAGTTGGCCGATCTGCAGGCCGAGCACGGTGACCGCGGAGGGCAGGGCGTTGGGCAGGGCGTGCAGCCAGACGATCCGGCGGCGGGCGACGCCGAGCGCGGTGGCGGTGCGGACGTAGTCCTCGGCGAGGGCGCGTTCCAGGCCGTCCTTGAGGTAGCGGGCCAGGACGGCGGCGCTGGGCAGGGCGAGGCAGAAGGCGGGCAGCAGCAGGTACTGCAGGCCGAGGTCGGGCTGGTCGAGGATCGATGCGTGCCCGCCGGGCGGCAGCAGCCGCAGGGTGACGGCGAAGACGAGGACGAGCAGCACGCCGGTGACGAAGGGCGGCACCGCCAGCGCGGCGGTGGTCAGCACCCGGACGGCGGCCGCCACCGGGCCGCGTCGCGCCGTCGCGCCGAGCACGCCGAGCGGCAGTGCGATCGCGATGACGAGCACCACCGCGCCGAGGGTGAGTTCGACGGTGGTGCCGAGCCCGTCGCCGATCAGGTCGGCGACCTGGCCGCCGATCGCGTAGCTCGGCCCGAGGTCTCCGGTGAGCAGGTCGCCGAGCCAGGTCAGGTACTGGCCGAGCAGCGGCTGGTCGAGCCCGAGCCGGGTGCGGACGGCGGCGACCGCCTCCGGTCCGGCGTCCGGTCCGGCGAGGCTGGTGGCGGGGTCGCCGGGGATGAGGCGCAGGATCAGGAAGACCAGGAAGGAGGCGGCGAGCAGGACCAGCAGCGCCGAGGGCAGGCGTTTGAGCAGGAAGGTGCGCATCGGCTCAGGCCGCCAGGTAGGCGTCGTCGAGGTTGAGGTAGTTGAACTTGTTGAGCGTCGCGCCGCGCAACCCGGCGGTGGCGACCTCGACCTCGCCGGCGATCGCGAGGTTGATGACGAACTCCTCGTCCAGCAGGGTGTCGGTGATCTGCCGGTAGAGCGCCGCGGCCTCGGCGCTGCCGCCGTCGGCTTCCGTACGGTTCCAGGCGCGCTGGACGATGTCGGTGTAGGCGGGCGAGGAGAAGTGCGAGCTGTTCTTCGCCTCGTTGAACGGGTAGGCGCTGACCGCCAGGGTGGCCGGGTGGAGCTGGGCGAAGCCGTGGCTGAGCGTCCACAGCGCGGGCATGGTCTGCGAGATCAGCTGCTTCTGCATGGTCGGCGAGTCGGTGGGCTGCAGTACGGTCTCGATGCCGACCTGCTTGAGGTCGTACTGCAGGATCTGGGCGATCGCGGTGCCCTCCGGGGTGGCCGAGTGCGCGAACGGCAGGGTGACACCACCGTCCAGACCGGCCTGTTTGAGCAACTCCCGTGCCTTGGCCGGGTCGTGCCGGTACCGGGTGGCACCGGCCTCGCTGTAGGCGGGCGAGGACTTGGGCCAGGGCGCGGAGGAGACGAGACCGTAGCCGCCGAGTGCCTGCTGCACCAGCCGGTCGCGGTCGACGGCCCAGGCGATCGCCTGGCGGACCCGCTTGTCCCCCACGTGCTCGGCGGTGACGTTGACGCCGATGTAGTAGGCGCCGGCGCCGGTGTCGTAGGGGGTGATCCGGAACCGGGGGTTGTCCTTGAGGGTGGCGATGTCCTTGCCCTGGATGCTGTAGGAGAGGTGGCTCTGCCCGGTCTTCAGCGAGGCGAGCAGGGAGTCGGCCTGCGGGATGATCCGGATCTCCACCCCGTCCAGGTAGGGGCGGCCGGGGTTCCAGTACCGCTCGTTGCGGGTGAAGCCGATCGAGGCGCCCGGCTTGCGCTCACCGAAGCGGAACGGCCCGGTGCCGATCAGCTGCTTGCCGGCGACGGCGTCCTCGACGGTGGCCGAATCCGCGATGATCATGAATTCGAAGAGGTCGAACAGATTGCTCACCGGGTGCGCCAGCACCAGGGTCAGCTCGTGGTCGCCGTTCTTGCGGAAGTCGGTGACGGCGGCCGCGGTGGCCCTCAACTGGGCCGAGCGGGACGGGTCCTGGAGGTTCTTGACGGCGAAGACGACGTCGTCGGCGGTGAACTGCCGTCCGTTGTGGAACAGCACGTCCTCGCGGAGCTTGAAGGTGATGCTCTTCCCGTCGTCCGCGAGCTTCCAGGAGGTGGCCAGTTCGGGCTGCGGCTTCAGCTGGTCGTCGTACCTGGTGAGGGTGTTGAAGACCAGCCGCTGGACGAGGGTGTTGGCGCTCTGCGCGAACAGCAGGCTCGGGGTGAAGTCGATGCCGGTCGCCACGGTGAGCGTGCCGCCGCGGCGGGGACTCGCGGAGGCGGCGGCGTTCGAGGCGGTCTCGGCGGCCGAGCGGCAGGCCGCCAGGGTGAGGAGACCGGCCCCGGCCAGGGAGCCACGCAGCAGGGAGCGGCGGGAGAGCGAGTGCATCGCTGGGAGTTCCTTCGGGTGTGTGGTGCGACGTGGACCTGGCGGGGCCGGGGTTCTCGGGCCCCTGACCGCCTGGCGGGGCCGGGGTCCCCGGCCCCTGACCGGCTGGCGGGGCCGGTTGTTCCTCAGACGGCCGGCAGGGCGGCCTCGAGCTGCTCGGCCGGCACGATGCCCGCGACGGCGGGCGGCTCGGTGGGCTCCAGCAGGCGGCTCGGGGTGCCGTCCACGCCGACCGGCAGGTCGCCGTCCAGGGTGATCCGGCGCACCAGGCGCGGCTGGTCGCCGTAGTCGTTGACGGCGTAGTGCTGGGTGGCCCGGTTGTCCCAGATCGCCACGTCCCCGACCTGCCAGTCCCAGCGGACGGTGTTCTCCAGCCGCTCGACGTAGCGCTGGAACAGCCCGATCAGCGCCTTGCTGTCGGCGCCCGACACGCCCTGGATCCGCTGGGCGAAGGCGCCCAGCAGCAGGCTGCGCTCGCCGGTCACCGGGTGGACCCGGACCAGCGGGTGCTCGGTCTTGAAGGCGGTCGAGACGAAGACCTGTCGGAACAGCTCGGCGATCTCGCGGTTCTCCGCCAGTTCGGGCGTCAGCGCGAGGGTGGCGGCGTAGTCGTAGTCGTTGGTGTGAACGGCGCGCAGGCTCTCGGCGAGCGTCTTCAGGGGCGCCGGCAGGTCCTGGTAGGCGGCCGCGGTGTTGGCCCACACCGTGGAGCCGCCGGCCTCCGGCAGCTCCAGGGCGCGCAGGATCGAGGCCTTCGGGTACGAGGGCACGAAGGTCACGTCGGTGTGCCAGTTGTTGGCGCGCACGCCCTTGGTGGCGTCGAGCTCGAAGACGTACCGGCCGTCGGCGCTCGGCACCGTCGGGTGGCCCACCGGCTGTCCGAGCAGCCGGGCGAAGGCCTCGTGCCCGGCGTCGTCCAGGTGCTGCTGGCCCCGGAAGAACAGCACCTTGTGCCGGTACAGGGCGGCCTCGATCGCGGCGACCGTCGCGGCGGGCAGGTCGCCGCCGAGGCGGACGTCGTGGACGATCGCGCCGATCCGGCCGGCGGCCGGGGTGAGACGCAGTTCGGTGATGGCAGTGGTCATGGCTGTCCCTCGGAGGTCGAGCGGGTAGGGGTGAGCGGCGCGGCGGGCGGAGGCCTCGGCGCGGCGGAAGGTGTGCGTGGAACGCGGGTCGCAGGTCGCAGGTCGCAGGTCGCGGATCGGCGGTAGCCGGTAGCGGATCGCGGATCGCGGATCGCCGGGAGGAGCGTCAGGAAGCGCAGCGACAGGAGGGGCACGCGGTACGGCAGCACATGGCGGTCATCGCCCCTCCTTCCGGTCTCGGCTGCGAGCAGGTCGTGGGCTCATGCTGGCGAGCCTCCGGGGTCCCTGTCAAACACCATCTCGCCTGGTGGGAGCGGGTGTTGCCGGTGTGTGACGCCGTGTTGCGGCCGATGGCCGCCGATGACGGCGGGCGGTCCGGGGGTGTCCCCGGACCGCCCGCGGGTCGCAGGTCAGCCCTGCGACGAGTGCCCCGGGAGGCGGTCAGAGCCAGGGGATCTGCTCGGCGGAGTAGCGGTAGGCCCGGAAGACGGCGTTCTGCGCGCCCCGGGAGGACTCCAGCCCGACGCCCCGGCCGAAGGCGCCGAACTCGGGGACGACGAACTCCCACACCACGTCGCCGTCCGGGGTGACCTCGAAGAGCCGGCCGAAGGAGCCCTCGGCGATGAAGGTGTTGCCGTTGGGCAGCCGCTGGGCGCTGGACATGTACGGGCTGTAGAAGTTCTGCGGCGGGTTGTCCTCGTAGGTCCACACCGTCCGGCCGTCCGTCGGGTCGATCTCGACCACCCGCGAGTAGGGCACCGAGGTGGTGTCCCGGTAGGTGCCGTTGTCGAAGGCCAGGATGTGCCCGTCCGGGAGCTCGTGCGGGTAGTGCTGCTGCGCGAGCACGTCCGGGCCGATCCGCCAGCGCACCGAGCCGTCCGTACGGTCGATCGCCACCGCGGTGGAGGCGCTGCGGAAGCCCACCACGACTCCGCCGTCCCGGAGCTCGTTGACGGTGTTGGCCATCGGCCAGTGCTCGCGCGCGAAGTGCGGGTTGAGCGGGGTCCGTTCGGGGTCGAGGTGGTCGATCGCGGCCCAGCGCCACACCACCTCGCCGTCCCAGGTCAGCTCGTACACGACGTCGCCGTGGATGACCCCGCCGGGAGCCTCGGAGCCGGGGATGCCACCGCGGATCCGGGCGGCGTCGGCGGGGTCGAGCGGTTCGACGCCGAGCACCAGCAGGTTGCCGTTGCGCAGCACGGAGGCGTCGTGGTGGTGGGAGGGGTGGCGGACTTCGCGCAGCACCGTGCCGTCGGGGGCGATCTCCTGGAGGATGCCGCCGTGGTAGACGTCCCAGATCGGGAAGAGGCTCGGGCCGGTGGTGTCCTTGGCCTGGTTGAAGAGGTTGCCGTTGGGGAGCAGCTGGGCGTGCCGGCCGGGCGGGTGCGGCAGCCGCCAGGTGTGGGCCGGGCGGCCCTCGATGTCCACGAGGTGGACGTCGCCGGGGCCGGCGATCGGGGTGTAGAGGGTGTAGCCGCCCCAGCTGCGCGCGGGATCGTGGGCGCGCAGGCCGAGGCCGCGCCGGCGGAGGGTGTTCTGGTCGACGGTCATCGTTCGACTCCTCGAAAGAGTGGGGGAATTCAGTGGACGGTCACGGCGGCCGGGTCGACGGCGGTGAGCGGGGCGGGGTGCAGCCGGCCCAGCAGTGCGGCGCGGTCGGCGGGGCCGGGCAGGCCCTGGGCGGCCTTGGCCCAGCCGGCCTCGTCCTGGAGCTGCTGGAGCAGCTCGGCGGAGAGTGTCGGCCGGTACTCGTAGGCGGGCTGGAAGGCGTCGACGTACCCGCC
The DNA here is from genome assembly GCF_044764985.1 of Kitasatospora sp. NPDC093550. Classification (NCBI taxonomy): domain Bacteria; kingdom Bacillati; phylum Actinomycetota; class Actinomycetes; order Kitasatosporales; family Streptomycetaceae; genus Kitasatospora; species Kitasatospora sp. NPDC093550. The sequence goes on from NZ_JBIWJF010000007.1 coordinate 14,519, forward strand.
CTGCAGGGTGCCGCCGGACTGGGCGAGCACGGCGCGGCGGGCGGCGGCCGGGTCGGCGGTCAGCTCGGTCTGGGCCCGCAGCAGGGTGCGCAGGACGGCGGTGGTGGCGGTGTCGGTCGCGGCGGGGCCGGCGACCAGCAGGGTGCGGGCGGTGTAGCCGGCGAAGCGCAGTTCGGCGTAGCGCTCGCCGAGGGCGGTGCGGGTGGCGTCGTAGAAGCTGGGGAAGGTCGCACCGGCGTCGACGTCGCCGCGGGCGAGGGCGGCGGGGATCTGGTTGGGGGCGAGGTTGACGATCTGGACGTCGGCCGCGGTGAGTCCGGCCGAGGCGAGCATCCGGGAGAGCGCGTACTCGACGTTGGTGCCCTGGGGAAGGCCGATCCGGCGCCCCTTGAGCCGGTCGAAGCCGGTGAGGCCGCGGTCGGTGCGGGTGAGCAGCCGCCAGTCGGTGAAGCGGGACAGGTCCGCGACGACGCGCAGCTCGCGTCCGGTGAGGGCGGCGGTGACGGCGGGCAGGTCGCCGACGATGCCGAGCTGGGCCTGGCCCCCGAGGACGGCGTTGAGCGCGTCCCGGCCGGTCGGGAAGGCCTGCAGCTTCGCCTGGACGTGCTCGGCGGACCAGAGCCGGTGGTCCTCCGCGAGGTAGACGGGGGCGCCGCCCAGGTAGTCGCCGCCGGCGATGGTGACGGTCGGGTCCCCGGCCGCGGCGGGCGAGCTGGAGCAGGCGGTGGTGAGGGTGGTGAACAGGGCGGCCAGCAGCAGGGTGAGGACCGCACGGGGTCTGGACATGGTGAGGGTTTCCTTCGACGGACGGAGGTGGGGCGTTTCGGCGGGGAGCCGGGTCTTCTCAGGCGTCCGAGAGTTGACGGGCGATCAGCTCACGGAGCGCGGGATCGGGCGGGCCGGACGGAACGGCGTGGTCGGCGAGCACGCGGCCGGGCTTCCCGCCGAGCACCAGGACGCGTTCGGCCAGGGCGAGCGCTTCGTCGATGTCGTGGGTGACGAAGAGCACGGTGGTGCCGGTGCGCTGCCAGAGCCGGGTGAGCAGGTGCTGCATCCGGGCCCTGGTGAGGGCGTCGAGCGCGCCGAACGGCTCGTCCATGAGCAGGACTTCGGGTTCTGCGGCGAGTGCGCGGGCGAGCGCGACGCGCTGTTGCATGCCGCCGGAGAGCTCGGCGGGGTACTTCTCGGCGCCGTCGGCGAGCTCGACCTCCTCCAGCGCGGCCAGTGCCCTGCTCCGGCGCTCGGCGCGCGGGAGGCCGAGCCGCTTGAGGGCGAACTCGACGTTCCCGCGGGCGGTGAGCCACGGGAAGAGCGCGTAGTGCTGGAAGACCACGCCCCGGTCCGGGCCCGGCCCGGTGACCGGCCGGGCACCGACGAGCACCTGTCCGGCGGTGGGCCGGACGAAGCCGGCGACGGCGTTGAGGACGGTCGACTTGCCGCAGCCGCTCGGCCCGAGCAGCGCGGTGAACGAGCCTGCGGGGAGATCCAGTTCGGTGCGGTCGAGGACGGGTGCGCTGCGCCGGTGCGGACCGTAGCCGACGGTCAGGCCCTCCAGCCGGATGCTCTGGCTCATGCCGCGCTCCAGTGGACGATCCGACGGCCGAGCGCGGCCAGGGCGAGGTCGACGGCCACCCCGAGCAGGCCGAGGACCAGCAGCCCGGCGAACATCCGGTCGGTCCGCAGGAACTGCCCGTCCACCTGCAGCCGGTAGGCCAACCCGCTCTGCGCACCGCCGAGTTCGGCGGCGACCAGGGCCAGCAGGGCGACCGAGGCGCCGTACCGCAGCGCGGCGAGCAGGGCGGGCGCGGCGGCCGGCAGCAGCACCTCGACGAACCGGCGGCGCAGCGGCGCCCCGAGGGAGCGGGCGGCCCGCAGGTGGGCCGGGGGCACCCGGGACACCCCGTCGTGGACGTAGAGCCAGACGGCGAGCAGCACGGCGTAGGCGATCAGCAGGCGCTTGGCGGTCTCGCCGATGCCGAACCACGCGGTGGCCAGCGGCACCAGGGCGATCGCGGGGATGGGGCGCAGGAAGGACACCAGCGGGGTGACGGCGGCGGACAGCCGCGGCAGGTAGCCGGTGGCGAAGCCGAGCGCGCAGCCGACGGCCGCGCCGAGGAGGAATCCCTGCCCGGCCCGGCCGAGGCTGGCGGCGAGGTCGCTCCAGAGGGTGCCGGTGCGGGCGCTCTCGTCGAGGGCCCGCCAGGTGGCGGCGGGGGTGGGCAGCAGGCCCGGTGCCACCGCACCGGAGGACGCCAGGGCGGTCCAGCCGGCCAGCACGGCCAGGGCGGCCGCGAGTGGCGGGGCGAAGCGGACCAGGTTCCGCGGGGGCGGGGTCGGGAGGGGCTGCACGCGGACGTCTCCTTGGGAACACCGGGCGTCCACCCGGGCCGATATAAGTGACATCAATAATTGACCCCACTTATCAACGGCACGTTGCAGCCGTGCGAAACGTTTCCGCCGCCGCGACCCGCTCAAGGGCGATGGGGTACGTTCACCAGCGTGTCCCGACTCGAACCCTCCCCCGAGGCGCTGGCCGTGGGCCGACTGGTCCGCAGCCGCCGCAAGGAGCGCGGCGTGCCGATGGCCGAACTCGCCGCCCGCTCCGGTCTCTCCCAGCCGTTCCTCAGCCAGCTGGAGCGCGGGCTCACCACCCCGAGCCTCACCTCGATCTACCGGATCGCCGAGGCCCTGGACGTCCCGCCGGGGGCCTTCCTGCGCCCGCCCGCGCGCCCCGGCACCGTCAGCCACGAGAGCGACCCGCAGGTGATCCGGGTCAGCGAGGGCGCCGGCCAGATCGCCCGCGTGCTCATCCCCGGCGGGAGCAGCAGCCTGATGGAGGCCTACGAGCACCACTTCGAGCCCGGGCGGGGCGAGCGCGGCTGGTTCGAGCACCCCGGGGAGGACTTCCTCTACGTGCTGGAGGGAGAGGTCGTGCTGGAGATCGAGGGCGAGGAACCGCTCCCGCTCCGCGCCGGCCAGAGCGCCCACCACCGCGGCGACGTCCCCCACCGCTGCCGCCTGGCCGGCCCCGACCCGGCCCGCACCCTCCTCGTCATCGCCACTCCCTGACCCTGCGCGGAGGCGCCGGAAGAGGCGTGCCGTGCGTCAGTACTCGTTCCCGGCGTGCCGTGCGTCAGTACTCGTTCTTGACGACGAAGTACGAGCCGCGGATCGTGCCGGCCAGCTTCGACTTCTGCCGCGCGAACTTGAACCGCGAGGCCAGCTCCTCCGGGACCTCCATCCCGTCGGACAGCTTGAACCCGACCGCCCGCTTCCCGCCGTCCTCGACGGTGTACATCACGTTGACCGACAGGCCGCTCTCGTAGAACACGTACGCCATGCGGATGCCCTCGACCTCGAAGGCCGTGGCCTCCAACGGTCGGGAGGCGATGACGATCTCGCGTTCCTCCCGGAGGATGCGGTGGACCCACGCGATGACCTCCGCGGCGTCCTCCGCGGGATCCACCGTGAAGACGTGGTCGTACTTGTTCCGGAAGTAGCGGGCCTCGTTGGCCCGCAGACCGGCGAGCGCCTCCGCGACCGGCGACGACTCCAGACCGACGGTCGAGACGGTGGTGAAGTCCACGGTGTACGTCATGGCGGGTCCCTCCTCATGGACGTCGGCCCCGTCGCCCCCGGCGGGTCAGACGGCCGGGGCGCGACGGACGATCAGCATGTCCTGGGTGTGGCCGATGGCGTAGCCGCCGTCGGGGCGGGTGAAGTGGTCCTGCACGTAGGCGGTCAGCTCGGCGCGGCTGGGGCGGGGGTCGACAGCGGCGAGGTCGGCGACGTTGACCATGAACTCGGCGACGTCCACGGCCTCGGCGAGGTGGGGCGTGCGGTAGTGCAGGTCGAGGGATTCGAGGGCGAAGTCGTCCGCCGGGTGCTGTTCGCGCAGGCGGTCGGCGAGCGGCCCGAGGTCGTAGCGGACGCCGGTGAAGTGGGCGGCCATCCGCATGCAGGGGCTCTCCGGGTTCTGCAGGACGACCAGGAGGGTGCCGCCGGGAGCCGTCCACTCCAGGGCGCGGCTGACGGTGGCGGGCCAGTCCGGCTCGGGCACGTAGTAGAGCACGTGCGAGAGGTGGACGAGGTCGGCCGGCTCGGGCGGCCGGGCCTCGTCGAGCCGGTCCGGGAGGACCAGCGCCTCGGGGCAGGTCACGCGGAGCTTCTCGCGCATCGCCTCGCTGGGCTCGACGGCCACCGTGCGGTCGAAGTGCCGGGCCAGGTAGGCGGTGGTGCGGCCGTCGCCGGCGCCGAGGTCGAGCAGGACCCGGCGGTGCGGCAGGGCGGCGACGAGGTCGCTCAGCCGGGCGTGGGTGACGGGCTTCTCGTCCGTCCCGGCCAGGAACAGCTCGAACACCCGGCGGTAGTCGGCGCTCGCCACGTCCAGCACGCGGACCGGGTCCGCGTCCCTCGTCCTGGTCTCCACCGTGCGGCCTCCCTCTCGTTCCCTGACGACCTTCTCCGACGACGACCTTCTGCGACGTCGACCTTCTCCGACGACCCCCGGCCATTGCACCCCGGCGTACCGCCGTCCGGGTGCAGGGACGTTCCTGCCCGCGTGTCGCCCGGGCCGGTCGCCGGCGGCATCGCCGCACGTCGCGGCCGCGGCGGCGGCGCAGCGCGTCCCCCTCGCACCGGCCGCGCCCTCCCCCGCATAATCGGTGGCCCCGGCCGAACGGCGGCTCCTACAGTGTCCGGCGGATCACCACCGTTCACAGGAGCCCGGACATGCGCGTGCACTACCCCCGGACCCCGCATCTGCCCTGGTCCCCCGGGGCGTCCGCGGACGACGTACGGACCGGGGACCTCACCGCACTGGCCGGCGCGGAGGTCGTCGTCACCGAGAAGCTCGACGGCGAGAACACCACCCTCTACTCCGACGGCCTGCACGCCCGCTCGCTGGACTCGGCCCACCACCCCTCCCGCGCCTGGGTGAAGGGCCTGCAGGGCCGGATCGGCGCGCGGATCCCGGACGGCTGGCGGATCTGCGGCGAGAACCTGTTCGCCCGGCACTCGATCCCCTACGACGACCTGGAGAGCTGGTTCTACGGCTTCTCGGTCTGGACGGACCGCGACCAGTGCCTCGACTGGGACGACACCGTCCGCTTCCTGCGCCGCCTCGGTATCCCGGCGCCCCGGGTGCTGTGGCGCGGCCGCTACGACGAACGGGCCCTGCGCGCCCTGAGGTTGGACCTGGACCGGCAGGAGGGCTACGTCGTGCGGACCGTCCGCGGCTTCGCCCGTGAGGAGTTCGGCGAGCGGGTCGCCAAGTGGGTCCGCCCGCACCACGTACGCACCGACACCCACTGGATGCACGCCGCGGTGGTGGAGAACGGGCTCGGCCCGAGCGCCGCGCTCTGGTCCGTACGGTCCGGCGCGCTGCCCGAAGTCCCTTCGCTGGCCGCCGCCTTGGGAATGTCCGAACTCGCCTGCTCACCGGAGGAGTTGGCGGAGGTGTCGGCCCGGCTGGACGAGCTCGGCCGCGGCGGGGACGCCCGGCTGGCCGGCGTGCTCGCCACCGCGCTGCGCGGCGAGCGCCGCCCGTCACTCGCCCCCCGGCTGGCCGGGCCGCTCGGCCTGCCGCTGGCCCGCCGGGTCGCCGACCTGGTCGGGCTGCACCCCGGGCTGCACCAGCCGTACCCGGACGAGGAGCGCCGCGCCGGACTGGCCCGGCTCTCCTGCGCCGCCGACCTCGGGGTGCTGCACGCCGTCGCCGCGACCGCCGCCCCCGGGCAGCCGGAGCGCGAACAGGTCGCCTGGTCCGCGCTGCACGCCGAGGACGCCGGGCTGCTCGACGACTCCCCGCAGGCGCCGCTCGCCCGGTTGCGCACCGGCCTGCGCGAGGCGCTCGCCGACCTCGACCGGGACGCCGCCGACCGCTGCTGGGCGCAGGCCCGCGAGGCGTACGCGCTCGGCCGGCTCTCCACCGCCGAGGAGGCGGTCGCGGCCGCCTGGCGCTGGCGGGACGGCCGCTTCCCCCGACTGGTCCACCTGTGCGGCCCGTCCGGCAGCGGCAAGAGCAGCTTCGCCGCCGGGCTCACCGGCGCCACCGCCCGGATCAGCCTGGACGACCTGCGCGCCGCCCGGGGCTCCCGGGCCGACCAGCGCGACAACGCCGAGGTGCTCCGCGAGGGCCTGGTCCGGCTGGACGCCGCCCTCGCCGCCCCGGGGCCCGCCTCCGCCGACGGCGGCAGCGGGAGCACGACGGTCTGGGACGCCACCTCCCTCAACCGGCAGCAGCGCTCCCACGTCCACGCCGTCGCGCAGCGCCGCGACGCCCTGATCACCCAGGTGGTGCTGGTGGTCGGCGAGGACGAACTGCTGCGCCGCAACGCCGTACGCCCGCACCCGGTGCCGGCCGAGGTGCTCACCGCGCAGCTGTACCGCTTCAGCCCGCCCTACCCCGGCCAGGCGCACCGCACCTGGTACGTCGGCGCCGGTGGCACCGTGGAAGACACGGCGGGCACGCTCGACGCCGAGGAGGACTGATGCGTCCCATCGAACAGATCTGCCAGCGCATCCGCTGGGACGCCCGCTTCGACCCGGCCCGGTTCACCCTGGGCGTGCGCCAGCGCGACGACCGCACCAAGCGGGTCCCGCTGGAGGCCTTCGCCGCCTCCGGCGACATCCCGTGGCACCGGGTGCACTGGGTCGAGGCCGACGGCGTCGTGGTCTGGGACCGCGCCTCCGGCACCGACGTGCTCGACACCACCGAAGCCGGGCGCCGCACCGAACCGCGCCGGCTGCGCTCGCCGTTCTTCACGGCGACGACACCGTACCGCTGGCAGCCCGGCACCGGCCCCGGCCGTGAGCGCGATCGCGATCGCCGGCCGGTGTCAGAGTCGGAGTCGAACGGCGGCTGGCGCGCCACGACGCCGGAGACCGCCCCGAGCGCGGTCCGCACCAGCCTGCGCGTGGTCACCTGGAACACCCTGTGGGACCGCTACGACGCCCACCGGATCGCCACCGTCCGCCGCCGCCCGCTGCTCCTCGCCGCGCTGGAGGCCGCCGACGCCGACGTCATCGCCCTCCAGGAGGTCGAGCCCGCCCTGGTCACCCTGCTGCTGGCCGCACCCTGGGTCCGCGCCGGGTACACCCTCAACGCCGACCCACTCGGACGCGAGGTCGACGAGCACGGCCTGCTGCTGCTCAGCCGGCTGCCGGTGCTGGAGGCCGGCCGGCACGAGCTCGGCCCGCACAAGGCCGTCACCGCTATCACCGTGGCAACCGGCAGCGAGCCGCTCACCGTGGCCTGCGTCCACCTCAGCAGCGACCACTCTCCGAACGGGGAGGCCCGCCGCGCAGCCGAACTCGGCCGACTGGCCGAGGGATTGGCCGGCGTCGAGGGCGAACTGCTACTGCTCGGCGACTTCAACGACTCCCGCTCCGGCACCGACGGCCCCGCCGCCGCGCTCGGCCTGCGCGACGCCTGGACGCAACTGCACGGCCCCGCCGACCACACCCCCACCTTCGACCCCACCGCCAACCCGCTCGCCGCCGTCTCCTCGCTCACCGGCCGCCCGGGCCGCCTCGACCGCGTCCTGCACCGCGCCGACACCACCCGGATCACCGCCGCCGCCCTGCTCGGCGACCGCCCCACCCCTGACGGGCTGCACCCCTCCGACCACTACGGCGTGGCCGTGGACCTCACCCTCGACGGCACCAACCCGACGGCGGGCTCGGCCACCGGCGACGCCTCCGACTTCCTCGACGCCGCACCCACCGCCCGCACCGCCGTCGCCTGGCTGCCGCCCGAGGAGCTGTGGCCGCCGATCCAGCGACTCCGCGCCGCGCACGACCCGCAACTGCGCCGCTGGCCCCCGCACGTCAACCTGCTGTTCGGCTTCGTCCCGGAGGCCGAGTTCGACCGCGCCCTGCCGCTGCTCGGCGCGGCCGCCGCCGAAGTCGCCCCGTTCACGGCACGGCTGGACGGCGTGCACACCTTCGGTCACCGCGAGGACGCCACCGTCTGGCTGGACCCGGCCGCCGCCTCCGCCGAACCCTGGGCGGCGCTCCGCCACGCCCTGGAACGCCGCTTCCCGCGCTGCCGCGGCCGGGCCGAGGGCTTCACCCCGCACCTCACCCTCGGGCGCAGCACCGACCCGCAGCGGGTCGCCGCCGAGTGCGCGGCCCGGCTCACCGGAACCACGGCCCGGGTCGGCGAGCTGGTGGTGCTCTCCCGCCGGGGCACCGAACCGATGCGGCCGCGCGCGGTGATCTCGCTGGGCACCGGCGAGGTGCGCCCGCTGCCCGAGGAACCGGCCGCCTCACTGCGGCCCGAGTCGGCCGAACGCACGGCTGTGGCGCGCCACTTGGCTGACCGCATCACCGCGACGCTATCGGAGGGCGCCGTCCACGTCGTCGGCTCACGCCGGCTCGGCTGCCAGCTGGACGGCGCCGACCTGGACCTGGTCGCGGCCCTGCCCGGCCCGGCCGACCTGGCCGCCCTCCGGACCCGGATCGCCGCCGCACTCCCCGACGCCCGACACCTGCGCGAGGTGCGCGGTGCCCGCGTCCCCGGACTCCGCATGGAGGCGGACGGGCTCTCCGTCGACCTCGCGGTCGTCTTCACCGGCTCCCTCGACCCGGCCCAAGCCGTCGCCCGCCGCGCCGAGCTGGGCGCGGCGGAGGCCGTCGCCCTGAGCGCCGTCACGGACGCCGAGGCGATCCTGACGGCGCTCGGCGACCGCCACGACCGCTTCGTCCGCCTGGCCCGCCAGGTCAAGGCCTGGGCCCGGGCCAGAGGCCTGGACTCGGCCCCCTTCGGCCAACTCCCCTCCCTCGCCTGGTCGGTGCTCGCCGCACGCACCGTCCTGGACGACGACGGCACGGACGTCGACGACCTGTTCCCGCGCTTCACCGAAACCTGGGCGAGCCGGGACTGGCGCCAACCCGTCTCCCTCACCGGTGATCTGACGGCCAGTCATTCACCGATCACCATCCTCACCCCCTCCTCCCCCGTCCGCAGCTGCACCGCCCAGGTCAGCGCCGACACCCTCGACCTGCTCACCGAAGAGCTCTACCGCGCCTGGGAACTCACCGCCGAACTCGACGACCCCTGGCCCGCCCTGCTCGCCGCACCCCCGCTCCACCGCCGCCACGCCGCCTGGGCCGTGGTCACCACCGGCGACGAGTCCCTCGGCCTGGTCCGGGGCCGCCTGCGCACCCTCCTCGCCGCCCTGGAGGAAGCCGGCGCCACCCACCTCCACGCCTGGCCCCACCCGTACCGGACCCCGGACGGCCTCACCCACCACCCCATCGGCCTCGGTCCCACCCCCCTCACCGCCCACCAGCTCACCCCCATCGCCACCACCTGGTCCCGCCACCTCCCGGGCGTCCACATCCACCACACCGACGGCGGCACCGTCCCCACCCTCATCCGCTGACCCCTTGAACGCACGGCCCGCGCATCACCGTGCGCGCGCTCCCGCACCATCGCAGGCCGCATCACGCGATGTCGTCCAGCGCGGTGCACGTTCAACGGTTCGCAGGTGAGCACCGTGAATTCTCGCTTCGGGTGCGGAAGTTCGAGATCCGGCTGGTAGCGTCATGGGCCAGTTGATCCGGGTTCGCCCTTGGAGGAGCCATGCCACTTCTACCCCTGTGGGCGCGCAACGCCGCGATGCCGGTCTACGAGCGGCGTGTCCTGAAAGGCCTGGAGGGCCTGCCCAGGCCCCAACACGTCGGCATCATGCTGGACGGCAACCGCCGCTGGGCGCGGGCGAACGGGCACGGCCACGACGTCGCCGAGGGCTACCGCGTGGGCGGCGCCAAGGTCGAGGAGTTCCTCCGGTGGTGCGGTGAGGCGGGCGTGGGCCACGTCAGCCTCTTCATGCTCAGCGACGACAACCTGTCCGGCCGGCCGGAGCACGAGCTCGTCCCGCTGCTGGGCATCATCCAGGACACCGTGACCGGACTCGCGCAGCCCGGCAAGCCGTGGCGGGTCCAGGTCATCGGCTCCCTCGACCTCCTGCCCGGCGACCACGCACGCGCCCTGAAGGAGGCCGCGTCCGCGACCGCCGACCGGCACGGCCTGCTGGTCGACGTCGCCGTCGGGTACGGCGGGCGCCGCGAGATCGTGGACGCCGTGAAGGCCGCCTTCCGCCGCCACGTCGAGGACGGCGGAGACCCGGCCGCGTTCGGCGACACCCTCGACGCCGACGACATCAGCGCCAACCTCTACTCACCGGCCGGCGCCGACGCCACCGATCTGGTCATCCGCACCAGCGGCGAGCAGCGCCTGTCCGGGTTCCTGCTCTGGCAGTCGGCGTACTCCGAGTTCTACTTCGTGGACGTGAACTGGCCCGCCTTCCGCCGCGTCGACTTCCTCCGGGCCCTGCGCGCGTTCGCGGAGCGCGACCGCCGGTACGGCAAGTAGCCCCGGCGCCGGGCCGGTGACCGACCAGGCCCCATGCCGTTCGGGATCCATGTCCACGACTTCGAGGTCGCCAGCGAGGTCAGCGGCGAGGTCACCCGCGAGGTCACCCGCAGCGAGCGCCGCCCGTTTCAGCCGCCGACACCCACGTCGGCGAAGGACGCCGGATTCAAGCCGAGCGGGCCTCCGAAGGGCGAGTTCAAGGCGTAGATGAGGACGAGCATGAAGGCGATGAGACTGGTGAAGCCCAGGGCCAGCACCAGATGCGTGCCGGTGCGCTCGACCCCGAAGAGGAACATCAGGCCCAGGGTGAGCGCACCACCGGCGAGCAGGCCGAACCACATCACGCCCGACATGCCCCGGCCCCCGGCCACCTCACGGCCGTGGCGCGCCTGGTAGGCGACCGAGATCTGCCCGAACGCCAGCTGGCCCACCAGCTGTTGCGCGTTGGTGGTGGGCTCGAAGGACGTCCATGCGTTCTGCACGTTGTGCAGGAGGGTCCAGCCCTGCGTGCCCAGCGGCTTGTTCTGCTCCATCAGGGGCCATTCCTCGGTCCGGACGTAAGTGGCGTAGGCGTCCGCGGCCTGATGGACCTGCTGAGCGGCGGTCGGCGGCAGCCCGTCGGCGAGCAGATACGTCTGGTGCAGCGCGCCCGCCTCGGCGCTGATGTTCGTGTAGGCGTCGTCCTTGGCCTCCCACACCCAGACCAGCGCGACGCCCAGCACCAGGGCGTACAGGACGCCGACCATCATCGTCAGGTACTCGGCGGTGTCGTCGCGCGCTTCTCCGGCCGGCGCCGACCGCCTGGCCCTGCGGGCGTTGAGCAGGACGCCGCCCCCGGCGATGACGACGAATCCGGCGACGATGGCGAGCACTCCGACTACGTGTCCCACGGGCCCCTCGCGCTTCGGTCGGTCGGGCGGCGCCTACGGCGGCGACGCCACGCGATGGCCGCGGCGGCGATCGCGGGAACGAACAGGAACAGGAAGAACAGGACGACGGCGCTGCGCGGCAGCGGGGCGATGCCGTGGTCGAAGGGTCCGGAGCGCAGGAGGGGTGACGGCTGCCCCTGCCCTCCCCCGGCATGCACTCCGGGGGAGGCGGACGGCGTCGGCGACGCAGTACCGGAGGCGCTCGGCGAAGCGCTGGGCGAGGCGCTCGGCGAGGTCTTCCCGGGGTTTCGCCCGTTCCCGACCACCCCGGTACCGGGTGAGCCCGCTCCGGGCACTCTCGCTGCACCGGTAGGCCCCCCGACGGCGGGTACTCCGGCGGATCCCCCGGCTGCGGGAACTCCGACGGATGGCGCACCGGCCGCCAGGGCACCGGCGCCGGTTCCCGAAGCACCGGCTGCGGGTGCCCCGGCGGCAGCGGCACCAGCCGCAGCACCGCCTGCGGCACCGGGAGCACCAACCGCAGACCCGCCGGCCGCGGGCGCGCCTCCACCCCCAGGTCCCCCGGCGGCAACCGCACCACCGACGCCGGCACCGGCAGCTCCAGAGCCCGACGCGCCAGCTGCAGGTCCGCCCACAGCAGTGACACCCCCACCAGCTCCCGGCGCACCGGCTACGGGAACACCGACAGCACCGGCACCACCAGCAGCCGCACCCCCACCCGCAGGGGCACCAGGTACCCTCGCTCCGCCCGCAGGCTCCCCGGGCGCGGGAGCACCGGGCGCGGGCACCCCGGGCGCAGGACCACCAGGCCCGGGAACACCAGGCGCAGGAACGCCAGGCCCGGCGACACCGGGCCCAGGCACCCCAGGCGCAGGAGCCCCCGGCCCGGGAACACCAGGCCCAGGCACACCAGGAGCAGGAACACCGGCCGTCGGAACACCGGGCCCAGGAAGACCGGGCCCAGGAGCACCGGGCCCAGGAGCACCGGCCCCAGGCGCCTCAGTCCCGGGCACCCCAGGCGCAGGAGCGCCGGGCCCGGAACCCCCAGGCCCGGGAGCACCGGGCGTAGGAACACCGGGCGCAGGAACACCAGGCCCCGGAACGCCGACTACGCACGCAGGTGCTCCAGAAGCTGCCGAAGTGGCCAGTCCGCCCGCCCCCGGTCCGTCGGAGAGCCCGGCGACCGAACCGGCCGAAGGCGGACCCACGGCCGAGCCGGCCAGCACCAGGCCGGCGGCAGCCGTAGAGAGGGACAGTTTCCAGCCAGGCATATGATCTAGTTACGGTCGGGAGGGTGGCCTACGTCCTTCCGACACGCCTTCCCTCAGGCATCGAGCCGCGCCGATCACACCAACAGGGGTAAGTAGCGCGGCCACGTCGGCGGCCTGACCTCCTGCGGTCCCGCAGGTCCGGCAGCCGCTTCGCCGAGCGTCGCACCGGCCCGGGCCCGCGGCGCGACATCCGTCTGCGCGCCGCCCGCACCGCCGCCGACCACCACCCGCACCCGTCGACACTCGGCGCGATGTCCATCCGTCGGCGCCCCCGTCCGCCGCGGCTCCTCGTCCCGCCGGCCGGCGGCCCGTACCGCCGCTGGAGGGTCAGGTTCCGAGCAGCGGGTGCGCGCACCCGGCCCGCCACGGAGTCGGCTGCGGAGAGTATCATCTCGGTGACCCTCCGAAATCGCGACCCTCCTGGAGCGGGTGATGGCTGTGCTGGAGAGCGGCACCGTGGACGTGCCCGGTGCGCGGCTGTACGTGGAGGTCCGCGGCGCCGGGCCGCTGCTGCTGATGGTGCCCGGCGGGGCGTCGGACGCGGCCGTGTTCGAGGCGCTCGCCGGGCAGTTGGCCGCGCGCTACCGCGTCGTCAGTTACGACCCGCGCGGCATCTCCCGCAGCCCGCTGGACGGTCCGGCGGTCGACCAGCTCGTCGAGGTGCAGGCCCGGGACGCGCTGCGCCTGCTCGACCGGTACGCCGCGCCCGGTGAGCCGGTCCGCGTCTTCGGCAGCTGCGCCGGCGCGCTGGTGGCGCTCGAACTGCTGCGGCAGCACCCGGACCGGGTGGACGTGGTGGTCGCCCACGAGCCGCCGTCGATGCGCCTGTTGCCGGACGCCGATGCGCAACTCGCCTTCTTCGAGGACGTGCACCGGACCTACCTCCGCGAGGGGGTCACGGCGGCGATGCGGAGCCTGGCGGACGCCTTCGGCGGGCGGCCCGCACCCGCCCTGCCCGAAGTACGGGACAACAACGCGTTCTTCCTCGCCCACGTGATGCGCCCGACGACCGGCTTCCTGCCGGACCTGGCCGCGCTGACCCGGCTGGCCGGCCGGATCGTGCCGGCCGGCGGCGTGGAGTCGAGCGGCTACCTGATCCAGCGACCGGTGGCGGCGCTGGCCGCCGCCCTCGGGCGTGACCTCGTGCTCTTCCCCGGCGGCCACGCCGGCTACGCCAAGCACCCGGTGGCGTTCGCCCACCAGGTGAACGCCCTGCTGGCCGAGCTCCCCGCAACGGCGGAAGCGGACGCGGAAGTGGACGCGGAAACGGAGGCGGCGCCGTGCGACTCGTGATGGGGGCGCAGAACTGCGGCTTCGGGCCGGCCGCCGAACTGGTGGCGGTCTCCCGGGCGCTGCCCGACCACCACCGGACCTTCGTCGGCGACGGCGTGGCGGCCGAGTTCGCGCTGCGCAATCCGGACGCCTTCGACGAGCTCCGCGTCCCACCCCCGGCGCGGCGCGAACTGCACCACCTGCTGCGCGACTGCGACCGCGTGGTGTCCGTCATGGACGCCGACCTGGTGCTGCGCGCGGCTCTGGCGGACCGGCCGGTGATCCTCGTGGACAGCCTGTTCAGCTTCTGGCGCACGGACCGGCCGCTCGCCGACATCCGTCGGCTGTGCGCCAGCCTGCCGCGCACCGGCTTCGCGGCCGCCGACCGCCACCTCGCCGAACTCTCGCCGCACGAACGCGTGCTCGCCGCGCACCTGTTGGCCACCCACAGCGTGGTGCAGAACTTCCCCGGCGTCCGGCAGCGGATCGCCGAGTTCGCCGCCCTCGGGATCGGCCGGGTGCCGCGGACGAGCGGCGCGCTGATCGACCACGACGGGCTGCGGGCGACCGGCCGTACGGAGCCCTCGCGGAGTCCGGCCGCGTACGACCTCCTGGTCAACCTCGGGGGGTTCCGCAACTTCCTGCTCGACTTCGACGCCCACAACGACTACCTGCTGCTGATCGAGCGCTGGCTGCCGGACCTGCTGCGCGACTGGCCCCGGTTCCACAAGGTCCTCGTCTGCGGCGGGCCCTTCGGCGGCCACCGGGCCCGTACCGTCGAGCTGGCCGGACGGCAGGCCGACTGCCGGCTGGTTCCGCAGCGCGAACTGCTCCAGCACGTCGCCGTGACCCCGCACCACCTGATGACGCCCGGCCTGACCGCCCTCCACGAGGCGCTCGCGCTCGGCCGGCTCCCGCTCTGCCTGCCCGAACAGCACTACGCCCACCTGTTCACCGTCCGCCGCCTCGGCCAGACCCTGTTCGGCAAGACCGCCCTCAGCCTCACCGACCTGCTGCCCGACCACCCCGTCCCGGACGACGACTTCACGGGCACCGCAGCCCTCGTCGAGATGGCCGGACGGATCCGCCGCGACGACACCCACTACTCCCGCTTCCGACGCCGTCTCAACGAGCGCATCGAGCAGTACCTGGACCTCAGTCCCACCCAACACCTCTATGCCGTCGACGAGTTGCGTACCGCCCTGGACGGCCCGCCGCTCTCCGAGGTCCTCGCCGAGGTCCTGCGGTGACCGACCCCGCACCCGACCCCGCACCCGACCCCACGCCCGACCTCGTCGCCTACTTCGACCTGCGCACGCGCCTGCTCGGGCCGCTGCGCAACCAGCCGCTCACCTCCGACCAGCTGTGCGAGGTCGGCCGGATCCTCTCCGGCAGCCCCGACGGCCTCTCGCTCTACGACGTCCCCGCGCCCCGTATGGTGGACCGCGGGATCCGCCTGCTCGGCCGCACCGCACTGGAATGCGTCAAGGACCCCCACCCCGCGCTGGTCGCCACCGCCCTGACCGAGGTCCTGGCCGAAATCGGGACCGACGCCCGGACGGACGGCCTGACCGACGCCCGGACCGACCGGCCCGCCACCGGCCACCGCCCCCTGATCGCCGACCTGTTCTGCGGCTCGGGCAACCTCGGCCACCAACTCGGCCGCGCCCTCGGCCCGCGCTTCGGCCACCGGGTCCACGCCACCGAACTCGACCCCCTCGTCCACGACTTCACCCGGCACAACCTCGCGCTGATCGGCTCGCCGGTCCGGCTTCGCCACGCCGACTACCGCGAACTCCTGACCACATCCACCGCCCCGCACGGGCGGAGCCGGCAGGACGTCTACCTGGTGGAGCCGCCCTGGGACGCCGGATTCACCGCCACCGGCCTCGACCTCACCCGCACCACTCCCCCGGTCCCGGACATCCTCGACGACATCCGCCGCTCCCGCGGCGACCACCCGTGCGTGGTGGTCCTGAAGACCAGCGACCTGATCGCCCACGACACCCTCGCCGCCGCCCTCCGCGGCGCCACCCTGCTGCGCACCGTCTGCCCGCGCCCCGTCCGACCGCGGGGCATGAACGCGCGGTTCCACCTCTACCGGGTGTGACGACCTCCCCGAGCCGCACCCCCGGGCCGCACCCCGCCGCACGGCCCCTGCGGCGGCGAGCACGCCGCTTGCCCGGGATGACGAAGGGGCAGCCGGGCGGGTGTCCGCACGGCTACCCCCTTCCGGGCCGCCGGTCAGTGCTCGGCTGTCCGGGGTGCGAGGTCGGACGGGTCGGTGTTGGCCCCGCACAGGACAACGGCGATCTTCTCGCCGCCCGCCGGCCGGTAGCTGCGGCTCGTGGCGGCGGGACGGCTCGGCAGGTCGCGGTCGGGCCCGTGCCGGTCGGGGCCGGTCAGGGCCGCCAGGGCTGTGGCGGCGGCGTGCTCGACGGCCACCCTGCGGTGATCCCACAGTGCCTGCCTGGCCCGGACGATCTCGCCGTCCGGCACCAGCACGGACTGCACGCCGCCCCGCTGGGCGGCGGCGAGGGCCAGGGCGGAGGCACGGCGGGCGCCGAGGGAGTCGGCGGCGACGGAGTCCACCGTGACGTCGACCAGGTGGCCGGCCTCGGTCGCGGCATTGAGCGCGCGGCAGTTCTCCGGCTCGACCGCTACCGTGCGGATGCCGTGGTGCCGGGCGGCGGTGGCGACGCCGGCGAACAGACCGCCGCCGCCGACCGCGACCACGACGGTGTCCAGACCGGGGACCCGGGCGTGGATCTCCTCCAGCAGGGTGCCGGCGCCGGCGGCGATCAGCGGGTGGTCGTAGGCGTGCGAGGCCAGGGCGCCGGTGGCGGCGGCGAACTCCTCGCAGGCCGCCAGCGCCTCGGCGTACTCCGCGCCGACCAGCCGGACCTCGGCGCCGTAGCCGCGCAATCTGGCCACCTTCACCGCCGGAGCGGTCTCCGGGAGGAACACGGTCGCGCGCACGTCCTGCTGCCGGGCCGCCCAGGCGCACGCCAGCCCGGCATTGCCGCCCGAGGCGATGGTCACCCCGGAATCCGGCAACGTGCCGGCTTCGCGGTGGGCCTGGAGGAAGTTCTGCGCGCCGCGGGCCTTGAACGAGCCGGTGTGCTGCATGAACTCCAGGGCCAGCCACACCTCGCAGGGCTGCTCGGACCTCTCGCCCAGGAGTTCGCGGTGGGCGGTGCGGATCGCGCCCGGGTCGACCTGGGCCAGGGCGACGGGGCGGACGCGTCCGGCGATGCGGTCGGTGGCGGCCTTGATGTCGCCGTACGTGAGCTGGTGCACGTCGTCGCTCCTGTGATGAGGTGGTCCCGACCAGCCGACGCGCCGGCCGGCCGTGGTCAGGCCGAGGATGAACGCGAACGCGCTCCGGCGGCCAGGGGGTTCCACGCACCCGCGGAAGTTCGCCGGTTGCCCGGCAGGCCGTCGCCGGGCTGCGGAGTCGACCCGTCTCCGTGGAACCTGCGGCGTCTCACCGAGGACTGACCACTGCCGGTTCGTCTCGCCGAACCTTGACCGGCATGGTCAGAGCCTTGGCGGGTGGTCGAAGACGGCGCCGACCACCACCGGGACGTCGTTGAGCTGGCGGCTCATGGTGTCGGTGGCGCCGACGTCGATGACGTCGGCCACGATGCAGGTGATGTTGTCCGGACCGCCGCCGCGCAGCGCGAGCTCGATGAGCTCCTGCACGGTGTGCTCGGGCGAGTAGTAGCTGCCGAGGGTGTCCTGGAGGGTCTGGTGGCTGACCGGGCCGGAGAGGCCGTCGGAGCAGATCAGGTAGCGGTCGCCGGCCCGGACCTCGCGGATCGACAGGTCCGGCTCGACCCGGCCGCGCCCGTCCAGGGCGCGCAGCAGCAGCAGGCGCTGGGGGTGGGTCTCGGCTTCAGCGGCGGTGATCCGGCCCTCGTCGACCAGGCGCTGCACCCAGGTGTGGTCCTGGGTGATCCGGCTCAGCACGCCGTCGCGCAGCAGGTAGGCGCGGGAGTCCCCGACGTGCACCAGGCCCATCCGCTGACCGGTCCAGAGCATGGCGGTCAGCGTGCAGCGCATGCCCTCCAGTTGGGGGTCGGCCTCGACCATCTGCCGGAGCCGGTCGTCGGCGCCCTGGACGGCGTCGTCGAGCAGGGTCAGCAGGTCGCCGCCCGGCACGTCCTCGTCCAGCCGGATGATCGAGCCGAGCACCTCGGAGGACGCGACCTCGCCGGCCGCGGCTCCGCCCATGCCGTCGGCCACGGCCAGCAGCCGCGGCCCGGCGTAGCCGGAGTCCTCGTTCGCCTCCCGGATCAGTCCCTTGTGGGAGCCGGCGGCGAAGCGCAGGACGAGACCCCTCTGGCGGGAGGCGGCCTGGGGTGGCACACCTGCGCGGAGGGTGGTCGCCTCGGCTCCTCGCCCCGACCGACTCGGAGGTGTGTAGTGGTGGCCGGTCTGAACGGTCGCGGGGTGGTCGCCCAGCAGCGTCACGAGGGAGGCTTTGAGGTCCTGGGGCCAGACCGGTGCGGCGGTCTGGGCGAAGATCCATCGGCGGTCGCTGCGCTTCAGCCGGTCCACGGCGAACATGAGGACGTCCTCGTCGAACATCCACGGCTGTTCCTCGTAGGTCATCCTGCCGTGCAGATAGGCGAGCACCAGGCGGCGGTCGGCCCGGATGCGCGGGTCGGCGGGGACCAGGCCGTGGTCGCTGAGCGCCAGCCCGTGGTGGGGGGTGCCGAGGGGAATGCCGGGGGCGGCCAGTCGGTCGAGGACCGCGGCGAGGGAGGGCCGGGCGGCGTGCTCCTTGGCGAGGCAGGCGGAAATCAGGGCGGTGAGCTCAGGTGACAGGTCGTCGAGGCCGGTGAGCCTTGGCTGCTCGTGGACGATCCGGTAGAGGACGACGTCGGGGCGCCCGTGACCGAAGGGACCGGATCCGGTGGCCGCGTAGGCGAGGAGAGCACCCAGGCAGAACACGTCGCTCGCGGGGCCGACTCTCTGGCCGCGTACCTGTTCAGGGGACATGAAGCCGGGAGTTCCGATCACCGTGGCGCTGGTGGTGGCGTCCAGGGTGCGTGCGATACCGAAGTCGATGAGGCGGGGGCCATCGTCGGCGACGATCACGTTGCCCGGCTTGAGGTCGCGATGGACCAGGCCGCAGCGGTGGATCGCGGTCAGTCCCTCGGCGAGGCCGGCGCCCAGGAGCCGAAGCCCGTCCTCTCGCAGTGGTCCGTGCCCCTCGATGGCCTGGGCCAAGGAGGGCCCGTCGACGTACGCGGTGGCCATCCAGGGTGGGGTCGCGTCGGGGTCCGCGTCGACGACCTGGGCGGTGTAGAAACCACCCACCTGGCGAGCCGCGCGAACCTCGTGGGCGAAGCGGCGCCGGAACTCAGGATCCCGTGCCAGGTCTGAGCGGATCATCTTGACCGCGACCGGCCTGCCGCCCGGCGTGCGCCCGAGGAATACCCGGCCCATGCCCCCGCCGCCCAGGCGGGCCGTGAGGACGTAGGGACCCACCTTGTCCGGGTCACCGTCGTGCAGTGCTTCCACTCGTGCCTCCCCTGGACATCTCGGCCTCAGCCGTGGAGGTGATTCTTCCAGTGCTGTGGTGCTGTGCGGTACGCCGACGCCGGGCGCCGCCTGTGGGTGTCCTCGTCCCACCCGCGGTCGCCCGACTGCCGCGCGAGATCTGAAATTTTTATTGCGCAACTTTCCCTTCGGATCTACGGTGGGCCCATGCCGCAGAAGCCCGTGCCCGACCGGATCACCGATCTGTCCCGCCTCAAGGCGTTCACCAACCCGCTGCGGATGCAGCTCTACCGGCTGCTGTACGCGGCGGGCAGTGCCACGGCCTCGCAGCTCGCCGAGCAGGTCGGCGAGGCGCCCTCGTTGGTCAGCTACCACCTGCGCAAGCTGGCCGAGCACGACTTCGCGGTCGAGGCGAGCGGCCGGAGCAGTGACGGGCGGGAGCGGTGGTGGCAGGTCGCCTCCGAGGAGGGGTGGGGCTTCCGCGAGTCCGACCTCGCGGGCACTCCCGAGGGGGCAGCCGCCGTGGGTGCGGTCACCCGCGGGATGGTCGACTCCCGTGCCGCCCAGTACCGCGCCTACCTGGACCAGACCGCCGCCTGGGGCCGGGAGTGGACCGACGCGGCCTTCAGTGCCGAGTGGCTGCTCGACCTCAACCCGGCCGAACTCGCCGAACTCGGCGAGGAGTTGCAGCAGCTGTCGCGGCGCTGGCGGGAGCGCGGCAAGGCCGCCAGGGCGGCCGGTGACACCGAGAACCGCGAGCACGTGTCCGTCCACCTGTACGGGTTCCCGTTCCGCCCCTGAGAGCGCCGTCCGCGGCGCCGTCCGCGGCGCCGCTGAGAGCACCGCCGGAGAGCGCCGCACCCCCGCTCAGCCCCCGCGCCGGCCCCACCGCAGCGAATCGGAGCACCCCCATGACCGTCACGGACACCCTCCTCCCCCCGCCCGGCGCCGCCGCGCCGCCCGCGCACCGCGACGGGAACGTGCTGCGCTGGCTCGCCGCCTCCACCGCCTCGCTGGTCGGCGACGGTGTCTACTTCGTCGCGCTCGGCTGGTCGGCCCAGCGGGCGGCCGGCCCGGCCGAGGTCGGCCTGGTCATGGCCGCCGGGGCGCTGCCGCGCGCGGCGCTGATGCTGGGCGGCGGCGTGCTGGCGGACCGGCTGGACCCCCGGCGGGTGATCCTCGGCAGCGACGCCGTGCGCTGCGCGCTCATCCTCGCGGTGGCGGCCGGCATGGCCCTGACCGCACCCGCCCTGTGGCCGCTGGTCGCGGTGGCGCTGGTCTTCGGTGCCGTGGACGCGCTGTTCGTCCCCGCCGTCGGCGCCCTGCCGCCCCGGATCACCGGCCCGGACCAGCTCGCCCGGGTGACCGGCATGCGCGCGCTGTCGATGCGGTTCGGCCAGATCGCGGGCCCGCCGATCGGCGGCCTGGCGATGGGCCTGGGCGGCCCGGCCGCCGCGTTCGGCGTCGCCGGGTTGCTGTTCGCACTCTCCCTGCCGCTCCTGCTGACGCTCCGGATACGGCCCGCCGAGCCCGTCGCGCCCGTCGAACCCGTCGAGCCCGCCGACGCGCCGTCGGAGGGCACTTCGCCCCGGGGCGGCAGCGCACGCGCGGACCTGCTCGACGGCCTGCGCTACCTCCGCCGCCACCGCCTGATCGGACCGCTGGTCGCCATCGGCGCCGTCTGCGAGCTCGGCCTGGCCGGCACCCTCAACGTCGGCATGGTCCTCCTCAACGCCGAACGCGGCTGGGGCCCGTCCGGCTACGGCTGGATCGTCAGCTGCTTCGGCATCGGAGCCACCGCCGGCGCCGCGCTGCTCACCGTCCTCGGCCGGCTGCCCCGGGCCGGCCTGACCACGGCGGGCACCCTGCTCGTGGCCAGCGCGGGTGCGGCGGCGATGGGCCTGGTCCCGGGCCTGTGGACGGCCGCCGCACTGGCCGCCCTGGTCGGGCTGGCCGCCGGCACCTCCGGCAGCCTGACCCACGCGCTCATCCAGACGGCGACGGATCCCGGCTACCTCGGCCGGGTCACCTCCGTGGTGATGCTCGCCATGCTCGGGCTCGCCCCGCTCAGTTACCCGGTGGTCGGCGCCGCGATCGGCGCCTGGGGTGCGGCCCCGGTCTTCCTCGGCTGCGGCGCGCTCTCCGGTCTGGGCGCGGCCGCCGCCCTGACCTCCACCGCCGTCCGGCGCGCCGAACTTCCCCGGCGGCGGGCGGTGGCCGCAGCTGCGGCCTCCGCCACGGCCGCGAAAGCCTGATGATCCGACAGGGCGAGCGCGCTAAGGTCCTGGCCCATGGGGGACAGAGTGACGGACGGACTGACGGACGAGCCGGCGGACAGACTCACCGACGGACTGGACGCGATCGACTGGGCTGCGCTGCGGCACAACTACGGGTCGGCGGCGGACGTGCCCGCGCTGCTGCGGCGTTGCGCCGGCCCGGACCCCCACGACTCCTGGGACGCCGCGGCTGACTTGGACAACCTCCTGTTCCACCAGGGCGGTTGGGTCTGTGCCGCGGCGTCGGCCGTGCTGCCGTACGTGGTCCGGCTGGCCGCCTCGCCGTCGCACCTGCCGACCCGGCTGGAGTTGCTGGAGCTGCTGATCAGGCTGAGCGGCGAGGCCGCGATCCTCCCCGAGCAGCAGGTGGACGCGGGCTGGGGACCGGCATGGGAGCGGGCGCTGCCCGGGGTCCTGCTCCTGCTGGCCGATCCGGCGCCCGAGGTCCGCCGGGCCGCCGCGGATCTGGTCGGCGGCTGCGGCAGCGCCGGGGGCTCGACGCTACCGGCGCTCCTGGCGCGCTGGGACGCGGAGGAGGATCCCGCCACCCGCCTCGACCTGGTGATCGCCCTCGGCCGCGCCGCCCACGGGCAGCCGGCCTCCCACCAGCATCCGGCCGGCGAACTCTCCGCCCAGGCCCTGGACTCGGTGCGCGGCCTGCTCGACCGGCCCGACCCCCAGCTCCGGCTCGCCGCCCTCCACGCGCTCGCCCCGGCCGACCCCGAACTCCCCGCCCGGCATCTCGCTCTGGCCGTGGCCGCCGTCCGCGACCCGGGTGTCGAGCTCTGGCGCCAGACCAGCACGGCGGACTGCGGCGTCCTCGGCATGCAGGGCTGGACGGCCGACCTCTACCCCGGCCCCTCCCCCGCCTACGTCCTCGGCCTGCTCGCCGACCACCCCGACCCCGAGCACCGCACCGGCGCGCTGGCCCAGGCCGGCGGGCTGCTCGCCCAGTGGCGCTCCCCGGCGCCGGCCGTCCTGCCCGCCATCTCGGCGCGCCTCGACGATTCGAACGCCGAAGTCCGTTTCCGCGCAGCCGAGTTGATGGCCTGCCTCGGCACCGCCGCGATCGAGCACGCCGACCCGGTGGCCGCGCTGCTCGACGACACCGCCACCCGGAACGGCCGTACGGCCCGGGCCGAGACCGTCCGCGACGCGGCCGTGTGGGCCCTCGCCCGGATCGGCGACCCGCGCTGCCTGCCCGCCGTCACCGCCCTGCTCGCCGAGGCCGGCGGCAGCGGCGCCTTCGGCACGTCCTCCGCGCACCACTCCCGGCTCGGCACCCACCACCACCCGTACCTCCCCGGCGTCCACGAGCTGCTGATGCCGCTCCGCCCCTACGCGGACCGACTCCTGCCCGCCATCCGGGCACACCTGCGCCGCCCGGACCCCCGGCTGGCCCGCCCGCTCTGCGAGGTCCTCGCCGCCTGGGGTCCGGCCGCCGCACCCGCCGCGCCGGAGCTGCTCGACCTGCTCACGGAGGACGCGACCTGGGCACCGGCCGCCACCGCCCTGGCCACCCTCCGGCCACCGGTGGACGAGGCCACCCGGGACCTCCTGCTCACCCGCGCCACCGCCGCCACCACCGGCCCGGACGCCCAGCTCGCCGCCTGGGCCCACTGGCAGCTGGGCAGCGCGCCCGGGCCCGCGCTCGCCGTCCTCGGTCCGGCCGCCGTCGAGGGCGGCTTCGCCAACCACGCCCTGCGCAAGCTCGCCGACCTCGGCCCGCACGCCGCCCCGTACGCGGACCGTCTCCGCGTCCTGGCAGCCGGCCGGCCGGACTGGACGAGCGTCGAGGCCGCCCACGCCCTGTGGGCCGCCACCGGCGACAGCGACACCGCCGTGCCCGCCCTGCTCGCCGCCTGCCGGAGCCTCACCACCGGCACCTACTACCCGGTGATGCTCCAAGCCGTCCGCCACCTCACCCGCATCGGTGCCCCCGCCCACCCGGCCGCCACCGAGCTGGCCGAGGCCCTGACCCGCGACCATCGCCTCAGCACCGCCGGCGGCTGGCGCGCCTTCGCGGACGACGAGGCCATCCGCACCGCCGTCGCCGAACTGTGCGAGGCCACCGGCACCATCGCGCCGTAGGGCCGGGTCGCACTCAACGGCACGGTGAGGCCCGCCCCTCACGCCGCTGCCGGCTCGCCGCCGTCGCCGAGGAGCGGTCAGACCACGGAAGGACGCTTGGGATCCACGGGGTCGATCTCGTGTTCGTCGAAGAGCTGCTCCAGCGCTTCGTGGCCGTGTTCGCGGCGGAAGGCGATCTCGTTCGCCGTCACGGGAAGAGTCCAGAGGATGCGCGCGTGGCCGTTCGGCAAGGGGCAGTTCTCGAGGTCCGGCCCGTGGAGGTAAGGCAGGCTGACCAGCAGGTGGTCGCAGGAGGAGCCGGGGATCCACGGCTCACCGATCGGCATGCTGTGTTCAAGGTCGAGATGGTGCCCGGCGTGGTAGTACGCGATCTTCGCGAGGAGGTCGACGAAGCTCTCGTCGCCCGCTGGAGCGGTCAGCGCGAACTCCAGTCCGTGGCCGTGCTTCTCTGCTGTGGACCAGCAGCCGGCGGTGACGTACGTCCAGAGGTTGCCGCGCGGCCCCGGGCTGGTCGCGACTATGCGGAGACCCGGAACGGCCTCCCGTCGGCCAGGCCCGAGATCGTAGTCATGAGCCTGGATCTCGTGACCGGCGAAGAAGTTGCGGACGTGCGACTCGACAGCCGCAGTGGCCTGCTCCCTGCGCGTGGCTTCGAACATGTCGGCGATGATCTCACGCAGCCCGACAGGACAAGGACTCCGAGCAGCTCGAGGGCCGCGTCCCGTGACGCCGGCGTCAGCGGCAAGCCGGGATTCGTGTGGACCGCTCCGTACGAGAGGAGCGCCGGGCCCATCCTTCGGTGCACCCGGCCCCGGCCAGCCGGACCTCCCGGGGGACGCCGGTCGCAAGCAGCGGCGCGTTCGGTCCCAAGAGGTCGCGAGGGTCCTCTGCCGAGCCCTCGTCGAACACGGCCGCCAGGACGTCTCGTCCGTCGACGATCGGTCGGCATTCCGCGCCGGCCCTGGTTCCGGGCGGTGGCACGACGATGCGGAGGGACAACCGGTGCGGTTCTGTGGTCACGGCCCGATGGTTCCGGAGTCAGCGGCGGTTGTCAGTCGCATTTCTGCACGGGGAGACGGGGAGAGGAGACGGCCTCCGCCCGGGGTGGCCCTGTCCTGACGTGGCTGGATGGGTGTGGTCGAAGGGTCGGGGGCGGGGAGCAGCCAGGTGGGCCGGGCGAGGTGCCGGCGCAGGACGTCGAGCCGGGCGAGGTGGGCGTCGAGGGCGGCGTCGACGGCGCTCGTGGTGGCGGTCACGCGTGCTTCGAGGTCGTGGATCCGGTCCAGGAGGTCCTGCCAGCGCCTTTCGGCGGCGGCTACCAGGTCAGGCGCGGCGTCGGTCGCTGTCATCGCGGAGCCGGGTGGTGTGGTGCGTGAGGGCGTCGAGGCGGGAGGCGAGCTCTTCCTGGCCGGCGCCGAGGTGAGGGCGGACGGCCACGAGGGGCGCTATGAGGTCGGCCGGGTCGGTGGTGCCGAGGGCGGCGGTCAGGGCGGCCTGGGCGGGGCGGGCGCCGGGGTCGAGGGCGGTCACGGTGATCTGGGCGGCCAGGACGCGTAGCTCGGCGGCGTTGTCGCGGGCCCAGGCGGTGATCGTTCGGTCGGCGGCGCGGCGGTCGCGGACGGCCTTGACGCGTTCGGCGCCGGTAGCGGCCCGCCTCGTGCCGCCGGCCGCGGGCTTGAGGCGCAGGTAGCGGTTCTCGGCGGCCTGGCGACTGGCGACGCCCATGGGACGGGCCAGGTCGGCCCAGGTGGCGCCGGCGGCGCGGGCGGTCTCGACCAGGCCGGCTTCCCAGCCGGCGAGCTCGGCGCGCAGCTCGCGCAGCAGCACCAGGGCGGCCAGGGCCTGCTCGGGGCCGTCCTGCGCATCGGGGGCGGTCGAGGGCTGGGACGCGGGGTTGCGGGCGGCACGGACGGCGTCGTCGATGGCGGACAGTGCCGCCGCGGCCGCCAGGAACGAGGCGGGCTCGACCGGCTCGACCGGTCGGGAGGGGTCGGTGGCGGCTCTGCGGGACTTCTCACTCATGCAGTCACTCTAGCGGCGACAGCACGGCTTGTCATCGGATGGATGACGCGCTACAAAGGTGTCAGGTGAAGCGCACTGGCACCCAATCGATCAGTGGAGGTGTTTCGCGATGCTGCTGCGCACTGACCCGTTCCGCGAGCTGGACCGTCTGACCCAGCAGTTCCTGGGCAGCACGGGAACCTGGTCGCGTCCGGCACCGATGCCGCTGGACGCCTACCGGACCGGCGACGAGTACGTCATCTGCTTCGACCTGCCCGGCGTGGACCCGGACGCGATCGACATCGACGTCGAGCGGAACATGGTGACCGTCAAGGCCGAGCGCCGGCCCCGCCAGGAGGGCGAGGGCGTGAAGTGGGAGCTGTCCGAGCGCCCGCTCGGCGTGTTCTCCCGCCAGGTCATGCTCTCCGACACCCTCGACCCCGCCGGGATCACCGCCGACTACGACGCCGGCGTGCTGACCCTGAAGATCCCGGTCGCCGAGAAGGCCAAGCCCCGCAAGGTCGCGATCAGCCACAACGGCGACCGCAAGCAGATCCAGGCCTGACCGGCCCTCGATGCCGTTCCGCGCCTCCCCTGATCTCTCCCCCCTCGGTCGAAGGGGCGGCGCGGAACACCCCCTACCGCGTGGGCCCGGGCGCCCTCGTCCGGGCCCACACCCAGGCCTACCGCAGCGGCAGGCGGCCGACAGGCGTCCCGGTCCTGCGTGGCGCCGGCCGCTGCGTCGTCGGGCGGTGTCGTCCGGCCACCGGCGTCCGCCTGCTGAAGCCCACCGGCCCGCTCCGACGCCCGGCCGTCAAGCCCCGCCCGGGCACGAGTCGCACCAGTCACACCAGTCGCGCCGGCCGAGACGGCTGAGACGGAGGGAGATCCGCGGTGACTCTTCGATGGGAGGCGTTCCTGGACGAGGTCCAGGAACGCGGTGAGTACGACACCCCGCAGGAGGCCGAACGGGCCGCCCGGGTCGTCCTGGCCCTGCTCGGCGCCCACCTGGTCGGCGACGTGCGCGCGGAACTGGCCGCCCGCCTGCCGGAGACCATGGCCCTGATCCTGCTCAACCCCTTGCAGGCCGCCGAGCCGCTCAGCCAGGAACGCTTCGTGCGCGCGACCGCGGCCTGGATCGAGGGCGCCACCGAAACCACGGCCCTGTGGGACATCGGGGCCGTCCTGTCCACGGTGGCCGACGCCGCCGGCGACGACCTCACCCAGCGCGTCCTGCTGCAGCTGCCGCCCGGCTACGACCTCCTCTTCGGCCGCCCGAGCGCGGGCGAACGACCCTGACCACCCCCCGCACCGCCGCCGTCCCGCCGGCGGCCAGTCCCCGGAAGGCCTCACGGTCATGACCCGCTACCGCCACCTCCTCCAGCAGGTCCGCAACCTCGGCCGCTACCCCACCGACGAGGAAGCCGAACGGGTCCTCGACGCCGTTCTGACCCTCCTCGGCTCCCAGCTCACCGGCGACGAACGCTGCGACCTCGCCGCCGTCCTGCCCGGACGGGCCCGCACCGTCTTCGCCGCCCAGATCCCCCTGCCCCGTCCCGTCACCGCCCCGGCCTTCGTCGAAGGCCTCGCCCACACGCTGGGCACCAGCCTGACCGCCGCCCGCTGGGACGCCTCCTCCGTCCTGGCCGCCCTCACCACCCTCACCGACGACCACGACCTCACCGACCGCCTCCTCGCCCACCTGCCCCGCGGCTACGCCCTGCTGTTCGGCCGCGCGGACCTGGCCGCCGTCGCCTGACGCAGCGGGTCCGACCCGCCAGTGCGGGAGCGTCCACGTCGTGCCTTCGTTTCGGTGACGCCGGCCCCTCGGCCGAGGCCGCCGACCCGGGGCAGGCGCGCGAACAGACACCTTTCCCCGCCGGAAGGGAGCCCTCATGTCCCCTCGGAACGGCACACCCTCCGAGAACGCGGGTTTCTCCGTGCCGCTGCTGCGGATCACCACCACGACCATCAGCGGCACCGCCCAGGTCGTCCACCTCCACGGGGAGAGCGACCACGACGAGCGCCGGCGGCTGGAGAGCGCGCTCGAGCACGCCGTGGCCGCGTGCCCGCCCCGACTGGTCGTCGACCTCGCGGGGCTCACCTTCTGCGACTCCACGTGCCTCAACGCGCTCCTCAAGGCCCGGCTCGCCGCCCAGGCCGCCGGCCTTCCGCTGATGCTGGCCGCGCCCACCCCCCAGACCCGCCGGCTGCTGGAGATCACCGGCGCCGACGAGGTGCTCACCATCCACGACAGCGTCCCCGCCGCCCTGGCACGTACCGAACCGCACCCCGGATGAAGCGAGGCGACCGATGGACAGACCACAGCGCTACGCGGTCACCCTGCCCGCGCCGCCCGGCCGGCACCGGCCGCCCGAGGTCGTCGTCGTGCATCCCACCGGCACGTACACCGCTGCCGGGGCACCGGTGTACGCGGACGAGGCGGGCGCGTTCCGGGTGGCGATCGAAGGAGAGGCGGCCCGGCCGCTCACCGCGTTGCCGGGGCCCGTCCGCCACCCCTGCCTTCACGCCGTGCGACTGCCCTGACCGGGTGCGGTCGTCGAGGCGCTGCGGCCGAAGGCGAGGGCGGGGCCGGGCAGGGCCCCGCGTCACGAGCGTCGTCACCGGTGGAGGGTTCAACCTCGGAGGGTTTCTCCCTGGGGGTCGTAGCAGACGAGCCCGTGCGCGCGAGCCAGGGCGGCGGCGTACGCGGAGGCTTCCTCCGCCCTCCGGTAGGACATGACCAGGTAGACGATCGGGCCCGAGGCCTCGTCCATGACGGGCGGCGACGCCCAGGGGCTGCCGGGGACGTCGTCCGGATACCGCGCGAGGAGTGCTTCGACGTACGCCTCGATGCGCGGCGTCGGCTCCGCGGACACGTCCTCCGACTCGAGGTGACGCTCGCAGAGCTCCTCGTAGACCGCGGCCGCGTCCTCGTCGCGCGGCCGCTCTCCCTCCCACACCGCCAGGTCGTAGCTCATGAGTGGATGATCGCAGGTCCCGACCTGACCGAGGTCGAGAGGACCAGGGGGTCGGCCCGTGGGTCAGTCGACCGTCGGGCTGCGGCGTTCGAGGAGGACGACGTCGCGCCAGCGGCCGTGGTGCTTGCCGATCCGTTCGCGGATTCCGATCACCCGGAACCCGGCCCGCTCGTGGAGGGCGAGGCTGGCGGTGTTCTCCGGGAAGATCCCGGACTGGATGGTCCAGATCCCGGCCGCCTCGGTGGAGGCGATCAGCGCGTCCAGCAGGAGAGCGCCGATGCCCTGGCCGCGCGCGTGGGGATGGACGTAGACGGAGTGCTCGACGACGCCGGCGTACGCGCACCGGTCGGAGACCGCCACGACGGCGGCCCAGCCGAGCACCCGGCCCGCCCGGTCGACGGCGACCAGGCGATGCCCGGCGAGGCGGGCGGCGTCGAAGGCCTCCCAGCTCGGGGCGGCTTCCTCGAAGGTCGCGTCGCCGCCGTCGATGCCGAGCTGGTAGATCGCCAGCACCTGCTCGGCGTGTTCGGGCAGCATGCCCGTCACGCGGACCGCGGCGGGGCCGGTCATGCCCGGGCCGGGATGCCGAGGTCGGCGAGCAGGCCGCGGACCCGCCGTTCGATCCCGTCGCGGATCGGACGGACGGCGTCGACGCCCTGGCCGGCCGGGTCGTCGAGCTTCCAGTCCAGGTACCGCTTGCCGGGGAAGTACGGGCAGGCGTCGCCGCAGCCCATGGTGATCACCACGTCGGAGGCCTGGACGGCCTCGGTGGTGAGCACCTTCGGGGTCTCGGCGGAGATGTCGATCCCGACCTCGGCCAGGGCCTGGACCACGGCCGGGTTCACGGTGTCCGCCGGGGCGGAGCCGGCCGACCGGACCTCGACCCGGTCGCCGCCGAGGCGGGTGAGGAAGGCGGCGGCCATCTGGGAACGGCCGGCGTTGTGCACGCAGACGAACAGCACGGACGGGACGGACGGGAGAGACGGGACGGCGGGAGTGCTCACGGAAGGGTCCTTGGGTCTTCGAGGCGGAAGGCTGCGTCAGCGGGCGGCTTCGGCCGGGTGGTGGTCGGCGTGCGGGATGACGAGGTCCTCGGCGGCCGGGGTCGGTCGCCCGAACAGCACGGCGACCAGCGCGACACCGACGGCCAGGCCGACGAGCTGGGCGGCGATGAACGGCAGCACGGAGGCGGGGGCGATACCGGCGAAGGTGTCGGTGAACGCGCGACCGATGGTCACCGCGGGGTTGGCGAAGCTGGTCGAGGAGGTGAACCAGTAGGCGGCGCCGATGAAGGAGGCGACCGCGACCGGGGCGACGTGCGCGCGGCCGACCCGGGCCAGGCCGAGGATCAGCAGGATCAGGCCGGCCGTCGCGACGACCTCGCCCAGCCACAGGTGCGGTGCCCAGCGGTCATGGGTCGACCAGGCAGCGAGCGGCTCGGCGAACATCGCGTCCGCGAGCACCGAGCCGCCGATGGCGCCGGCGATCTGGGCCGGGACGTAGGCCGCGACCTCACGCAGCTCGGGGCCCGTGCCGGCGCGGCGGCCGGTCCACCAGGCCGCCAGGGTCACGGCCGGGTTGAAGTGGGCGCCGGAGACGGGGCCGAGGAGCACGATCAGCACGCCGAGGCCGAACACGGTCGCGAGCGAGTTGGCCAGCAGCTGGACGCCGACGTCCTGGGAGAGCTTGGTCGCCTGGATGCCGGAGCCGACCACGACGGCCACGAGTGCGCCCGTCCCGAGGAACTCGGCGGCCGTCCGGCGGCCGAGCAGCGCCGTCTCGGTCATCTGGACCCTCCGGCGGGGGTCTGGAGCAGGGCCGAGAGCCTGGCCAGCGCGGCGGGCAGCACCCAGTAGTACACCCAGGTACCGCGGCGCTCGGAGCCGACCAGCCCGGCCTCGCGCAGCACCTTGAGGTGGTGGGAGATGGTCGGCTGGGACACGTCGAAGGGGCCGGTCAGGTCGCAGACGCAGGCCTCGCCGCCCTCGTGCGAGGCGATCAGCGACAGCAGCCGCAGCCGCACCGGGTCCGACAAGGCCTTGAACATCTTCGCCAGGTCGAGGGCGGCGTCCTCGCCCAGGGGTTCGCGGACCATCGGCGAGCAGCACGCGGCCGCGTCGTCCCGGCCGAGCACCGGCAGTTCCAGATTCGACATACGTCTATGTTGACATCCATCTATGCGGGTGGCAACGTCATCCATATCGACATCCATCGAATCAAGAAACGGATCGGGGAGAACCGCCATGTCCCGCGTACAGCTCGCCCTGCGCGTCGCCGACCTCGAAGGCTCGATCGCCTTCTACTCCAAGCTGTTCGGCGTCGAGCCCGCCAAGCGCCGGCCCGGCTACGCGAACTTCGCCATTGCCGAACCCCCGCTCAAGCTCGTCCTCATCGAGGGCGAGCCGGGTGACGACACCCGTCTGGACCACCTCGGCGTCGAGGTCGAGAGCACCGGGCAGGTCACCGCCGCCACCACGCGCCTCAAGGACGCCGGCCTCGCGACGTTCGAGGAGAACGACACCTCCTGCTGCTACGCCCTCCAGGACAAGGTCTGGGTCCACGGGCCCGGCAAGGAGCCCTGGGAGGTCTACGTCGTCAAGGCCGACGCCGACACCCTCGGCAAGAGCGCCGCCGCGCCCAGCACCTGCTGCGCCGGCACCGACCGGACCACCGAACCCCCCGCCGTTGCCACCGGATGCGCCTGCGGCTGACCCCATCGACGACTGACGGCCCCGGCCCGAGGGGGCTGAGGCCCGTGGTCACGACCGTGGTCACGGCCGGGATCCGCTCCCGCCGGTGCGCTCGACCGGGATCCACAGCTGGGAGTCGGTCTCCGCGCCGATCTCCACGGGCCGGGTCCGCAGGAGCTCCGGACCCGGCCGGCTCTCGTACGGGTTCGACGGGAACCACTGCGTGAACACGTCCCGCCACAGGTCCTGGAGGGCGTGCGGATAGGGCCCTCGGTTGTCGAACACCGCCCAGGTCCCGGCGGGTACGCCGAGGGCGTCGAGGGCGTCGGGTTCCCCGGCGTCCTCCGCGGCCGCCTCGGGGCCGGCCACCACGCCGATCCAGTAGTCCGCCTCGGCGCCGTCCTCGCGGCTGTCGGTCCGGTGCACCGCCGCCGACAGGATCCCCCGCGGCTCCCGGTCGGACCGCTCCGCCAGCTCCTTCATCCGGACGACCGTCCGCTCGTCCAGGCCCTTCAGGTGCGCCGTGGCGGCCGCGTTGACCCCCCGGTGCACGAGCGGCACCCGCGCTCTCCTGCCGAGGACCCGGAACGCCGCCTTCTCCACGATCCGGTACCGCATGGTCGTGCTGCCCTCGACGACGACGCGGAAGGACATCCGGGGCTGCGCCGTGAGCACCGCGCCCGTGCGCCGGGCCTCGCCCGGACCGACGCCGTGCACCGACCGGAACGCCCGGGCGAAGGCCTCGCCCGAGCCGTACCCGTAGCGCACCGCGACGTCGAGCAGGGTGAGCTCCCCGGCCAGCACCTCGGCCCCGGCGAGCGTCATCCGCCGGCGCCGCAGGTAGACCGCGAGCGGCATCCCGGCGAGGGTGGAGAACAGCCGCCGGAAGTGGTACTCCGACATCGCGGCGATCCGGGCCGCCTCGGCGACCTCGGCCTCCCGGTCGGGGCCGGCCTCCGAGAGGCGGGCCTCCAGGTGGTCCAACGCCTCGTTCAGCCGCTCCAGCACGCGTGTCCGTCCTTTCGCGCCGCCCGACCGAAGCCGCCCGACCGACCGAAACGGCCCGACCGACCGAAACCGCCCAACCGACCGAAAGCCGCCCGACCGAAATGGTGCGGGAACTGTCGGGCGCAAGGCCCCGGCGTGGCCCGAGGCTGGTACCCATGATCGATGTTAAGGGACTCTGCGAGCCACGCTTCGCCGCGGTCCGTGCGGCGCTCGCCGCCTCGCTCGGCAAGGACGACGTGGGCGCCTCGGTCGCCGTCATGCTCGACGGCGAGCCGGTGGTGGACCTCTGGGGCGGCTACGCCGACGCGGACCGCTCGGCCCCCTGGGAGCGCTCCACCCTCACCTGCGTGAACTCCACGACCAAGAACATGACCGCCCTGTGCGCGCTGATCCTGGCCGACCGGGGCCGGCTCGACCTGTCCGCGCCCGTCGCCGGCTACTGGCCCGAGTTCGGCGCGGCCGGGAAGGAGGGCGTGCTGGTGCGGCACGTGCTGTCCCACACCGCGGGGCTGCCGGCGCCGGCCGGGCTGACCGCGGTCGAGGACCTCTACGACTGGGAGAAGGTGACGGCGGGTCTGGCCGCGCAGGCCCCCGCCTGGGAGCCCGGCACGGCCGCCGGCTATCACGCCCTCACCTTCGGGTTCCTCGTCGGCGAGCTCGTCCGCCGCGTCACCGGCCGCGGCATCGGCGAGTTCTTCGCCGAGGAGGTGGCCGGTCCGCTGGGCGCGGACTTCCACATCGGGCTCCCCGCCGAGCACGACCACCGCGTCGCACCGCTCATCCCGCCGCCGTCACTGACCGACGAGTACGCCGCCGACGCGCCGCCCGGCCGGGACGGCGCACCCCGGCAGACCGGTGGCGCCGCGATCCGGGTCCGGGACGTCAACTCGGTGGCGTGGCGCCGTGCGCAGCTCCCCGCCGTGAACGGCTTCGGCAACGCCCGGTCGGTCGCCCTCGTCCACTCGGTGCTGGCGAACCGGGGTACGGCCGGCGGCGTGCGGCTGCTGTCCGCCCGGGGCTGCGAGCCCGCGTGGCAGGAGCTGTTCCGCGGCGAGGACCGCGTCCTCGGCACGCCGATGTGCTGGACGGCGGGCTTCGGCAAGTTCGGCACCACCTTCGGCTGGGGCGGCTGGGGCGGCTCGCTGGTCGCGAGCGACCCCGAGGCGCGGATGACGGTGGCCTACGTCATGAACCGCATGATCGACCGCGACCGCCAGGACGACGACCGCGGCATGGAGATCGTCATGGCCGCCTACAGCGGCCTGCGCTGACGATCGCCGGGACGGACGGCCTGGCCGGGCCGGGCCGACGGGCGCCCTCTCACCCACCGATCGAGCGCGCGAGCCGGAATCCCACGTCGTCGATCCGCAGCGTCGGGTGGCTGCGGCGGCGGACGGAGGCGCGGCAGCTCCAGTGCTCGTCGAACCAGCCGCCGCCGCGCAGGACGCGGTAGCCGCCGTACACCTCGGCGTCGTACACGTCCCAGCACCACTCCCACACGTTGCCGAGCAGGTCGTACAACCCGTAGGCGTTGGGGAGGAGTCGGCCCACCTCCCGGAGGCGTTCGCCGGAGTTGCCCCGGTGCCAGGCGACCTCGTCCAGGGGGCCGTAGCGCGGGCCGTCCGTCCCGGCGCGGCAGGCGTGTTCCCACTCGGCCTCGGTGGGCAGCCGGTAGCCGTCGGCGGAGCGGTTCCACGTGACGTCCTCGCCGTCCCACCGGTAGGCGGGGGCGAGGCCCTCACGCGCGGAGAGCTCGTTGCAGTACCGGACGGCGTCGAACCACGAGACGCTGTGCGCGGGGTGCCGGTCGCCGGCCACGCCTTCGTACTGCTCGCGGGTGACCGGACAGTCGGCCAGCTCGAACGGTGCGACGTCGAGGGCCCAACTGCGCTGGGTGCGACGGTCGGAGAGCGTGACTCGGCCTGCCGGAACGGTGATCATCCGGTGATCCTACGGTTTCACTGCGGCTCTCCTACGGCGAGCCGGTGACCCTGCGGCCCGCACGCCCGCGGGCGGGCCGCACCGGCGGCGCGCCCCAGGACACCGGCAGCGCCCGCCAGGACACCGGCGCGCTGACCAGGCCACCGGGAGCGGATTGGCCCCGGACAGCGCGCGGGGCCCCGCACTAGGCTCGGGCGGAGTCGATCAACGGAGAAGTCCCATGCACCCCGAACTCGCCGCCGATCTCCGGCGGTTGCCCGAGCTCCTGGAGGAGACCCGGCAGCAGGCCCTCACCTTCCTCGGCGGCCTGGACCGGCGGCCCGTCGTGACGCGGGCGGCTCAGCCCGGCGCCGGGTCCGCCGGGTCCGCCGCGGCAGCCGAGGGGGCCGGCTTCGCCGAGGAGGGCGGAGGGCTGGCGGCGGCGCTGGCGGAGTACGCCGAGCGGTGGGAGCCCCGGCTGTCGGCGAGTGCCGGGCCGCGCTACTTCGGCTTCGTGACCGGTGGCGCGACCCCGGCGGCGCTGGCGGGCGACTGGCTGACCTCCACCGTCGACCAGAACGCCAACTCCTCGCTGGATCCGGCCGGTCAGCACCTGGAGCGGGAGACGGTCGGCCGTCTGCGCGAGCTGTTCGGACTCTCGGCGGCGCACCACGGCACCTTCGTCAGCGGCGCGACCATGTCGAACACGGTCGGGCTGGCGATCGCCCGCGAGTGGCTGGGCGAGCGGCTCGGGGTGGACGTCGCCGAGGACGGGGTCGGCGCGCTCGGCCAGGTGCGGGTGCTGTCCGGCAGCGCGCACTCCTCCGTCGCCAAGGCGCTGTCGGTGCTCGGCCTCGGCCGGACGGCGCTGCGGACCGTACCCGTCCTGCCGGGCCGGGAGGCGGTGGACGTGGCCGCGCTGGAGCGGGCGCTGGCCGGGGCCGACGGGCCGTGCGTCGTGGTGGCCAACGCGGGCACGGTGAACACCGTCGACTTCGACGACCTGCGCGCGATCGCGGACCTGCGCGAGCGGTACGGGTTCTGGCTGCACGTGGACGCCGCGTTCGGCGCCTTCGCCGCGCTGTCGCCGGACCACGCCGGGCTGGTGGCCGGCCTGGACCTCGCCGACTCGGTCTGCGTCGACCTGCACAAGTGGCTCAACGTGCCGTACGACAGCGCGGTGCAGTTCACCCGCCGCCCCGACCTGCAGACCCGGGTGTTCCGCAACGCCGCCGTCTACCTCGGTCCCGCGCCGTCCGCCGGCCCGAGCCAGGAGGGTGAGCACCCCGACCTGGTCCACCTCACCCCGGAGAACTCGCACCGGCTGCGCGCCCTCGCCGCCTGGTTCACCCTGCGCGCGTACGGGCGCGCCGGCCACCGGGAGATCGTGGAGCGCAACATCGCGGGCGCCCGGGCGCTCGGCGCGGCGGTGGAACGGATCGACGGCCTGCGGCTGCTCGCCCCGGTGCGGCTGAACGTCGTCTGCTTCACGCTGGACACGGACCCGACCGCCGAACGGCTCGCCGCCCTCACCGCCGAGCTGGCCGAGGACGCCTTCGTCACCCCCACCCGCTACGCCGACCGGCCCGCCCTGCGCGCGGCGTTCAGCAACTGGCGCACCACGGAGGCGGACGTCCGGCGCACGGCGGAGGCGCTGGCCCGAGCCGTACGGAAGCTGACCGGCGATCAGGACTTCCGCGCCTGACCGACCCCGGGGCCGGTGCCGTTCCCCCGCGCGGCCGGGGGCGCGCACCGGGCTCCCGGGTCAGCCGCGGTCGTGGTCCCCCGTCCCGCCGTCGATCAGCTCCCGCAGGATGTCCAGGTGGCCGGCGTGCCGCGCGGTCTCCGTCGTCATGTGGATCAGCACCCAGCGCAGCGTGACGGTGTTGCCCGACCAGGACGTCCCGAGGTCGTCCAGCGCCAGTTCGTGGATCACCTCGTCCGCGGCGGCCCGCGCCCGGGCGTAGAAGGCCAGGACGTCGGCCGTCGACTCGTGCGGCTCCACCCGCATGTCCGAGGAATCGTCGGCGTCGATGTCGAACGGCAGCGGCCCCGTCTCCCGCCCGAAGGTCTCGCGGAACCAGCCGAGTTCGGCACCGCCGAGGTGCTTCACCAGGCCCAGCAGGTTCGTGCCCGACGGCGTCATCGGACGGCGCAGCTGCTCGTCGTCCAGCCCCTCCACCTTCCACAGCACCGCGTCGCGGTGCCGGTCCAGCGCCGCGTGCAGGCTTTCCTTCTCCCCACCCGTGAAGGGCACTCGTTTGCTCATGCGCGGACCGTAGCAGCCGCCACCGACACACCCGACGCGCGCGCGAGGCGGCCCCGCTCACGGGCGGACCGGCCCTGTTCACGGAGCGGGGCGGCGCCGTTCACGTGACGAGAACCGGCGCCGGGGCGGGATTCGGCCATCCGTACGACACCCCGTACGGACCGCCTCCAGCTGGCCTGATGGCGCCCCCACCGCGCCGGGCCACGAGAAGTCACAGGTGGCGTGCGGGCGGTGTTGGCTCAAAAGGCGCGGAATGATCTCAGCTTCCGAGAATCTCATTGCCCGTGCAGGTGCGCTGATTGAGGATCACTACCGCTTGCCTGTACATGACTACGGCCGACCGTCCGGGCTCCCGCCCGGCGTCCGGCTTCCCGGGGGGATCTCTATGTCGCGGGTGCTCGTTGTTGGCGGTGGCTCCGGTCTTCAGCCGCGGTTGCGCCGGATCGCCCAGGGGGTGACCACCGTCGTCCTGTGCCGGGCGTCGGTCCTGCAGTGGGTGCACCGGTTGGAGGAGAACGAGGCCGTCATCGTGCTCAACGACGCGGCCCCGCTGGAGGCCTGGCTCGCCGCCGCGCGCCACCTGCACCAGGAGTGGCCGATCGACACCGTGGCCTCGCTCGCCGAGATCGACCAGGACAAGGCCGCCGCGATCGCCGAGCACCTCGGCATCGACTTCCACTCCCCCGAGGTCGTGCGCCGCTGCCACGACAAGACCACCATGCGCGAGCAGCTCAACGCCTCCGGCGTGGAGAAGACGCCCTTCCGCCAGGTGGCGAGCGCGGGCGAGCTCGCGGAGTTCTACGCCGAGGTGGGCCCCCCGCTGCTGGTCAAGCCGAGCAAGGGCCGGGCCAGTGCCGGCATCGCCGTGGTCCGCTCCGAGGCCGATGTCGAGCGGGCCTTCACCACCAGCCACGACGCCAGGGCGCCTCGCCTCGAGCACTCCTTGCCGCTGGCCGAACGCTTCATCGAGGGCCCGGAGTTCAGTGTCGAGGTGGTCACCCACCAGGGGCACCACTACGTCTTCGCGATCACCGAGAAGTTCAAGGACGAGGCCACCAAGGTCGAGCTCGGCCACGTGGTGCCCGCCCGCATACCCGACGTCGACGCCGACCGGATCCTGGCCCATGTGCGCGCCTGTCTGACCGCCCTCGGCATCACCAGCGGCATCACCCACACCGAGGTCATTCTCGGAGCCGACGGGCCGGTGCTCGTCGAGACGCACCTGCGCCAGGCCGGGGACGAGATCGCGGAGCTGGTGGAGATCGCGACCGGCGTCGACATCACCGAACTGTTCCTGCGCCAGCTCGCGGGCGAGTCCATCGCCGACCGCGAGGAGGTCGCCTCCCGCGCCGAGCGCCCCCACTACCTGGCTGCCGGGGCGATCCGTTACCTCGCCCCGCCGCAGTCCGGCCGGCTCGCCGGCATCGACGGCCTGGCGGAGGCCCGCGCCCTCGAGGGCGTGCAGGACGTCACCCAGCTCGTCGAGGACGGCTCCGCGCTCAGCGGCCTGCACAGCTCCTACTCCCGCCTCGCCTCGGCCCGGGTCGCGGCCTCCGACGCCGACACCGCCGTCCGCCGTGCCGAGGAGGCCGTGGCCGTCCTCGGCGTCCGCGTGGCAGAAGAGGCATGAGCGCGCGCCTCTCCCCCCGTGCCTCCGTCGTCACCTACCTCACCGGCTTCTTCCTCACCAACATCGGCGTCGGCGGCTTCACCCTGGCCACCGGCCTGGCCTTCTACCAACAGACCGGCAGTGCCTCCACCTTCGGGTTCCTCGTCGCCGTCGAGTACGCCCTCGGCTTCGTCGGCCAGATGGTCGGCGGCAGCATCCTCGACCGCCGCAGTGTGCTCGGGGTGGCGCTGACGTCCAACGCCGTGCGCGGCACGGCGGTCCTGGCCGGCGGCGCCCTGCTGTGGGCGGGCGGCGGACGGCTGCCGCTGGTCGCGGTGTTCCTGGTGTCCGCGTTCATCCGTCCGCTCTACCGCTCGGCCAGCTTCGTCCTGGGGCGCATGGTCAGCCCGCCCGAGGAGCTGGCCCGGGTCAACGCCCTGCGGTTCGGCCTGCTCCAGGCGGCCCAGCTGTGCGGGCTCGGCGTGGTCGCCGGGCTGTACGCCGTCCTCCCGCCCGGTGCGGTGGTCTGTGCCACCGGTGCCTTGCTGCTGGCCGGTACGGCGACCCTGGTCCTGCTGCGGGGGACGGTCGGCGGCGGACCCGAGCGCGGCACCGACGAAGCCCCGGCCGCCGTCTCCTTCTCGGAGAACTGGCGCCAGCTGGGGCGTGTCCTGGCCGACAACCCCGGGCTGCGGGTGCACCTGGTGCTGGGCGGCATGCCCCCCGTGGTGACCTCGCTGGCGACCGTCCTGGTCGCTCCGGTCAACGACGCCGTGCACGGCGGCTCGTTCGGCATCGCCGTGCTGGACGGCAGCGCCTCGGCCGGCGCACTGCTCACCA
Source organism: Kitasatospora sp. NPDC093550 (assembly GCF_044764985.1). Taxonomy (NCBI): domain Bacteria; kingdom Bacillati; phylum Actinomycetota; class Actinomycetes; order Kitasatosporales; family Streptomycetaceae; genus Kitasatospora; species Kitasatospora sp. NPDC093550. The sequence continues at coordinate 53,529 of NZ_JBIWJF010000007.1, forward strand.
TCCTGGCCGTGCGGCGTCTGGACCAGCGGCGCTCGGCCCTGGTCGGTGTCGCCTGCGCCCTGGCCCTGTGCGGGCTGGTGGCCCTGGCCGTCGGCCGGTCGCTCGTGGTGGCGGGGTTCGCCTTCCTGCTGCTGGGCATCGCCGCCGCCCTGGGCGCCACCAGCCTGGACACCCTGCTGCAGACCCGCGCTTCGGTCGCCATCCTGGGCCGGCTGTCCATCACCCAGGAGTGCGCGACCTCAGTGACCGCCATCGCACTGATCCCGCTGTCCGGACCCTTGCTCCAGGACATCGGGCTGCACGGTGCAGCCCTGCTCTACGGCGGCGTCATCGCCTGTTACCTGGTGGCCTTCGCCCTGGCCACCGCCACCCTGCGCGACCGGCTCTTCGGCCAGGGCGTCGACCCGCGCCCCACCATCAGCCAAGGCGTCGGCCCGCGCCCCACCACCTGAGCCGCACACCACCACCGTCCCCGACCGACCGCCTTCCCCTGCCCGCAGACGGCCGCGCGCCACCCTCGCCCGCGCCGGCCCGCCCGCATGCCTGCCCGCCGACGCGCCGACGTGCCGGGCTCGGGAAGCGCAGCACCCCTCAAGACGGCCACGGCCGTCGTCGCCCGCCACAGAACCCGGAAAGAGGTAGGGAAGCCATGACCGCACTGGACTGGGCCGCCGTCCTGGATCGGCTCTTCGACGCTCCGAACGACCCGCAGGCCCGCGAGTGGGCCGAGCAGGCCGTGGCGGAGGACCGCTGCACCCCCGGCCAGCGCCGGGCCTTCGGGCTGCTCACCGCCGGGAAGGACATCCTGGACCTGCTCACCGAGACCCCCGCCGCGGTGCGCAAGCTCGTCGAGGAGACCGACCCCGAGCGGCTGTCCCTCGCGCCCGCCCCGGGAGAGTGGAGCGCCGGCCAGGTGGTGCACCACTTCGCCGACAACGAGGCCGTCAACGCCGTCCGCATCCGCTCCATCCTCACCGAGGACACCCCGGAGATCTTCGGCTACGACTCCGACCCCTGGACCCGCTTCTTCGACATCGAGCCGGTCGAGGACGCCCTCGCGCGCTTCGAGACCGCCCGCCGCAACACCGTCGCGCTGGCCCGCTCGCTCAGCCCCCAGGACCTGGACCGCCGGGGCGTGCTGTCCTACCGCGGCGCCGAGTCCGTCCGGGTCCTGCTCGCGGTGCTCGCCGGCCACGACAAGGACCACCTCGACCAGCTGCGGTCCGCGGTCGGCGCCTCGCGATGAACCGCGCCGTGACCGCACCCCCGTCCGACTCTTCCGTGCGAAGGACGTGAGTCCATGACGTTCAGCGAACTGCGGCGCAGCGTGCTCGACGCCGACCTGTGCGCCAGCTGCGGCGCCTGCGCGGCCGTGTGCCCCGAGAACGTTCTGACCATCGGCCCGGACCAGACGGTCCCGCTGGCCGCCCCCGGCCTGACCGACGGCACGTGCGGGACCTGCACCCTGTGCACGGACGTGTGCCCCGGGCGGGACACCGGCGTCCCGGCCTCCGAGCGGCGCGTCTTCGGCCGGACGAGGACCGCCGAGGAGCGCTGGACCGGCATCTTCCGGCACTCCTACCGGGCCCGCGCGGGCGCTCCCGCCGTCCACGGCGCGGCCTCCGCCGGCGGCGCCGCCACCGCCCTGCTGGTCGCGGCCCTGGAGCAGGGGCGCATCGACGCGGCGCTGGTCGTCGGGCGGGACCCGGAGCGCCCCTGGGTGCCCATGGCCCGACTCGCCGACACCCCCGAGCAGATCATCGCGTGCGCGCAGGCCAGCTACTGCATCACGCCCAACCTGCAGGTCCTGCGCGACGCCCCGTACGAGCGCATCGGCATGGTCGGACTGGCCTGCCAGATCGAGGCCGTGCAGAAGATGCGCAACCTCCCGGTGCCGCCGCCGGTCGCCGAGCGGATCGTGCTCACCCTGGAGATCGGCTGCGCCTCCAACACCCGGCGGGAGGGTACCGAGCACCTCATCGAGGGGCGGCTGGGCCTGCCGCTGGTGGACGTCACGGGCATGAAGTACCGGGCCGGCACCTATCCGGGCGAGTTCACCGTGCGGGACCGCGAGGGCGCCGAGCACGCCCTGCCCTTCCACGAACTGGTCCTGGAGTTCAAGAACTTCAAGACCTTCCGCTGCCTGGCGTGCCCCGACTGGTGGAGCGGCCTGGCGGACATCTCCATCGCCGACGGCGACCCCAACATCTTCCGTACCAGCCGCGAGGGCGAACGCACCGACAAGGCGTCGGCCGTGCTGACCAGGACGGCCGAGGGCCAGGCCCTGCTGGACGCCGCCGTGGCCGACGGTTCCCTGCTGGTCACGGAGGAGGTCTTCCTGCCCGAGGAGAGCCTGGGCCTGCAGCGCAAGCGGCACCGCTACGCCTCCTACGCACGCGACCGCGCCGGTGAGATCCCCACGTCCCCGGTGGCCGAGGAGGAAGCGGTGGACACCCTGGAGGACGGCGAGTTGATCGAGCTGATGAGTAGGAACCCATGACCCCGCCCCACGCACCCGCACCCGCACCCGCACCCGCACCCGGCGCGCACGTCGGCACCGCCGAGGTCTTCGGCCCGGCCGCCGAGCAGCCCGACCGGGTCCTGGTCGGCCCGCTGCGCGCCGGCACGCCCGCGCCCGCGTGGCTGTACCCGCACCCCGACAAGGCCATCTCCCAGCGGGCGACGATCCTGGCCGCCCTGGCGGACGGCACCTCCCGGCTGTCCAACCTCGCCGACTGCCGCGACGTCCGCGCCAACCTGCGCGCCCTGTCCGGGCTGGGCGTCGCGGTCGAGCCGCTGGGCCCGCGCTCGGTGGCCGTCACCGGCCGGGCCGTCGCCGACATCCGGGCCCGGGGCCTGACCCTGGACGTCGGCAACAGCGCCACCACCTCGCGGCTGCTGCTGGCCCTGCTGGCCGGCAGCGGCGCGAGCTGCACGGTGACCGGCAACGAACTGCTGCGCGCCCGGCCGATGGGCGAGGTCGTCCGGCCCCTGCGGGCGCTCGGTGCGGACCTGGCGGAGCTGGGCGACCCCGACCGGCTTCCGATCCGCGTCACCGGCACCCGCCTGCGCGGCGGCGAGGTCGAGGTCACGGTGGACTCCGCCCAGCCGGTCTCCGCCCTGCTGCTGGCGGCCACGGCCGCCGACGGCCCGGTGCGCGTCCGGCGCCGCACGGCCGCACGCGACCACACCGAGCGGCTGCTGCGCTGGACCGGTGTGCCGGTCCAGGAGAGCGGCACCGACCTGCTGGTCACCCCCCGCCGTCCGACGGCCTTCGACCTGACCGTCCCCGGCGACCCCTCCGCGGCGGCGTTCCTGGCCGCCCTGCACCTGGCGTCGCCGGGCTCGGCGGGGGAACTGACCCTGCGCGAGGTCTGCCTGAACCGGCGGCGCACCGGGTTCCTGCGGGTCGTCGAGGCGATGGGCGCCCGGGTCGAGGAGATCCCGCGGGGCGGTGCCGCCCCGGAGCCGGTCGGGGACATCCGGGTCAGCCTGCCCGGCCCGCTGACCGGCACCGAGGTGTCCGGGCCCGCCCTGGTGCAGAGCTGCATCGACGAACTGCCGCTGGTCGCCGCCCTGGCGACGACCGCCCGCGGGACCACGGTGGTGCGGGACGCCGCCGAGCTGCGCGGCAAGGACACCGACCGGATCGCCTCCGTCGTCGAGCTGCTGCGCGCCTTCGGGGCGTCGGCCCGGGCCACCGACGACGGACTGGTGGTGGAGCCCTCGCCCCTGGTCGCGCCCGCCCGGGTGGACCTGCCCGCCGATCACCGGATCATCTTCGCCGCCTTCGTCCTGGCCGTGCTCTCCGGCGGCACCACCGAGCTGTCCGGCACCGCGGCGGTGGCGACGTCCAACCCGTCCGCGCTCCGCGAGCTGGCGCGCTTCGCCTCGGTGGAGGCGCTGTGAGCGCCCCCGCGCCGGAGCGCTACGCGGTGGTCGCGGGCGGCTCGGGCTTCCTGGGCGCGGCCGCGGCCGAGCGGCTGCGGGTCGACGGCCGGGAGGTGGTGGTGCTGGACCGCGTCGCGCCACGCCGCCCCGGCACCGCCTGGGCGCAGGTCGAGCTGACCGACGAGACCGCGGTGGCGCAGGCGCTGGACGGGCTGCTGCGCGAGCGCGGCGCGCCGGGCGCGCTGGTGCTGTGCCAGGGCTGGTCCCCCAAGGGCGGCGACGGACGGGCGGTCCCGGAGGACCAGGTGCCGCCGGAGCTCTTCCGTCGGGTCCTGGACGTCAACCTGACCAGCTGCTACCTGCTGCTGCGCACCCTGGTGCCCGCCATGGCCGCGGCCGGCGGCGGACGGGCGGTGGCGGTCGGCTCGGCCGCCGCCCACACCGGGCGGACCACCGCCGGCGCCGCCTACGCGGCGGCCAAGGCCGGGGTGGCGTCGCTGGTACGGACCTTCGCCGTGCGCTACGGCCCGGACGGCGTCCTGGTCAACGGCGTCGCCCCCGGCAAGGTCGCCAACCCGGCCTGGCCCGACGACCCCGAGGCCGTCGCCCGCTACCGCGAGCAGATCCCGGCGGGACGCCTGGGCGAGGCCGACGAGCTCGCCGACGTGATCGCCTTCCTCGTGTCCCCCCGCAACACCTACCTCACGGGCCAGACCGTGATCGTCGATGGAGGTCGACTCGCATGACACCACCCCTTTCCACGGCCACCTGGCTGGAGGACCTCACCTGGAGCGAGTTCGAGGAACTGGCCCCGCGGGTGCCCTACTGGATCCTGGTCGCCGGCAGCACCGAGCAGCACGGGCCGCACCTGCCGCTCGGAGCGGACACCCTCGTGGTGCAGCGGCTCGCCGAGCTCTCCTCCGCCCGGCACGGCGCGGTCGTGCTCGGCAGCATCCGCACCGGAGTGCTGCACGCCTTCCAGGACTGGCCGGGCAGCCAGCGGGTGCCCGCCGACGTGCTGGTCGGCCAGGCCACCGCGATGGCGCGGACCGCCGTGCCGCACAGCAACCGCCTGCTCATCCTCAACGGTCACGACGAGAACCACGAGCCGATGCTGCTCGCCGCCCGGGAGCTGGCCGAGCGCCACGGCACCGACGTCGTGGTCGTGGAGTGGGCGCAGCTGGTCAGCGACGTCATCCGCGAGGTCTCCGACTCCACCAGCGAGTCCCACGCCGGGGAGGGCCTGACCTCGGTGTTCCTGCACTGGTACCCCGAGCGGGTCCGCACCGGGCTGATCGCTCCCGGCACCCTGCCGGCCGGCGACCTGACCCGCGACGACCTGCACGTGAGCAAGCGCGCCCACCACGTGGTGCGCTTCCGTCGCGAGGACGTGCCCAGCGGTGTGCTGGGCGACCCGACCGCCGCGGACGCCAAGAAGGGCCGGGCCGTCACGGACGCCCTGGTCGAGCGGGTGGACGCGCTGGTCCGCGAGCGGGGGTGGCTGTGAGCACCCCCGCCGCCGGCGGCGCGGCCGTGGACTCCCTCCAGGTCGTGGCCCGCCGCGAGAGCCCCTCGATGGCCGCCACGATCGGCGCCGACATCGGCGTGGCGCTGGTCCGCGGCCGGGGCAGCCGGGTGTGGGACGAGCAGGGCCGCCCGTACCTGGACCTCACCTCCGGTTCCGGCGTGCACGCGCTCGGCCACGGACACCCCGCCGTGCTCGCCGCCATGCAGGCCCAGCTCGCCGAATTCGCCCACGGCGGCTGGCAGTTCACCTGCCCCGCCCGGGCCCGCCTGACCGAGCGGCTGTGCGCGCTGCTGCCCTGGGAGGACCCGATGGTGCTGTGGTGCACCACCGGCACCGAGGCGGTCGAGGCCGCGCTCAAGACCGCCCGGGCGGCGACCGGCCGCCGCCAGGTCCTGGGCTTCCTGGGCGGCTACCACGGCAAGACCTCGGGTTCGCTGGCGGTCACCGCGAACTCCGCCTACCGGGCCGGGGTCACCGAGCTACCGGTGGCCGGGCTGTCCCTGCCCTACCCGACCGCACCCGGCCACGTGCCGCCGGGTGCCGCGCCCGGCACCGGGCACCGCTTCGGGCAGGAGATCCTCGACCACCCCGACTTCGGTGCCGGCGATGTGGCCGGCCTCATCGTGGAGACGGTGCAGGGCGCGGGCGGCATGCAGGCCGCGGCCCCCGGCCTGCTGTCCGAGCTGCGGTCGTTCACCAGCGAGCGCGGCATGCTGCTCGTCGTCGACGAGATCTTCACGGGCTTCGGCCGCACCGGCGCGATGTTCGGCTTCGCCCACGAGGGCGTCGTGCCCGACCTGGTCGTGCTGGGCAAGGCGCTCGGCGGCGGGCTTCCGGTGTCCGCGGTCGTGGGTCCGCGCGCCCTGCTCTCCGCGCTGGCGCCGCTGCGCCAGACCAGCACCTTCTCGGCGAACCCGGTCGCCTGCGCGGCGGGTCTGGCGGTGCTGGACACCCTGGCCGAGCAGGACCTGCCCGCCCGGGCCGGTGCCGCGGGCGACCGGCTCGTGCGCGCGGTCGGCGCCCTGGACGTCCCGGGCGTGCGGCTGGAGACCATCGGCCGCGGGCTGATGACCGGCGTCCGCGTCGCCGAGGCCCCGGCCGCCGACCGCGGCGCCTTCACGAGCGCCGTGGTGCGGCGGATGCGCGACCTGGGTGTGATCGCCCTGCGCGGCGGCGCGGACGGCGCGGTGGTGAAGTGGACCCCGCCGCTCACCATCACCGACGCGGAACTGGACGCCTCGGTGGCCGCCCTGGCCGAGGCCCTGCACGCCGAGGCGGGGGGCCGCGCGCCAGCCGCCGGCGTCCCGGCGGAGGTGCCCGCATGACCCCCGCACACGCCCCCGGAGCGGCAGGGCTGTTCTGGTGCCGGGTGTTCGCCTCCGGTACGCGGGGCGGCAACCACACCGCCATCGTGCTGCCCGGGGCGCCCACCGCCGACCCGGCCGCGCTGGCCGCCGCGCTGGACGTCCCCGACACCGGCTTCGTCCAGGAGGCCTCGGCGGACCGGGTCCTGCTGCGCACCTTCTCCCCCGTCGAGGAACTCGCCCAGTGCGTCCAGACCTCGCTGGCGGCCGTCGTCGCCCTCGGCGTCCCCGAGGGCACCGCGCACCGGGTCCGGCACCTCGCGGGCGAGGAGCTGACGGTCCACCGGGAGGGCCCGGTCGTCTGGGCCCGCCCCGCCACCGCGCGGCCGCGCCCGGAGGAGACGGCGTGGCCGGACATCGTCCGCGCCGACCCCGACCCCGACCGGCCGCCGGTGGTCCTGCGTCAGGCCCGCAGCCGGCTGCACCTGGGCTGCGCCGACGCCGGACAGCTGGCCGCGCTGGACATCGCGGCGCCGGACGTGCTCGCCCTCTGCGAGGCCACCGGCACCAACGGCCTCGTACTGTCCGCCGCGGAGGACGGGGGCCGGCGCCGGGTACGGGTGTTCACCACCTCGCTGGCCGGTGCCGAGGACTCCGCCACCGGCGGCGCGGTGCTGGGCCTCGGACAGATCGAGGCACGGCACGGCGTACGCGGGGACCTGACCGTCGTCCAGGGCCCGGCCGACCCGGCCCGCCAGGGCCACCTGCGGCTGCGCCTGGCGGGCGCCGACGAGGTGCTGCTCGGCGGAGAGGTCCTGCCGCTCGCCCGAGGAACCCTGGAGCTGCCGTGACCACCTCCACCACCACCCGGGTGTACCGGCGCGTGGCCGACCTGCCCGACCTGGGCCCGCTGCTGCGCGACGCGGTGCTGTACGAGACGCCGGCCTGGCTCGCCTACTGCGAGGCGTCCGCCGGCGGACTGCTGCGTCATGTCGTCCTGGAGGACGGGACCGGCCGCGCCGCGGCGCTGGCCTCGTTCCGGATCGTCCCGGACGACGGCGTGCTCTCGCTGTACGACCTGTCGTCCTTCCTGGCCGGCCCGAGCGGACCGGCCGCCGGCGCCGACGCCCTGTTCCCCAACGCCGTCGCCGCCGTCTCCGGTGCGCACTGCGTGCTGCTCACCGACCCGGACGCGGACGCCGCGACCCGGTCGGCCCAGCGCCGCGCGCTCGCCCGGGCCGTCGCCGACCAGGCCGCCGACGAGGGTTGCGCCGCCGTCGGGTTCCTGTACCTGCGCGACCCCGGCAGCGTCCGGGACGTCGCCGCCGCCCTGGGCGAGGAGGCCTCCGCGCCGTTCCTGGCCGCGGCGCACATGGAACTCGAAGGCGGCTGGGCCGACTTCGAGGGCTACCTGGCAACCCTGCGCAGCCCCCGGCGCAACAAGATCCGGCGGGAGCGCCGCCAGTTCGCCGAGGCCGGGATCACCACCCGAGTGCTGCACGGCACGTCGGCCCTCGACGAGACCACCGCCCGGCTGCAGCTGTCGCTGCGTCGCCGCTACGGCGCCGGCGGCTCCCTGGAGTCGATCCTGGCCGACTACGCGCACCTGCGCGCGAGCGTGGAGGAGCACGTCCGGGTCTTCCTGTGCGAGAAGGACGGGCAGCCCGTCGGCCTGAGCCTCGCCCTGGCCGACGGCGACCGGCTCCACGTGCGGCTGGCCGGCTTCGACTACGAGGTCCTGGGCGAGGACTTCGCCTACTTCAACGCCGTGTACTACGAGCCGATCCTGTGGGGCATCGAGCACGGCGTGACCCGGTACTCCTTCGGCACCGGGACCTACGGCGCCAAGCTGGCCCGGGGCTGCGCCCCCGTCCCCACCTGGGGCGTGGTGCACTGGCCCGCCCCGCTGCGGCGGGCCGCCGCGGCGGCGACCGCCGACCGTCAGGCCGGGCTCTGCGCCGACCTCGGCCTGGACCCGGCCTGGCCCGACACCGCCCTGAAGCCGGGAGACGAGCGATGACCCCCACCCCGACCGGGCCAGGACACCGCCCGCGCATCGCCGTCGTCGACGCCCCCGGCGGCCCGCACCCCTCCCTCTACCTGCCCTCCTTGCTGCGGCACTTCGACGTCGAGGTGCTGTCGCTCGACGTCGAGAGCGGCGGCGCCCGCGAACGCCGCGCCCGGGCCCTGGCCGCGGTGCCCGCCGCCGGGGGCCGGCTGACCACCCTCGGCTCACCCGAGGACCTCCCGGACGCGCTGGCCGAGGCCCTGCGCACCGGCGGCGCCGAGGGCGTGGTCGCCTTCAGCGAGCGGGTGGTGCACGCCGCCCAGCGGGTCGCCTGGCGGGCCGGGCTGCCCGCCAACCCGCCCGAGGCGCTGGACGCACTGCAGGACAAGCGCGCTCAGCGCCGCCTGATGCGGGCCGCGGGCCTGCCCGTGCCGCAGGTGCGCGAGCTGCACGGGCCGCGGGAGGTGCGGGAGGCGGTGCGTTCGGCGGCCTTCCCCGCGGTGCTCAAGCCCGCGGTGGGCATGGGCAGCCTGGCCACCTTCCGGGTCGAGGAGCCCGGCGACCTGCCCGCGCTCTGGGAGACCGCCCGGGCCCTGGCGCACGCCGACGCCCGGGTGGGCCACCTGCGCCCGGCGATGCTGCTGGAGGAGGAGCTGGTCGGCGACCCGCGGCGGGCACGCGACGGGCTCGGGGACTACCTGTCGGTCGAGGCGCTGATGGTCGACGGGGAGCTGTGCGTGCTGGCCGTGTCCGACAAGCTCCCGCTGTCGCGGCCGTTCCGCGAGAACGGGCACATCCTGCCCGCGCTGCGCCCGGCCGAGGAGTGCGAGGAGGCCGTCGCCCACGTCCGGCAGGCCCACGCGGCCCTGGGCATCCGCTTCGGGGCGACCCACACCGAGGTGAAGCTGACCGCCGACGGGCCGCGGGTGATCGAGGTCAACGGGCGGGTGGGCGGCAGCGTCCCCGAGCAGCTCCTGCTGACCGCCGGCTACGACCTGCCGCTGAACCTCGCCCGGACGGCGGTCGGCCTCACCCCCGAGGTCCACCCGGTGCACCGCCGGTGGTCCGCCTACCTCACCCCCCAGCCCCCGTGCGGCCGGCACACCGTCGAGCGCACGCCCACCGCCGCCGAACTGGCAGCCGTGCCGGGCGTCTCCACCGTGCACCACGTGGTCCAGCCCGGCGAGGTCGTCGACTCGGCCGCCGGCACGGCGAGCAACCTGCTGCGGGTGGTGGCCGCCACCGACACCCCGCAGGAGCTGTTCGACCTGGCCGCCCGGCTCGGCGGACCCGACACCTTCACCCTCCGGCCGTTCGACCCCACGAAAGTGAGCGCCACCCATGGCTGACACCCCCCGTCGGATCCGGGTCTTCATCGGGGAGCCGTCCTCGATCGACCCCTGCAACGGTTTCGAGCACGACGGCGCGCTGCTGCTGCGCTTCCTCGCCGACCCCCTGGTGGACTACAGCCCCGCCACCGGCGAGCCCCGGCCCGCCGCCGCGCAGGGGTGGGAGGTGTCGGCGGACGGCCTGCAGGTGGACTTCACCCTGCGGCCCGGCGTGCGCTTCCACCACGGCCGCGAGGTGACCGCGGCGGACTACGTCTACTCGCTGTCGCGGGTCGCCCGTCCGGAGACCGGCTCCAAGCTCGCCTACCACCTCGCCTGTGTGGAGGGCTACCAGGACGTCCGGGACGGCCGGTCCCGGGTCCTCGCCGGGGTCCGCGCCCTGGGCCGGGACGTCCTGCGGGTCACCCTGGTGCGCCCCTTCCACGAGGTGGCCTCGGTCTTCGGACACCGGGTCACCGCACCGGTGCCGGCCGAACTGGCCGAGGCCGACGCCGAGCTGTTCCGCGTGCACCCGGTCAGCACCGGCCCGTACCGCGTCCTGGAGCCGTGGCGGACGGGCCGCGGCCTGGTCCTGGAACGCTTCGAGGACTACTACGCCGCCAACGGCGCCTTCCCGGACGGCGGCGCGGGCCACGCCGACCTGCTGGACTTCCGCATCTACGAGGAACTGGAGGACGCCTACCAGGCCTGGCACCGCGGCGAGCTGGACGTGGTCAAGGTCCCGCCGGCGCGCATCCCGGACTCCCTGCCGCTGGGCGAGCGCTTCCGCCGCACCCCCTGCGCGCTGATGCAGTACATCGGGTTCCCCACGGACGTGGCGCCCTTCGACGACCCGGCGGTGCGCCGGGCGGTGGCGATGGCCGTGGACCGGCAGGCCATCATCGACACCGCGTTCAGCGGCACCCGGCCGCTGGCCCAGCGCATCCTGCCGCCGGCCCTGGCCGGGCAGGACGACGCCGACCTCACCGCCGTGCGCTACGACCCCGCGGCCGCCCGTGCACTGCTGGCCGAGCGCGGCGTCGGACCGGTCACCACCGAGTTCGCCTACAACGCGGGCCTGGGGCACGACCAGTGGGTGGAGAGCGCCGTCGCGCAGCTGAACGAGAACCTCGGCTGGCACATCACGCCCCGGCCGATGGTCTGGCCGGAGTTCCTGCGCTGGCTGGGGCGCGCGGACACGCTGTTCCGGATGACCTGGGCCATCGACTACCCGTCGGCGGACAACTTCCTCTACCCGCTGTTCCACTCCGCCTCGATCGGCGACGACAACTTCACCCGGTACCGGGAACCGGAGGTCGACCGGCTCATCGACACCGCGCGCGCCACCGCGGACGGCGCCAAGCGGCAGGCGCTGTACGCCGAGGCCGAGGCGCGGGCCTGCGCCGACCTGCCGCTGCTGCCGCTGTGGTTCGGCGTCCAGTACCACCTGGTCGCGCTGGACTCCTTCGACGTCGACGGTCCCGTGGTGGACCTGTTCGGCGAACCCGTCCTGCGTTCCTTCCGTCCGAAGGCCTGACGGCCCGGGCGGCTCCCCACCAGCCGAGGACAGACCGACCGTGACCACCACCGCCCACCGCGACCAGCCCGACACCGCAGCCCCGGAGGACCGCACCGAGACCTACGAGCAGGCCTCCCCCGCCACCTCCGCCGCCGACCGGCCCCACGCCGGCCACGCCGACGCCGCGGAAGCCCCGCGCGATCCGGCCCTGTACGGCGTCTGACACCGCCACGGGTGCCTTCGCGCCGCCGCGCGGAGGCACCCGCCCGACCACCGGGCGATGTCCCGACCGGCACCCCGACGTCCGGGCCCGGTGCCGGGCGGCCCGGGAGTCGGGGCAGGCAGGCACCGGGCGGGCCGAGCGTCCGAGCCCGGCCGGGTCGACCCTCCGGTCCGCCCAACACGCCTGCCGCGCCTTGACCTTCACACCGGTGTGAAGCCCGATGATGCTCCCATGACCACCACGCACTTCGACCCGTACGCACTGCTCGCGCAGAGCCGCCTCGGCATCCTCGCCACCATCAAGGCGGACGGCCGGCCCCAGCTCTCCCCCGTCCTGCCGTTCTACGACCGGGAGGCGAACGTCATCCTGGTCTCCACCCGGGACGGGCTCGCCAAGACCGCCAACCTGCGCCGGGACCCGAGGGTCAGCCTGGAGGTGACCGGGCCGGACGGGCGCTCCTGGGTGACCGCCGAGGGCGTCGCCACCCTCACCGGCCCCGGCACCGACCCGGACGGCCCCGAGGTCGAGGCGCTGGTCGACTACTACCGCCGCGCCGCCGGGGAGCACCCCGACTGGGCGGAGTACCGCGAGGCGATGGTCTCCGACCGCCGGGTGCTGCTCACCATCCCGGTCGACCACGTGTACGGCACCCGCCTCTGAGGTCTTGCGGGGGCCGGGGACATCCGGGAGCTCCTCGGACGTCCGGGCCCGGTGCGGCCACCGTGTGGGGGGCGGTGGCCGCACCGGGCCCGCTGTGCGCCGGGCTCCGGTGGACCCGGCTCAGCGCAGCGTCGCGGTGACCACCGTGGCGTCCAGGTCCTCCTGCCGGCTCGCCTCCGCCGTCAGCCCGGCCGCCCGGGTGACGGCGAGGGCCGTCGCCACCTGCCGCTCGCTGGTCTCGAACAGCAGCGATCCGCCCGGCGCCAGCCACGCCGGCGCCGCCGCGGCGACCCTCCGCAGCACGTCCAGGCCGTCCGCGCCGCCGTCGAGCGCCGGCCGGGCCTCGTGCAGCCGCGCCTCGGGCGGCAGCAGCGCGATGTCCCCGGTCGGCACGTACGGCACGTTGGCGATCAGCACGTCCACCCGGCCGCGCAGCGCCTCGGGCAGGGCGTCGAACAGGTCGCCCTGGTGGACGGCGGCCGCGGTGCCGGCCAGGTTGCGGCGGGCGCAGCGGACCGCGTCCGGGGCGGTGTCGGCCGCGTGGAGCTCGATGGGGTGGGCCGCGCCGGCCGCGACGGCGGCGGCCAGCGCGCCGCTGCCGCAGCACAGGTCGAGCACCACCGCGCCGGGGCCGCGGGGCGGCCCGGTCAGCGCGGTGGCGGCGGCGGCCAGGAACTCGCTGCGGCGGCGCGGCACGAAGACGCCCGGGTCGACGGCGATCCGCAGACCGGCGAACTCGGCCCAGCCGACGACGTGTTCGAGCGGCCGCCCGTCGGCCCGGGCGCGGACCATGGCGGCCAGTTCGGCGGGCGAGGCGGCGGCGCTGAGCAGGATCCGCGCCTCGTCCTCGGCGAAGACGCATCCGGCGGCGCGCAGCCGGGAGGCCACCGAGGAACGGAGAGCGGCGGAGGAGAAGACCGGCAAGAGAACCCCTTCGGGGTGAACGGGAGGAGGTGAACGGAGGAGGAGAACTCCGTCGGGGCTCCCGCAGGGCCGACGCCGTGTCGGCGCGCCACCCGCGCTACGCGCGCGAGGCGCCCGCACGGCCGCGCTCCGGGAGCACCCGCTCGGACGTTCCGGTCATGGGTCTCACCTCCCTGAGTCGCGGTCATACATCGGCGTCGGCCACCCTACCGCACCGCCGGTCGCGGACGGTCGGACGATTCCGGGGGCTGGCCCGCTCGCGCGCCGGGCGCGCCGGGGGAACACGCGCCGGGCGGAACAGGCCCCGGGCGCGCGGGGCGGATCACGCGCCGGTCAGGCGGGTTGCGCCGCCGGCGGCCTGGTGCGGTAGGCGTCCGCCGTGCCCGGCGGGACAAGGCAGGGCAGCAGCCAGTCCCAGAGGGCGCCGACCCGACGGGCCCGCTCCTCGGCGGGGCAGCCGTCGGCGAACACCACCTCCAGGCCGCACGCCGCCGCCACCAGCAGGGTCTCCGGGCCGGGCCCGCCCGCCCGCTCGCGCAGCTCGCCCGCGCGGCGGGCTCCGGCCAGCAGGTCCCGGACGACGCCGGCCCAGACGCTGTGGAAACCGCGCAGGCCCGCGAAGGCCGGCCAGAGGTCCACCGACCCGGCCCCGGCGTCACCGAACCGCAGCTCCACCGGCCCGGCCGCACCCGGCCTGGTCTCGCCCCGCCTCGGCCCGCCCGCCCCGGCGCCGCCCGACCCGGGCCGCAGCTGCCAGCCGCCGTCCTCGCGGCCGAGGCGGAACGCGGCCCGGACCACCGGGTCCGCCCCCAGGGCGTCGACCAGCCAGTACCCGGCGTCGATCAGCCCCTGGAGCGGTGAGGCGGCGGCGCGCCGCTCTCCGCAGGCCGACCGCAAGGAGCGCTCGGCCTGCTCGAACACCGCTCTGGCCAGCTCCTCCTTGGAGGCGAAGTGGAAGTAGAGCGCTCCCTTCGTCACTCCCGCGGCTGCCGCGATCTCCCCGAGGGTGGCACCGGCGTAACCACGGCGGTCGAACAGCCCCGCCCCCGCCTCCACCAGCCGCCCGCGCGTCCGTTCCGACCTCTCCTGGACCACCCGTCCCACAACCCCTCACGACGACAAGCACGTTCCGCCCGGACCCGGCGATGGCCGGGCGGCGCCGGGTCCTCCGACCGGCTTCCTCAGCCCACCCGGCTGAGCCGGGCCACCGCGGCCTGCGGCACCGCGCTGGACGCGACGGCCGGTTCACGCTCCGCGCGGTCCGCCCCGACGACCCGCTCCGCGCCCGTGGGCCGCTCCGGAGCGGCGAGCAGGATGGAGCGCTGCAACCGGCGCAGCCCGGCCGAGGGCTCCATGCCCAACTCCCGCACCAGGGTGTTCCGTAGGCGCTGGTAGGCCTCCAGGGCCTCGCCGCGGCGCCCGGAGCGGTGCAGGGCGACCATGTACTGGCCGTGCAGGCTCTCGTGGGTGCGGTAGCGGTCGACCAGGACGGTCAGTTCGGCGAGCAGCACCCGGTGACGGCCGAGGCGCAGGTCGGCGTCGATCCGCTGGTCCAGTGCGCAGAGCCGGGTCTCCTCCAAGCGCTTGGCCTCGACGGCGAGTTGGCCGCCGACCGGGACGTCCGCGAAGGCCGGTCCGCGCCACAGCGCGAGCGCCTCGCCGAGCATCCGGGCGGCCAGCGGGTGGTCCTCGCCGTCGATCGCCCGGTAGCCCATACCGGCCAGCCGCTCGAACTCCCGGACGTCCGTCATCCCGCCGCCGCTGTTCAGCATGTAGCCGCCGGGCGAGGTCACCAGGACGTCCTTGGCGCAGGACACCCCGGTCTGCGCGCCGGCCTCGGCGAGCGCCCGGTCGATCAGGTCGCGCAGTTGCAGGACGTAGGTCTGCACGGTGGTGCGCGCGCTGCGTGGCGGACGGCCGGACCACAGCTCGTCGGCCAGCACCCCCGCCGGTACGACCTGGTCCGCGCGGAGCGCCAGCAACCCCAGCACCTGACGCGGCTTCGGTGCCGACGGCACCACTGACACCCCGCACACCCGGACGTCCAACGCCCCGAGCACCCGAATTTCCACGATGACCCACCCCAATCACACGGAACGCCGCAGGCTCTTCCGCCGCGGCCGGCACCCGGGTCGACGCCCAGGAGGCAACTGACACCCAGTGAAAAACAGGACGCGCGGTTTGTCAATACAAAACCGAACGTGCTGTTTGTTTTGAAGGGAAGGGCCGCTCGGCACGCCCGGGAACACCATGCGGATCCGGCCGATCACCCTCCGCGATGGCCTCGACGCAAACCAAAGGCGGCGCCGGACCCCCCGTGGGTCCCGCCGCCGCCCGTACGCCCGCACGCCGTGACGCGTCCGGCTCCCCGCCCCACCGGCCGCCGACGGTAGGACGGTTGAGTTTCCGTCAGCCCACGCCGACACCCGCCTGCGCCTGGGCCGGCACGTCGTCGCCCACCTCGCCGTCCAGACCGCCCACACCGTCCGGGCCGCCCTCGCCGTCCTCCGCGGCACGGGCCGCCGCGAGCTCCGCGACCACCTGGGCGCCCCGGTCCGGGCCCATCTGCAGCGAACCGAGCACGCCCGGGACGGCGATGCTCGGCATCAGGTGCTGGAACAGCGCGGACGCCCTGAGCTCCAGGTCCGCCCGGCCGGAGAGCTTCTGCGACTGGATCTGAACTCCCGTCCACGCAGCGACGATCAGCCACGCGGTGTCCGCCGGCACGATGTGCGGCAGCAGTTCCCCGCGCTCGCCGGCCGCGACCAGCATCTCCTCCATCCGGCCGATCCAGCCGGGAATGGCACCGCCGCCGAGGTCGTCGAACACGTCCTGCCCGAGCGAGAGCCGGGCCCCCGCGCTCAGCAGCGGATCACGCGGCATCAGGTGCGCCACGACCATCCCGGTGTCCACGAACTCCTGGAGCTTGCAGCTCCGTTCGGGAACGCCGTCCTGGGCGAACTGCGCCTCGACCACGCCCTGCGCCAGATCCCGCTTCGAGGCGAAATGGAAATACACCGCACCGCGCGTCACGCCGGCCCGGGAGACCACCTCCCCGATGGTCGCGCCCTCGTACCCGAACTCGTCGAAGACCGAGGCCGCCGCCTCCAGGATCAGCCGACGCGTCCGGAGCGCCCGCTCCTGCCGTACCACCGCAACCACCCCGCCCTGGGATCCCGGAAAACAAAACCAAACACCCCGTATCTTAGCTACGCCCCACCCGCAACCGACAAGACGATGGCGGTTGATCCCCCGACAACTCCCCTTTCTCCTCGACCCGTCGAGCCCCAACCGAGGGTCCGTCACCACCGAACCCACCCACCCCGGCCTTCATCCCCCGCCGAGGTCCATGGCGCCTATAAAACCGAACGATTGGTTTCTTCCGCTGGGTTTTACGGGTCGCCGCGCGCCGACGCGTGGCCGCGCCGCCGCGCCGTCCGCGCCCGGCCGCCGCGCAACCGCGCAACCGCCGCCCCGACCCCCGCGTCGTACCGGTGACTTGACCGGTGATCGACACGCTCGTCCACGGGGGGAACCGTGAGGCTCGACTCTCTGCGGCGCCATGCCGCCCTGTCCACCGCCATCGGGCTGGCCCTCGCCGCCCTGGTCTCCTGCGGCACCGCCGCGCCGACCGGCCCGGCCGCCACCGCGACCGTCCCGGCGGGCGCGGTCAGACTCCCGCTCGCCGAACGGGTCGCGGCCGGCCTGGCGCGGATCCGCGACGCGGCCAAGGACAACCCGCCCGGGGAGCAGTGGGCCCACTACATCGACGAGAGCGGCACCATCTGGTACTTCTGGCCCCTCCCCGACGGCCGGTCCTGCAACGGGCGGGGTTTCACCCTCGGGGATCAGGACATCCGGGAGACCGGCTGCACGGACCACCCGCTCCCCGGCGACGGCACGCCCTCCGCGCACGTGCTCGACGGCCCGGCCAGCGTGCACGGCGGCCGGTGGGTGGTCTTCCTCTACGCCGACCAGGAGGAGATCCAGCAGGTCTTCTGCGGTGGGCAGCAGCTCACCGCCCGCCGCTTCGGCCGGTTCGACTCCCCCGAGGGCCCCCGCACGGTCTACGCCGTCAGCACGCCGTGGTTCACCGTCGGATCCCTGCACACCGTGGTCCGCCGCCCGGACGGCAGCACCGCCGACGCCGAACTGCCGGTCGCGGACGGCGGCCCGGGCCCGCTCGTCTCCTACGCGCACGCCTGCGCGTGAGAAGTCGGCCCGGCCGACTTCTCGTGCGCGCCCCGCTGAGCCCTCGCGTCGAAGCCCGCCGCTTCCGAGCCCGCCGCCTCGAAGCCGGCTGCCTCGGAGTCCGCCGCCTCGGAGTCCGAGGCTACGAGTCGCGCGCGGCGGCGTTGCTGCGGGTCTCGGCGAGATGGAGGTCGATGTAGCGGACCAGGATCGGCGGGTCCCGCGGGTCGTCCGCCTGGAAGGTGACCCGCCGCAGCAGGTTGACGTCGTCCAGGCCCACGCCCTCGCGGGCGAGGACGAAGAGGAGGGCGAGGAAGGCCGCCCTGGCGTTGCCGTCCTCGAAGGGGTGGAAGAAGCAGACGTCGAGGTAGGCCCGGGCGGCGCGGGCGGACAGCGAGAGCGTGGTCCCGTCGCTCCCCGCGCTCTCCGCCAGGCAGGCGTCGAACCGGGCGCGGGTGTCGGGCCCGATGCCGTAGCGCTCCGCTCCGCCCTTGGCGAAGGCCGGCAGGGTGCGGAACGCCGGCGGCTGCGGAGTGTCCAGGACGTGCTGCTGCCAGCCGCTGAGCAGCTCGACGTCGAGCACCGCGCCCCGGGCCGCGTCGGCGCGGAGCAGGTCGAGGGCGGCCAGCAGGCCGTCCGCCCGGGCGACGTCGATGGCCCCGTCGAAGGCGCGGACGTCCTCGGCGGCGCCGTCGCGCGACGGGGTCACCGGCCCGTGCCCGGCTCCCGCCGAGGGCTCCGGCCAGACGACGTCCCGGCGGACGGCGAGCCAGCGTTCCAGGTGGTCCGGGAGCGGCTCGGCGGGCGGTCCACCCCTCGCGTGGCCCGGCCGCAGCGACTGGGCGAGCTGCTCCGCGACCGCGCCGACCAGCTCGGTGTCGGGGCTGATCCAGCTCCGGAACCGCCCGCCGATCGCCTCCCGGACCAGTCCCTCGGCGGCCTCCGGCGCGACGCCCCAGCGGTCCAGGAACCAGACCAGCACCTGCTCGCAGTGCCCGTACCAGCCGCTGTCGCCGCGGGTCCGCTCGGCCACCTGCAGGATCAGGCTCCGGGCGGCACGCTCCCACCGGCTCCGCTGCTCCTCGACGGCGGCCGCGTCCAGCGGGTGCTCCTCGAACCGGCAGGCGAGGTCCTCCAGCCAGGCGCGCCATTCGCACACCGCCGCGATCACGCGCTCGACCGTCTCCTCCGGCGTGCCGACCGAGTGCGGCGGGCAGCACCAGCTGCCGATCGGCCCGCCGTCGTAGTCGCCTTCGCCGATCGCCCAGCGCCAGCCCGCGACCCAGCCGCCGTAGTGCTCGGCCAGGGCGTAGGACATGGCGGCGGCCCAGGGCCCGGCCACGTTCCACTCCCACGCGTTCCGCCCCTCCTCGTCCGCCGGCGCGTCGGACGACGAGGGCACGCGCAGGGCCGGGCCGAGCCCGCGGATCTCCCGCGCGGCCGACGCACGGTCGAAGGGGTGACGGACCGGGTCCACGTCGTTCCAGCGCAGCAGGCGTGGGCTCAGGTTCGCGATCACCGCGCCAGCCTACGGTCAGCCCGTCCAGGGCAGCCGCAGTACCTCCAGCTCCGGGTCGTCCAGCAGCGCCCGGACGAGGTCCGGCGGCCCGGCGACCTTGGTGCCCCAGAGGTCGTAGTCGGTGCACAGCACCCAGGAGCGGTCGGCGGCCCAGAGGTTGGAGGGGCTGAAGTCCGCGTCGTCGGTGTCGTAGAGGAGTTCGGCGTCACCGAGGCGGCCCGCCCGCACGTGGTGGTGGTCGAACTCCCCCATCATCAGCGGGTTGTAGAAGGCCAGGCAGCGGGTGTCCGGCCCGTCCGGGCTGTACGCGGTGAGGACGGCGACCAGGCGGTTCCAGGTCTCCCGGTCCAGGCTCCCCTCAGCGGGCGGGACGATGCCGCGCGGCCAACTGCCGTTCTTCTTCACGGACGGGAAGCAGTGGAGGCACGGCAGCGTCCCCTCGGCCACCACGGGATCACCGCTGCGCTCGGCGAGTTCGGCCCACCGCAGCCGCCGCCAGCCCGGCCCCGGGTGCTCGGCGCGGCCCAGGCCGCCGCCCGTGACGACACCCACGGCATCGAGGTCTACGCCCGCGAGCACCCGCGGCCGCGCCCGGCCGTCCGCCAACCGGGCCCGCCGCTCCTCGTCGTACGAGACCTCGCCCGGCCCCCGCTCGTGCTCGTACATCGCGTGGAGCACCCAGCCCGCATCGGGCAGTCCCGGCGGCATGAACCCGAGCGTCCCGTCCTCGCACAGCTCCACCAACCAGTCGGCCTCGCCGGACGGCGCGAGCGGCCACCGCCCCGACAGCGGGTCGGTGGCCGGCGTCATCAGCTGATCGGTTTCCTCGGGCATCCGGCCATGATCGCACGACGACTCCGCCGGGCTCCGCGCGTCAGGACGGGCCAGGACGGCGGAGCCGGTTCGTCGTCCCCGTCTTGGCTTCCGTGACGGGCACGAGGGCGAGGCCGAGGAAGCCCGGCTCCGGCCGCCCGAGCCCACCGGCCGGTCCGAGGTAGGTCGTCCCGCCGGCGCTGTGGGCGGTCCACCCGAGCGCCTCCGCCCGGAACCGACCGCCCCCCGGAGGGTCGAGGGCCTCGATGTGCACCGTCACCGGTCCGCAGCGCCATGCCGGCGATCCCGTGCGCGCTCACCCGCCGTCGTCGGAGCGTTCGGCCAGGCGCCGGCGCCACTGCTCCATGCCCCGGCGGAGCGATTCGTTGACCAGGAGCAGGAGTTCGGCGGAGGACTCGAAGCGGGCGCCGGCCGGGGTGGTGCCGCCGAGGACCGCGGCCGCGTGCCGGGCCTCGGCGATGAGGGCCTCGTTCATCTGCATGGTGGCGAGGAGGGTCCGGGCCCAGGTGCCGTCGTCGATGACGTAGCGCTCGCGGCGCACGCCCGGGGTGCGCTCGCGTCGGAGCAGGCCCTGCTGTTCGAGGAAGGCGACGGCGTGGGAGATCGACGCCGCGCTGACCCGCAGCCGTTGGGCCAGCTCGGCGGCGGCGAGGGCGCCGGAGTCGGTGACGTACAGGCAGGCCAGCACACCGGCGGCGACCCGGGGCATGCCCTGCTGGACCAGGGCGGTGCTCCAGGACTCGACGAGCTCCTGGACGGCCCGGGGGTCGGGGCCGTGGCCGCCGTCGGGGACGGGCGGCGGCGCGGGCTCGGTCCGCCGGCGCCGGCGCGCGCGGTGCCGGGTCGCCTCCTGCGCTCGGTGCGCGCCGTAGCCGTCGGGTCCGCCGTTGCGGGTGACCTCCCGCAGGACGGTCGAGGCGGGCCGCCCCAGGCGTCGGCCGATCTCCGCGTAGCCGAGCCCTTCGGCCAGTCCGGCGGCGATCTGCCGCCGGTCCTCGTCGGTGAGTCTGCCTCCGGGCATCGGTACCCGTCTCCCCTCGGCCGGTGTGCGCGGATCCCGGCGCCCGCGCACTCGCCGGTCAGTATGCATTCACCCGAAGCTCATTGCAAAGGCTGACGCGCCCGCCCCTTGCATTAAGCGCCACACTCATTGCAAAGAAAGGCCAAGAAACCAAGCCGCAAAGTGCTCTGAGGCACCAAAGAGCGTTGACCAACTTCTGAACGCAATGTAGCGTCATGGACGTTCAGCGATCCCCGAACGTCAGCGAGAGCCGGTCGGGTACCGCACGTCGCGCCTCCGCCACCGGCGGATCCGAAGGAGGGCACCACCATGTCCGTCACCCCCACCGACCGGGACGAGCTCACCCCGCCGCAGGCCACCGCCGCTCCGGACCGCCCGGAGCTGCAGCAGGCCGTCCAGGCCTTCGTCGACTCCGGGTTCGCCGGAATGCAGATGCGGGTCCACGACGGGCGCGGCGCATGGGTCGGCACCGCCGGGATACGCGAGCTGGGCAGCACCGGGCAGCCGCCCGCGAACGGCCGGTTCTGGATCGGCAGCACCACCAAGACCTTCGTCGCGACGCTGGTCCTCCAGCTGGTGGCCGACGGCGCGATCGAGCTGGACGGCCCGGTGGCCGACCACCTGCCCGCGTTCGGCCTGGACCCGCGGATCACCGTTCGGATGCTGCTGCAGCACACCAGCGGCCTGTACAACTACACCGGCGAGCTGGACGCCGACGGCACGTTCGTTCCGGGGCTGCCCTCGGTCGGCAAGCCGTGGGTGGACAACCGTTTCCACAGCTACCGGCCCGAGGACCTGGTGCGGTTCGCGCTCGCCCGGCCGGCCCGGTTCGAGCCGGGGGCGGACCAGAGCTACGCCAACACCAACTACACCCTGGCCGTGCTGCTGATCGAGGCGCTCACCGGCCGCTCGTACGCCGAGGAGCTGCGGCAGCGGATCCTGGAGCCGCTCGGACTGCGGGACACCGCGGCGCCCGGTGACTCCCCCGAGCTCCCCGAGCCGCACGCCCACGGCTACTACCGCTACCAGGACGGCGAGCAGTGGGAGGTCGTCGACGTCACCCGCCAGAACCTCTCCCTGCTGGTCGGCGCCGGGGACCTGTTCTCCACCACCCGGGACCTCCACACCTTCTTCTCCGCGCTGCTGGGCGGCCGGCTCCTCCCGGCTCCGCTGCTGGACGAGATGCGCACGCCGCACGGGATGCTCGGCTACGGCCTCGGGCTCTTCGTGCAGGACCTCGGCCCGGAGCACGGCACCATCGTCCACCACAACGGCGGCGCCCCCGGCGGCTTCGGCGCCCTGATGATCAGCACCCCGGACGGCAGCACGACGCTCACCGCCGGACTGACCACCGGCGACTCGGCCACCGACCCGGCCCAGGAGTTCCCGAAGGCCCTGGACCGGCTCATCACGGCCGTCTTCCGCACCACCACCCCGGCCGACCCGGCCCGGCCCGCGGCCTGAGCAGCACCACGACCGCCGCGACGTGAAGCAGGACCGCCCGGTTGCCGACTCGGCCGAGTCGGCAACCGGGCGGTCCGGTCCTGTGCACCCCGGGTCGCGGGGGGGTCGCGTCAGGCGGTCAGACGGTGACCCGCTCGCGCTGCTCGGTGGAGAGGGCCTCGGCGACGGTGCCGGAGACGTTCTCCCGGGGCTCCGGGAGCACCGCCATGATCACGGCGGAGATCACGATGGTCGCCGCCCAGGCCAGCCCGTACCGGCCGACCGGGGTGTCGGAGAGCGGACCGGAGAACCAGTCGCACGTGGTGAAGGCGAGCCCGGCCAGCAGCGCGAGCACCCAGGAGGCCATCGCCTGCCAGCAGAAGCCGCCGACGTACCAGTAGCGGCCGCCCTTGCCGGTGTCCATCAGCGCCTCGGCGTCGTAGCGCACCGCACGCTTGCGGCGGCGGAACATGTCCACCGCGTAGACGCCGATCCAGGCCGAGAAGGAGACGGCGAGCAGGACCAGGAAGGTGATGAAGGAGCCCAGGAAGCTCTTCGCGACCAGCATCAGCAGCAGGCCGCCGACCAGCGAGATCACGGCGTTGATGCTGACGGCCATGGCGCGCGGCAGCTTGACGCCCATGGTCTGCGCGGTGAAGCCGGCCGAGTACATGGAGAGGCTGTTGATCAGCAGCATGCCCACGATCGCGGTCAGCAGGTAGGGCACGGCGAGCCAGGTCGGCAGCAGGTCACCGAGGAAGGAGACCGGGTCCGCGGCCTCGGCCAGGCCGGGCGAGGCCACCGCCATCACGGCACCCATCAGCACCATCGGCACCATGACCAGGCCGGCGCCGGAGACCGTCACGCCGACGATCTTCTTCCCGGAGGCGGCGTGCGGCAGGTAGCGGGCGAAGTCCGGGCCGGTGGGGACCCAGCTGATGCCGCCGGCGGCGATGGTCCCGATGCCGGCGATCATCATCGCGGTGGTGCCCGCGGGCTTGGCGAAGACCTCGCTCCAGTGCATGGTCGCGATCAGGTAGCCCAGCACCAGGACGCTGAAGACCCCGAACAGGTACGTCGACCAGGTGTTGCAGACGTTCAGCGCCTTGCGGCCCAGGCCGGAGACCAGGAAGGTGCAGGCGACGAAGGCGAAGAGCGTGATCACGATCAGCGCGGTGTTGCTCTTCACGCCGAACAGCAGGTCGAGCACGGTCAGCACCGCGTAGGCGCCGGTGACGGCGTTGATCGTCTCCCAGCCGAACCGGGCGATCCAGAGGATCGCGCCGGGGAACAGGTTGCCGCGCACGCCGAAGGTGGCCCGGGAGAGCGTGGCCCCCGGGGCCCCGCCCCACTTCCCGGAGACCGACAGCACGCCGACCATCCCGAAGGAGACCAGCGCGGCGCACGCGGCGACGATCAGGACCTGCCAGAAGTTCAGCTGGTTGAACACCACCAGGGCCGCCCCCATGGTGAGGAGCAGCACACTGATGTTCGCCGCGACCCAGGTCGGGAAGAGCTCGCGGACTCTGCCCCGTCGCTCGTGGTCCGGGACGGGTTCGATACCGCGGGTCTCGATCGCACCGTCGGCGTTGGCGGTGGACGGGTTGTCCATGTGGGTGGCTCCGTGCGTGTTCAAGCGGGAGATGAATCGGGCAAATGGAACATTTATGGAACTCCACGCGCGTAGCGCGGTAGTTGAGTCATCCTACTTTGTCCGCTTCACCGCTAGATCCACCCCGCCCCCGGCCCCCGCCCCCGCCCCCGCCCCCGCCCCGGCAGGGTTCCGGGCGTCAGTCCTGGACCGGGTACCCGATCGCGGCCAGGTCCTCCGCGAGGTCGGACAGGTCCAGCTCGGGGTTCAGCAGCGACACGACGTGCGGGGTGAGCGGGTGCAGGGCGTAGACGTGCCGGACGGCCGCAAGGTCCACCGCCACCTCGTAGTACTCCTCCGCGAACTGCTGGTACGCCTCGGGACGGCCGTCCAGCAGCACCTCGAACAACCACTCGCCGCTGCCGTCGTCCTCCACGCCCTCCGGCAACGGCTCGACCGTCCCCGCCTTCCACTCGCCGTCGGCCTGTTCGCGCCAGAAGCACACCGTGGCCCGCGGCGTCCCCTCGTCGCAGAAGGCGGGCTCCGCCACGTGGGCGCGCAGCGCCTCCGGCGCCCCGTCGAGCAGGCCCGGCCAGAGCGCCGGAGGCGTGACCCGGTACGGGGTCATCGGCGACTCGTGATCGAACCCGCGGGCGTAGGCGCCCGCCGGCGAGAAGAGGATCGAGTACTCGTTGCCGCAGCCGTCGCGCATCGAGGCCATCTCCTCCGTCGGCGACCAGCGGGAGTCGTACGAGAAGTACCGGTCCCCCCACTCCGGGCTCAGGACGGCCTCCAGCACGGCCATGGCGCGGCAGCGGTCCCGGACGACGGAGAGGGCGGGCAACTGGTCGATCAGCTCAGAAACAGACACCGGGACATCCAAGCCGATCCCCCTGACAGTCGGCGTCACTGCTGGAAGGGGCTCGGCTGCCAAGCGTTCCCGCCGACCGTCTGACCCGCCGCCGGACCGCGGGTCGGCCCTCAGGGGGTACCGGTCGCCACGAATCCCCCGGTCAGGCCCGCACGGTCCAACGCCCGGACGATGGCGGGCCCGTCCAGTGGATCACCGTCGCCGTTGGTCCGGGCCAGCCGCCGCAGCAGCCCCTGCGGCTCCAGTCGATACGCCTCCGCGTCGGCCAGGAGGCTGTCCGCGGTCGGCCCGTCGGCCGTGTCGTCCAGGTGGTCCTCCAGGTCGCCGAGCACGCTGCCGCGGTCGACGAAGGAACCCATGCCGCAGTCCAAGCCGTCGTCGTCCAGGTCGTCCGGGTATGGCGCCCGGGCCCAGGCACCGTTCTCGTACCAGTACACGCACCCGATCTCGTACCCTTCGAGCCGGCTCCGCAGTTCCTCGTAGGGCAGCCAGTCCGGACCGCCCGCCAGCACGTCGATCGCCGGTTCGTGCCACTTGACGCCGCTCGACTCGTCCTCGCCGTAGAGCACGAACCGGCCGGCGCCGGCCTCGGACATGATCCACCAGGTGCAGCCGCAGTCGTCCCAGTGCAGGCCCTCGTCGTCGATCCACCGACCGATCCGGTGACGCGGCGGGCGCTCCTCGTCCTCGGTGGTCGCCCCGAGGGCCGCGAGCAGCGCCCAGCGCGCCCACAGCTCCTCGGCCGGTGGAAGGTCCTGCGGCAGTCCCGGTCGGTGAACGGTCATCCGTGCCCCCGTGTGAGCGAATCCGATCGTGATCGCCGTAAGAATACGATCCGCCACCGACGCGCGGTGTCCGGTGCCCGGTCGGGGGGCCCGGCCCTCCTGGTCGCGTGGCGCGCCGACGGTGTCCCGTCGCGAGTCGGGGCGCGGCCCCGGTGTCGGTGGTCGGGGCTACGGTTCTCGGGACGGCGGGAGCTGACGGAACGGCAGCGGGAACGCGGAGCGGTCTGTTGCCCGGACGGCCGACGAGGCGTGCGCCGCCGACGTCCGACGGGATGCGAGCGGCGGACCGGTGACCGGCCGCCGGTGAGAGCTGGAAGACTCAGGCCATGACGTCCTCCCTGCCCGAGCCCGGCCAGCAGATCTCCGATCCCGGCACCCTGTTGCTGGAGTACCTGGACCACTACCGGTCCGTGATCGGCGCGAAGATCGCGGGACTGTCCGACGCGGAGCTGCGCACCAGCCGGCTGCCCTCCGGGTGGACCCTGCTCGAACTGCTGAAGCACCTGGTCCACATGGAACAGCGGTGGCTGCGCTGGGGCTTCCTGGCCGAACAGGTGGCGGCCCCGTGGGGCGACCGCGGCCCGCAGGGGCGCTGGTACGTCGGTCCGCAGGAGACGGCGGCCGAGCTGCTCGCCGCGCTGCACGCCGGTGGCGAGACCACCCGGGCCGTCGTGTCGCGCACCGCTCTGTCCACCGTCGCCGCGGCGGGCGGCCGTTTCCCGGACGACGGTACCCCCCGGCCCACCCTGGCCTGGATCCTGTTCCACGTCCTGCAGGAGTACGCCCGTCACGCGGGTCACCTGGACGTCGTCCGGGAACTCACCGACGGGGCCACCGGCTGACGGCGGCGCCCCGCGCCGGCGTCACTGCTGGAAGGGGCTCGGCTGCCAGGCGTTCCCACCGACCGGGTAGCTGTACAGCGGCCGGCCCTTGACCGCGCTGGTGCGGAAGGGCGCGCCCGCGCCGGGCCCGATGGTCAGCGTGCCCTTGCGGTTGCCGCTCGTCCACTCCAGTTCCAGGTACCAGCTGACGTCGTGCGAGATGGTCTTGGCGGTCACCTCGATGACCTCCGGGTCGCGCTCGCTCACCTTGAGCGGCAGACCGGTGGTGCCCTCGATCAGGACCGGACGGGGGCGGGCCGCGTCCAGGTCGAGGTTGTAGGAGTGGACGCTCATTCCGCCGCCGCAGCCCTCGCCCATGGAGTACGCGTTCCAGGGCAGCGGGGCCGCGGTCCGGGCGACGCGGACGTTGAGGGCGGTCAGCACCACGGTCTCGCTGCCGGTGCCCTGCACGGTGAGCTGGATCGACTGGTAGCGGCCGGGGACCGCGCCGACCCGGGCGACCCAGGCCGGGACGTCCTGCGGCGCGGGCGGACGGGGGACTTCCGACGGCGGGCGGTCCACCACGTACTGGTCGCACTCCGCGTCCCAGCCGGACGGGCGGACCGCGACCGTGATCGGGGCGCTCGCCCCCTGGTCCCCGGCGCCGGCCGGAGAGGCGCTGCCGACGGGCGTGGCGGAGCCGGTGGCGGTGGCAGTGGCGGCAGGGGTCGGCGTCGGGGATCCGGCGGACGGACCGGCGGACGGACCTGCAGCCGGACCGGCGTCAGCCGCCGGGGCGGCAGCCGAGGCGGCCGAACCGCCCGAGCGGGTCCCGAGACCGGTGGCCACGGCCCCGATGGTGGCGAGGACCGCCGCAGCCGTCACGGCGGCGAGGACGCCCCGACGCACGCGCCGCCGCAGCGGCACGGCGGGGGCGGACTGCGGGGCTGCCGCCCGGGCCTCGACGGCGCCTCCCGCGGCCGGTGCGTCCTCCGGTTCCTCCTCCGGCGCCTCATCAGACTCGGGAGCAGCCGGAGTGTCCGGCGCCGTTCGCGCCACCGGAGCCGCTGACGCAGCCTCAACCGCGGGCTCGGCTGCGGGTGAGGGCGCCGGCACAGGCGCAGCCGCGGACGCCGGCCGGTTCGCCCGCGCCTCGTGCGCGGTGACCCACCAGCGGTAGAGCTCGGTGCTCTCCTCCGGAGTCGCCCGGCACAAGCGCGCGAGGCGCTCCAACGGGGCGAACTCCACCGGCATCACCTCGCCGTTGCAGTAACGGTGGAGGGCCGACGTACTCACGTGCAGCCGCTTCGCCAGCGCCCCGTAACTGAGCCCCGACCGGCTCTTCAGCTCCTGGAGCAGCCGCGCGACCTCGTCCTCCGCCCGCAAATCCCCGATCCCCTCTGGCACTGTGTCCTCCACCCCTCCTGAACCCCCTCGGCGGCGCGCCCCCGGCTCCGGCCGTCGCCGGCCAATCACTCGCCGCCGAACCAGCCGGGCACGAACCGACATGAGCTCCGGCAGTCAAGTACGCCGCGGACCCGTCCCACGGTTCCCCCGAGGGCACCGCCGGAGCCGGCCGCGCCGTCCCGGAGCCCCGCGCGCGCGTCCCAGGAAGGTTACGTCTTCCCAGCTCAAACCCGGTAACGGCGTCCCAGCATCCCTGATCGCCCTCCCACCGTTGCGGCCGGGACGAACCGGCGGACAAGCTGACGGCGGAACATCGAGAGGGAGCAACTGTGAGCACTGTTCGGGCGGCCCGGGCCGCGATACGCACCAGCGACCGTCTCCACCGCGGCGCGGTGGCGCTGGCGATGGGCGGGGTCCTGCTGATGACCGCGGCCTGCGGCGACGGCAAGGGCGAGGGCGGCGGTGACGCCGCGCCGGCCGGCGCCGCCGCCTCCGCAACCGCTTCCGGGGCAGCCTCCGCCGGGGCGTCCGCCTCGGGAGCACCGAAGACGTCGACCGCGGTGCTGGACGTGGAGCCGAAGGACGGGGCCCAGGGCGTCGCGCCGACCGCGCTCCGGGTGTCCGTCTCGCAGGGCAAGCTCACCGCCGTCGACGTGACGGACAAGGACGGCAAGCCCGTCCAGGGCTCGATCACCCCGGACGGCGCGGGCTGGAAGCCCGCCGCCGCGCTCGCCCCGGGCACCGCGTACACGGTGAACGCCCAGGCGAAGGACGCCGACGGTCTGGTCGCCGCGGCCACCAGCGCCTTCACCACCGCCCCGCCCGGCAAGAAGGTGTCGACCAACGACAACATCGCCGACGGCCAGACCTACGGCGTGGGCATGATCGTCAAGGTGGACTTCAGCACCAAGGTCGTGAACAAGGAGGCCGTCGCCAAGGCCATCACCTTCGAGACCGACAACGGCACCGAGGTGAAGGGCCACTGGTTCGGCGACGACCGGCTCGACTTCCGCCCGGCCGAGCCCTGGAAGCCGAACACCAAGGTCACCATCCACTACCGGCTGAAGAACGTCGAGGTCGCCCCCGGCGTGTGGGGCGACGTCGACAAGGACGAACCGTTCACCATCGGCCGCTCCCAGATCTCCACCGCAGACGCCGCCACGCACCAGCTGACGATCGTGCGGGACGGCAAGTCCACCACCGTGCCCGCCACCCTCGGCGACGACCAGCACCCCTCCTGGGGCGGCACCATGGTCATCATGTCCAAGGAGCGGGTCACCCACATGAACTCCCAGACCGTCGGCATGGGCAACGAGTACGACATCCCCGCCGCCCCGCACGCGATGCGGCTGACCCGGTCCGGCACCTACCTCCACGGCAACTACTGGTACAAGGGCGACCCCTTCGGCAAGGCCAACACCAGCCACGGCTGCGTCTCGCTCAAGGACGTGGAGGGCGGCAGCGACATCTCCGTCGCCGGATCGTTCTACAACAGCTCGCTGATCGGCGACATCGTCACGGTCGTGAACACCAAGGAGAAGACCGTCGCCCCCGACAACGGCCTCGGCGGCTGGAACATCCCCTGGGCCACCTGGTAGCCCCCGCCCACTCCGCGTCAGGGCCCGCTCGGGAGGCCGACCCCACCTGCCGGTATGCGGAGGGCGGCCGCCCGGCCGACCACCAGGCGGCGCCGCGTGGGAAGTCGGCCCGTCCGACTCTTCACGCGGCGCCGGCTCCCTGAACCCGGACCATCGGCTCGATCCGCTGCTGCGTCCGTACGTACAGGCCCGTACCAGGAGGCCGACACCGAACACCGACGCCGGTCGATGGGCGGAGTGCAAGGGGCGGGATGAGAGCATGGGCTCTCGATCCGGCCTGATCTTGAGTGAGTGACCATGACTGCAGCTGAGCTCGTGTCGGCTTACCTGTCGGCGCTGGAGCGGGCGGATGCCGAGGCGGTGCTGGAGTTGTTCGCGCCTGGAGCGATGGTGCACTCTCCGCTGTACGGCCCCCGACCGGCCACGGAGTTCTATCCCGAGCTCTTCGCCGACACCAGCCGGGCGGACCTGACTCTGCTGGGGGTGGCGGAGGGCCGGACCCAGCAGGGGGCCGCACTGATCTCGTTCTGGTTCCACTTCGACTGGCGACTGCCGTCCGGAGCTGCCGCGCCGTTCGACGTGGTGGACCTGGCTGAACTCGCCGATGACGGCCGTATTGCCACGCTGCGTATCGTGTACGACACCGTTGACGTGCGTCCGGCGTTCGAACGCGAGACGGGCCGTTCGTGGCGGCCCACCCCAGACCAGAGCTGACGGCTGCTGCCCACCCTGGCCATGAAACGATTCTCAGCTCTCCCGGACGATCTGACGGTTGCAGTTCGCGGAGATCGGTGAGGCGATCAGCGAAGCCCTGCACCGGGTAACGGCCGTCGAGGCCGAGTCCGCCGGCTGACGACCGGCCAGCGCTGCGTGGGAAGTCGGAGGGGCCGACTTCCCGTGCGCCCCGACAAGCGGGTGCCGGCGGACTCACTCGTCGAACGGTTCGTCACTCCACCTGAACCACGCTCGGTCGTCACGGACGTGCAGGAGGAACTCCGCGACCGGACCCGACGGGGCTACCAGCGACAAGGCGTTCGCGATCCGGTTGTACGAGTCGTCGAAGCGCTCGTAGTCCTCCGCCTCCAGCAGGGCCAGTGACTCGTCGAACCACGGCTTCACCTGCCCGAACACCGGCGTTGGAACGAAGCGCCCGTTCAGCCACGGAAAGTCGGCCTCGTCGATCACGATCTCGCCGAGTCGCTCCTCCTGCCGCATCAGTCGCCAGACTTCGCCCTCGAAACCCATCCCGCCGGCTCCCCCTCCGCGTCCCGGTGCTGTCGGCAGCCTTTCACGCCGCAGGGACATCGAGGCGCGAACACCGGTGAGCCGTTCCGAATGCGGGGCTCGCTGGTGGGGCGAGGGGCGGTCGTTCCGTCGGTGGCCGGGCCGTTCGTGATCAGGGCGAGGACGTGAACGGCCCGCCGTTCCAGGACGGCGCCCGGCCGGGCGGTGCGATCGGCCCGTCCGGAATCCTCACCTCGGCCACCTCGTCCAGCGGGACGATCGTCAGGGCGACGCTCGGGTCGTGGACGAGCGCTCCGAGCTCGTCCACCGCCTGCCGGTAGGCCACCGCGTCGCCGACGGTGTGCTGGTAGGCGAGCACGTCGGTCAACTGCCGTGCCCGCTCCGCGCGTTCATCCCCCAGCGACTGCCACAGGTCCGGCGGCAGCAGGACCCTTGACTTGGCGAACCGGCGCCCGATGTCCACGAAGTTCCGGATGCAGGCGTCACGCGCGTCGTAGAAGTCCTGGGGGTAGCGGTACTCGTGGCCCTGGAACGCGATCCACGTCCGATCACCCCCTGCCCCGAACGACGTCGACACCGTTGCCGCGACGTCCAGCTGGTACGTCTCGTCATCCGGCCGGTTGGTCAGCCGCAGCCGCTCCCCGGCGGCGATGCGCTCGATCTCGTAGGACACGACGACCGTGCGCGTGTCCCCCTGCGGGTCGAGCCGGGAGTTCGCCACCTCGACCTCCTTGACGAAGGAGCACTGCCCGGAGGCACCCGTGAGCGGCACGTCGTCGACGGTCCAGGTCACCGTCACCGGCACGCCACCGGGCGGATAGGTCGCTTCGACGACGGCCTGCTGTTGCCGTGCCAGCTCGCGGTACTCCCAGGTGCCCACGACGCACAGCTTCTCACCGTGCCCCCAGGTGGTCTCGCCGGTGCCGCGTTCCTCCTCGCGCAGGGTGTCCGTACGGTCGGTGAACCCGATCGACACCGGAGTGGCCCGCCCCGGGCGCAGCCGGATCGTCACCGTATGGTCGTCGGGCGACCGGCCGACCACCTCCATCCCGAAACCGTGCCCGTTGTAGACGCTGCTCCAGGACCCGAAGGCGATCGGCAGGCGGCGCAGCCCCTGGTAGGTGGTCGCGAAGGTGCCGGGGTAGTGCGAGTCGCCGCTGCTGCCGCGGCCCTGGGCGACGATCAGGGCCGGCGACCCTTGTCCCCGGTCCCAGTCGGCGTCCTCCCGGTACTCGATGACGTAGTTCGTCCCGTCGGCCGCCAACACCTCCACCGCCTGCGGCGCAAGCCGGGGGTTCCGGCCGAGCCAGTGCCTGCTGCGAAGGGTGAACTCGGCGGGGCCGGCGGCCGCGGCCAGGTTGTAGGTGTCCCCGTGGATCCAGCCGCGGC
Source organism: Kitasatospora sp. NPDC093550 (assembly GCF_044764985.1). NCBI lineage: Bacteria > Bacillati > Actinomycetota > Actinomycetes > Kitasatosporales > Streptomycetaceae > Kitasatospora > Kitasatospora sp. NPDC093550. The sequence continues at coordinate 85,629 of NZ_JBIWJF010000007.1, forward strand.
CCAGCGCCGACGTTGCGTTCAGGCTCGGGCCGAGCCCCGAGTACTCGCGTCGGCCGTCCCGCGGGGTGGCCGGGAGGTAGGGGCGGCCGATGTCGCCGTAGGCCATCGCGCTCATGATGCAGTACGGGTGCGCGTAACCCCCGTAGTCCTCCCCGGGGTCCTTGAAGGCCGGATCGCCGAACGAGTGCGACAGGCCCAGGGCGTGGCCCAACTCGTGGGCCATGAAGTCGAACCGGTCTCCTGTCCGGGTCACGATTCCGTGGTGCCTGCGGTGCCTGGAGGTGGCCGGGGTCGACCCGCCGTTGACGGGGTAGTCGCCCCGTACGCCCAGCACCGCGACGATCACGTCGAAGGACGAGAAGTCGATGTTCCGGTCGTCCTCCATGGCTCGGATCACCCGGTCGACCGTCTTCGCCCGGTCGGAGAAGTCAGGGGCCGGATCCTCGAAGAGGGCCCGATCGAACACTTCCCCGTCGAGCAGCAGGTCGTTGTCGGTCTGCTTGAGCCAGTACGCCGCCTGTCCGTGCGTCGGGCTGAAGAAGTAGGAGACGTACCAGGGGGCGTCGCCTTGCACATCGAGCGGCTGTCCGGCCGGAAACTCGGTGAGCAGGACGGCGGTTCGGACGACGGGCACGATCGCTCTCCCTGATGCGCGGGGCGGCCCCGGAGCGGCACGACTACGTTCTGTGACCGAATCATGGCAACGGCGCGAGCGTCTGGGGCTGCGGCGCGCCGCACTGGTCGTCGACGTGGCCCGAGCGGGGAACTCACGGGTGGGCGAAGAGGGTGCTGGCGAGGGCGACGTGGACGGCGGTGCCGCCGAGGATGCTCAGGACGGCGTTGCGCCGCCACAGGTGCAGGCCGAGGGTGGCGGCCAGGGCGACGGCGGTGGGGGCGGCCCGCAGCGGGCTGGTGAGGGGGAGGTCGCGCAGGGCGTAGACGGTGAGGATCACCATCACGCCGACCGGCATCCGCTCGCCCAGGTGGTGCAGGACGGCGCTGGCCCGCAGCGGGGCGAGGGCGGCGAAGGGCAGGGCGCGCAGGCCCCAGGTGACGGCGACGGACACGCCGATGGCGGCGAGCAGGTAGGGCGTGTCAGGCACGGGCCGGCTCCTTCGGGGCGGGGGTGCGGTGCCGGGTGAGGGCCCGTCGGGCGAGCAGCCCGGCGGTGAACAGCGCGGTGGCGGCGAGCAGCATCTGACCGGGGAACAGGAAGCGCGCGGCGAGTGCGCAGACCAGGGCGAGCGCGGGGGTGGGGACGTCGCGCCGGGCCCGGTAGGCGTCGAGGGCGAGCACGACGAACAGCGCGGTCAGCGCGAAGTCCAGGCCGACCAGCCGGGCGGGCACCAGGGCCCCGAACAGCGCGCCGGCGGTGGCGCCGACGACCCAGTAGAGCTGGCAGAGCACCTGGAGCCAGATGATGCGCCGCCCGCTCCAGGAGCGCGCCTGCTGCCCGGTGGTCAGGGCGTAGGCCTCGTCCGTCATGGCGAAGGTGCTGTACGCCCGGCCGAACCGGCCGCCGACCCGGTGCAGCGGGAAGGACAGGGCGTAGAAGACGTGCCGGAAGTTCACCAGGAACGCGGTGAGGGCGATCTGTGCGAGCGGGGCGACCGCGACGACCAGCCCGATCAGCAGGAACTCCAGTGACCCGGCGTAGACCAGCGCGGTGAAGGCGGTGGCCCACCACCAGCTCAGGCCCGCGTGGACGACGAGCACGCCGAACGCGATGCCGAGCGGGAACAGGCCCAGGCCGACGGAGCTGGAGTCCCGGAGCGCGGCCGTCAGGTCGTTCCGGGCGCTCGACGCGGCCGCGGTCGTCTCGTCAGCGGGCATTTCGGGGGCGGGTGTTTCGGAGGCGGGCAGTTCGGAGGCGGGCGTATCGGAGGCGGGCGCGGGTGGCGGAACGGCACGGGTGAGCGTCCCGCCGGGAGCGGTGGTCATGGAGAAATTCTATGCCGAATTCCAGGTAATATGGTTTCCAATCATTGCCTCGCAATCCCGGGATGAGCAATAAAGAAATGCTGGATGGCATCGATCGTGAAATTTTGTTCCACCTGCGCCAGGACGGTCGGCTGACCAACGTCGAACTGGCCAAGCGGGTCGGCCTCACGCCGCCGCCGTGCCTGCGCCGGGTCAAGCGGCTGGAGGAGTCCGGGGTCATCGCCGGGTACCGGGCCCGGATCGACCCGGCGGCGGCCGGCCGCGGGTTCGAGGTGGTGGTCGCGGTCGAGATCGGCGTCAACGACCTGCAGACGGTGGAGGAGTTCGAGTCGACGGTGGCCTCCTACGAGGAGGTGGTCGAGTTCCGCCGGCTCTTCGGCCGCCCCGACTACTTCATCCGCGTCGCCGTCGCCGACCACGCCGCCTACGAGGGCTTCCTCACGGCCCGCCTGATGGGACTGCCGGCCGTCGCCCGGGTCGACTCGCACCTGACCATGAAGATCATCAAGAACGACGGCTGAGCGGCCGCGACCACCGGCGCCCGGGCGTCCGCCACCCCGACCCGGGCCGGACGGCTCCGGGGTCAGCCGCGGACGTGGAGCCCGAAGCCGGTGCGGCCGGCCGGCTCCAGGCCCCCCTTCAGGTGCAGCGAGGGGATCTCGTAGTCGCCGAAGTTCTGGCGCCGGAAGGCGATCGGCTCGGTCGTCTCCAGGGTGAGCAGGCGCTGCTTCCAGGCCTCGGCGACGGCCGGGTACTGCTCGTCGGTCATCCGGTCGGTGCCGTGGAGGACGAACGGCGGCAGCACCTCGATGCCCGGGTAGTAGAGGATGCCGTGCTGGATCGGGAACAGCAGGTCGTCGATGGGGCCGTTGATCCCGCGGGCCTGGTAGTGCGGTTCGGGGCCGCCGGTGGTGACCGACAGCAGGGCCCGGCGGCCCGCGAGGGTTCCCTCGCCGAAGCGCTCGCCGTACTTGGTGTCGCTGTGCTCGCCGACGCCGTACGCGAAGCGGTAGGTGAACACCCGGTCCACCCAGCCCTTGAGGATGGCGGGCATCGAGTACCACCACAGCGGGAACTGGAAGATGATCGTGTCAGCCCAGAGCAGCTTCTCCTGCTCGGTGCGGACGTCCGGGGTGAGCGTCCCGGCGGCGAAGGCCCGGCCGGAGTCGAGGGCGACCTTCAACGGGCTGGAGGCGTCCGGGCCGTAGTCCGCGGCGTCGACCACGGCCTTCCAGTTCATCGCGTACAGGTCGCTCACCCGCACCTCGTGCCCGGCGCCCTCCAGGGTGGACACCGCGAGGTCCTTGAGCGAACCGTTGAGCGACTTCGGCTCCGGGTGGGCATGGACGATCAGCGTCTTCACGGGAACTCCTGAGGATCGGTGGGGATCGGATGCCTTCGATCCTGGTCGCCCGGGCGCTCGCCGTTCAGGGGCGGCGATTCCGTCGGACCGGCGTTCCTGGTACTGGCAGGGCCACCCTCACGCCCCCTCCGACGGCCCCGGCCGCGGCCATACTTGGGGAATGGACGATCTTGCAGGCTTTCTGCGGACCAGGCGCTCCCGCGTCGACCCGGCGTCGGCCGGCATCCCCACCGACAGCCGCCGCCGGGTCCAGGGGCTGCGCCGCGAGGAGGTCGCGCACCTGTCCGGGGTCAGCGTCGACTACTACGTGCGCCTGGAGCAGGGCCGTGCGACCCAGCCCTCCGAGCAGGTCCTCGACACGCTCGCCCGCGTCCTCGGGCTGGACGACACCGAACGCGAGCACCTCCACCGGCTCGCCCGCCAGCCCCGCCGCCGGGCGAGGACCCCGGGCGGCCGGGTCCGGCCGGAGCTGCTGCGCGTGCTCGACCTGGTCCCCGACGCACCGGCGCTGATCGTGGACCACCGCCTGGACGTCCTCGCCGGGAACCGCCTCGCCCGGCTCCTGTTCGGCACGCCCATGCCGGGTCTGAACACCGCCCGGCACGTCTTCCTGGAGGAGACCGACGGCGGCCTCTACGCGGACTGGGAGAACTGCACCCTGGACGTGGTCGGCCATCTGCGCCTGGCCGCCGGCAAGTACCCCGACGATCGCCGACTGGCCGAGCTGATCGGCGAGTTGGCGATGGGCAGCGAGCGCTTCCGCCGCCTCTGGGCCCGCGCGGACGTGCGGGCCCGCACCCACGGGCGCAAGCCGTACCGGCACCCGCTGGTCGGACTGCTGGAACTTCACCACGAGAACTTCGCCCTGCAGGACGCCTCGGGCCTGGAGCTGCTGGTGCTGTCCGCGGCCCCCGGCAGCCCCGCCGAGGACGGGCTGCGCCTCCTCGCGGGCCTGGACGCGGACGGTGCTGCCGCGGCCACAGGGGTGAACCCCGAGGCCCGTACGTCCTGACGGCGGCGCCTCGGGACGGGCCGAGGCTGACAGGTGGAACCACCACCCGGACGACCGATTCCCCTCCGGAGGACGGGAGTTCGAGTCCGACGTCGACAGGGGCCCGGATACGCCACGGGTGGCCGACCGACCGGGAGCTGCGGCAGGTCTTCCCCCACGGAACTGGAGCGCGTGCTCACCGGCGGCGGGCCGCGCTCCCGCAGCGGGCTGGACGACGACACCGAGGAGGCGCTCCGGGCGATCGCCTCGGCCGAGCCCGCCGACCGCGAGGCCTTCGTGCCGGCCGCCGACCGGGCCTTCGCCGGTCAGCCGGACGGCGGCAACGCCGCGCGCCGGCACGCGGAGCTGGAGCGCCGGTTCGACGAGCGCGAGCGGCGGCGGCCGGACGGGACGGGGGAGGGGTTCGGATCCGGCAACGGCAGCCGTCCCGCCCGGGCCGGACGGTCAGGCGCGGGGCGGTCAGGCGCGGGGCGGTCAGCGCGGGGCGGGGTCCTCGGTGTGGTCGCCGAGGGTGAGGAGGACACGGCGCAGCAGGCCGGCGAGCTGGTCGCGTTCGGCACCGGTGAGCCCGGCGAGCTGGCGCTCCTCCCCCGCGAGGTGGTGTTCGACGAGGCGGTCGGTCAGCTCCCGGCCGGTGTCGGTCAGGGAGATCAGGACCCGCCGGCGGTGGGCGGGGTCGACGGCCCGTTCGACCAGGCCCTTCTTCTCCAGGTGATCGATGCGGTTGGTGAGCGCCGCGGAACTGACCATCGCGGCCGCGCTGAGCTCGCCGGCGGTGAGCACGTGCGGCGGGCCGGAACGCAGCAGGGTGGCGAGGACGTCGAACTCCCAGGGCTCGACGCCGTGGAGGGCCAGGTTGTCCTTGATCCCGCGCTCCAGCAGGCGGGAGGCGCGGGAGAGGCGGCCGATGACGGCCATGGGGGAGGTGTCCAGGTCGGGGCGGACCGCGCGCCACTGTGCGGTGATGCGGTCGACTCCGTCCTGCTGCGGCTGTTGGGCCGTCGAGTCCGTCACGGTGGGGCCGGTGGGGTCGGTGGGGGTCGAGTCCGTCATGGCCGGAGCCTAACACTTCGACATGGAAATGTTTGACATCGCCGACTACATCTCCCTATAGTTTCGACATCGAAATTTTCGACGTAGGGGGATGGTCATGAAGGTCCTGCTCACCGGCGCCACCGGCTACATCGGCACCGCCGTCACCGAACACCTCACCGCCGCCGGCCACCAGGTCGTCGCACTCACCCGCAGCACCGAGTCGCGGCCCGGCCGGGGCTGGCACGCCCGGATCGCCGGCGACACCGCCGACCCGGCCTCGCTGGTCGGCGCCGTCACGCCCGACATCGAGGCCGTGATCCACCTCGCTCCCCCGAGCGGCGACGCCGACGTCGACACCGCCGTCATCGAGGCGCTCGCCACTCCCCTGCGCGGCACCGGCCGCCCGTTCGTCTACACCAGCGGCGTCTGGGTGCTCGGCGCCACCGGCGAGGCCCAGGAGGTCGGCGAGGACACCCCGACCAACCCGATCGACATCGTCGGCTACCGCCCGCGGATCGAGCAGCGGGTGCTCGCCGAGGCCGCCGAGGGCGTGCGCGCGACCGTCGTCCGGCCCGGCATCGTGTACGGCCGCGGCGGCGGGATCCCCGCCATCCTGGTCGACCGGGCCCGCAAGCAGGGGGCACCCGAGTACTACGGCGAGGAGGGCGTGCGCTGGCCCACCGTCCACGTGGACGACCTGGCCGAGCTGTTCGTGGCCGCCGTCGAGCGGGCCGAGGCCGGCACCGTCTGGCACGGCGTCGGCGAGTCGGCCGTCCCGGTCCGCGACCTCGCCCGGGCCGCCGGTCAGGTGGCCGGCGTGCCCGCCGACCCACAGGTACTGGCGGCGGGCGAGGCCGCCGAGGTCTTCGGCCCGCTCTTCGCGGACGCGCTCGCCCTCGACCAGAGCGTCAGCGGCGCGGCCGCCCGTACCGCCCTCGGCTGGCGCCCGGTCCGCCCGGGCGCGGTGGCCGAGCTGGAGTCGGGCTCGTACCGGGCCGGCGAGTAGCCCCGCACCGCCCACGACCCGGCCCGGGGCGCACCTGCCCCGGGCCGGCTCCCGCGTACGGGCCCGGCCGCCCCGCCTCTCCCCCGTCCCCCCCTCGCCCCACGCCTTCACCCGCATCCCCCACGACCTCGTCCGCACCCTCGGCCAAGCCCCCCGCCGTGACCCGCACCGCGGTTGTCGGTGGCGGGTGATAGGACGGGGCTCGTACCGGAACGAAGCGGGTGTCGTACGGCCTCAGGCCAGGCCTCGGGCCTCGGGGCGGACAAGGCCTCAGGAAGAGGGATCTCGTGGGGTGGCTTGGCGGAGACGGAGCACCGGCGGTGTACCGCGAGGGCGGGTTGGACTTCCACGCGGGCACGGAAGAGGACGTGCGCGTGGTCACGGCCGCCCTGCCCTCGGAGGTCAAGGACGGCTTGCGGTACGACGCCGTGCCCTGGGTCCGGTTCCACCACGCCTACGGGCCCGGCGGCGACGTACCGGCCCGGTTGGAGGCGATCCGCCTCGGCGACGCCGACGCCGCCGAGCGAGCGCTGGGCACGCTGTGGAACAGCATCTGCCACCAGGGCGGAACCTCCGCCGTCGGCGCCCTCGCCGTGCCCTTCCTCCTCCGGATCGCCCTCGCCCACCCCCGCCACCGCGCCGACCTCTTGTGGCTGGTCGGCTCGGTCGCCCGCCGGCAACACTTCGGCGAGGCCTCCCGCACCGGTCTCCTGCGCGCCGGACTGCCCCACGACTCCATGCGCTGGGAACCGAGCGGCTACCCGCAGAACTGGTCGCTCGAAGCCGCCCGGCAGGCCGTGACCACGGACGCCGACCTCGTGCTCCACCTGCTCGACGACCCCGCCCCGGCCGTCCGCCAGGCCGCGGCCTTCGCCCTGGCGGCCGCCGCGCCCCCACCCCGCCACGGCCCGGCCGCCCTGCACGCCCGTCTCACCGTCGAGGACGACCCGGCGGTACGCGCCTGCCTGGTCCTGGCGATCGGTCAACTCGCCAGGGAGGAGGGCGAACCGGACACCGCCGCCCGCCTGCACGAGTGGTGGCAGGACCCCACCCGGCCCACGGACGTACGGGTGAGCGCCGCCCTGGCCTGGCTGTGCCTCGTCGACGACCCGATCCCCGACGACCTCGACACCCTCCTCGACACAGCCGTCACCGATGACCTGACAGCCCTCCTCGCCCCCGTCCCCTGGCTGCGCGACGCCGAAGACGGCGGCAAGGACAACGGCCTCCTGACAGCCCTCGCCCAGATGCGCAACCCCGACGACTACCGCTGGCTCGACTACTAGGAGTGCTGTGTCAGGTGACGTGCCACGCCAGGCGGTTGACGGTTCTCCGCCCGCCTGCCGGGACGTCCCGGAGCTGAGGACCCGCCACATGACCACCGACGTGATCACCGCCGGCTGTCGACGACGGCCTGGTCCCCAGGGGCTGTGTTCACGTAATTCCCCAGCCCCTGGGGCTGACGGAGGCTATGTGGCCGGGGGTTCGGTGGCGTTCTCCGGCCGCTTGTGGGGGCGGCAGCTGGGCCCGTCGATGATGCCGCGTAGGCGCTGCAGAACGCGTCGTCGGCCTGGTCGACGGTGCTGTCCTCGGCAATACGGTAGCCGCAGGAATCCATGGCGTCGGCGCCCCTGAGGCCGTCGCCGCGCCGATGATGCCTGGGGGACTGGTTGATCACGGTGATGCCCTGGACGCCTTCGAGACTGCTCCCCCGGGGACGGTCCGGAGTCGACCCCAGCGGAGTACCGTGGGAGACAACCGAGGACATTCCGCACACCGGCATCGGCGCCGACGTCGCCCTGGGTCATGAACTGGTCCCTTGCGGACCGGACGGGCGGCCTCTCATGATGCCGATTCCCCTCCCTTCGCCTTTCTCCTCCGGACGGTGGACGGTGCCCGGCGCTCCTCCGCTGCCTCGCCTGGTGCTTGAGCCGACGATGTCGCGCGACGGGGTCTTCGACGGTGCCTGGTGGCCCCGCTCGGACCACGTCCTCGCCGAACTGCCGGACCTGATCACCGCGCTCGGCGCCCACCTCGGACGCATCATCCGCGTCGGCCTCGACATGTCGGCCTGGGACGGCGTTCCCCGGTCCATCATGGCGAACGGCCTCATGGTCAGGATCAACTGGTTCACGGGCAGCGACGCGACGATCAGCATCACCCGGGGCTTCCAGGACCACTTCCTGCTCCTGGTGGTGCCGCCCCTCACCGACCCTGGCACGGCCTCGTCTGCGATGGCGGGGGCAGCAGCAACCGGAAACCACACCCCGGCAGCCGAGCTCCTGATGCCCAGCTGAGTGGTGATCGGGCGAAGGGCCGGCCCAGCTCCCCGCCGCCGGAGCGGATTACTTCCCCAGGAGGGGCGTCCCGGCGGACGGCCGCGCCGGAGCCGCACCGTGGCGATGACAGCCGGCCGACTGTCCGGCTCGCCCCCCCCGTCACCGTATTGGACGGCATTCCACGAAGGTAAGGCACCAGATGGCAGGGCGTTCGGCCGGCACGAGCGTGGCCCGCCGGGAGGGGAGGCAGTGGACTCCGTCTCTCCTCGATGCCGTACAGCTGCGACAACCTGGCCTCCTGGACGGTTCGTTGGCGTGATGCCCTTCGAACTACCGAGCGGCGCCCGGGAAGTGGCGCCCGTGCGGTGGTCAGGGGGCCGGTGCGGGCCGTGCGGCGGGTCAGGAGCGCGGTGGCAGCCGGTGGAGGCGTACGTCGGTGAGGTGGCCGTCGTGCGCGCGGGCGGTCAGGTAGGTGGCGAAGGGCTGGCGGCGCCGGTCGGTCGGGGAGCCCGGGTTGAGCAGCCGCAGGCCGCCGGGGGCCTGGCTGTCCCACGGGATGTGGCTGTGACCGAAGACCAGGACGTCCGTATCGGGGAAGCCCGAGCTGCACCGCTGTTCGCGGCCCCGGGCGGGGCCGGTCTCGTGGACGACGGCGAAGCGCAGGCCCGCCAGTTCGACGTGGGCGACCTCGGGCAGACGTGCGCGCAGCTCCGGCCCGTCGTTGTTGCCGTGGACGGCGACCAGCCGCCGGGCCCGGGCTTCGAACAGGTCGAGCGTGGCGGTGTCGACCCAGTCCCCGGCGTGGAAGACCACGTCGGCCTCGTCGAGGGCGCGCAGCAGCGGGTCGGGCAGGACGCGCGCCCGGGTGGGGAGGTGGGTGTCGGAGGTGAGGAGCAGTCGCACGTCCGCGGGCTTCCGTCGGGGTCGGGTGGGCGGGGTTCCGCTGGCCGGTGGCCGGTCAGCCGCTGACGTGGGCGGTGTGGTCGAGCCAGTGCCGGGCGAGGTCGGCGTCGCCGTCCACGGTGATTCCGGTGGCGTGGTGGTCGGTGAGCGGGAGCCGTCGGGTCAGGACCAGCAGCAGCGACCGTGCCGGGCCCGTGACCGTCACGTCGGCCCGTAGGCTGCGGGGCTGCCACGCCACACCGTCAGGGCGTCGTTCCACCAGCCAGGCGCCCGCGTCACCGGCGATGTCGGTGGCGAGCCACTGGAGGGTCTGCCCCGTGCCCCGGATCGCGTGGGCGGATTCGGGGCGCTGCAGCCGCCAGGTGGGCGAGGTGAGCATCGCGAGGTGGTTGCCGATGAGCGCCGCGGCGACGTCCGCGTCGATGTCGGTCGGCCGATCGGCCTGGCGGGCTGCGTCGCCCGCGTCGCCTGCGTCGCCCGCGTCGCCTGCGTCGCCTGCGTCGCCTGCGTCGGCAACGCGGGCTGCCTCGGCGTCGGCAGCGCGGGCCGCGTCGAAGCCGTGGACGACCGCCTCGTTGAGGAGGCTGGACAGCCAGAAACGCGTCCCCGAGCGCCCGTCCCAGGCGGCGTTGAACACCGGCGCGTCCAGCGCCGCGTCGGAGCAGGCGCTCGCGGCCCGCTGCGCCGACTCCGTCAGCCACGCCTGCCACCGGCCGGCGTCGGCGGGGACGGCGGCCATCTCCGTGGGCAGCTGAGCGGGGTCGGTGATGCGCCGCTCGACGATCTCCGCGACCCAGTGCTGGGTCCGGCCCACGTGCTCGACCAGGTCGGTGACGGTCCAGCCCGGGGCTGTCGGCACGACGGCGTCCGGTCCGGCCGCGGCGGCCGATTCCGCCAGACGCCGGGTGTGGTCGACGATCGTCCGGCGGGCGTGCTCCGCGTTCAGCTCGGTCATGTGCTCATCCTTCCCCAGGGTGCCGCTCGGGCGGTCACGGTTCGCTGCCACGCCTGGTGTGGCGTTGCCCAGGGGAAGACCGCGCACGGACGCGAAACTCATCGATCACCTCCCGACGACTTCTCCGGCGCGCCGGTCGCGGATCTGCTGCGGCCCGGGCCGACCGCGGGCGGCTGAAGCACCGAGGTGGGCCGTCGTGGCCCGGAGTCCACGGTTGAACGGTTGGACGCAGCAGAGCTTCATCACGTCGGTGTCCCCCGCGCCCTGTGCGTGCCGCTCCCGTTCCGTGTGTTCACCGAGCAGTCGGCGGACCTCGGCGATCAGCCCGGGGCGCAACGGGTCGTCCGCCCGGTCCGCTCCCGGGGCGTTCCCCGGCCCGCGTCCGAGGAGGCCGACGGTTCCTCCTGCACCAGCCCGAGCGCCTCCAGGAGGAACCGGTAGTCTTCGCGGTCGAGCGCGTGGGCGGCTATCGCCCTGCGCGCCCGGCACCGCACCGTCTCCGGCACGGCGCCCGCCGGTTCGAGAATCTCCCCGACCGACGCCGGGTCCCAGTTCGCACGCACCTGACCGACACCCCTTCGTGGACGATTGAACCTTTCAGGCTACTGCGGCCCGGGCGAACGCCTTCCCCCCGTGGGGCACACGACACCCCGCGGCGGGGGCTCGCCCGCGGGGGGCTTGTGCGTGAACCGGCCCCGGCGGGGGTTCGAGCGCGTCAGAGCCGGTCGTAGACGGCGGACAGCCGGTGCAGGACCTCGGCGGCACGGTCGAGGTCGTCGGCGTCGTAGTCCGCCAGGTCGGCGTGCAGGGCGTCGGCCAGTGCCGCCTGGCGCTGCCGGTGCCGTTCGCGCCCGGCGTCGGTGAGCGCGACCACGACGGAGCGCTTGTCCTCCGGCGGGCGGGTGCGGGTGACGTAACCGGCCGCGACCAGGCCGTTGACCAGCTGGGTGGTGGCGGCTCCGGTGGTCTCGGTGCCGGCGGCGAGCCCGCTGATGGTCAGCGGGCCCTGGTCGGCCAGCGTGCGCAGGGCGCGGGCATGGGTGAGGGAGAGGGCGCCGGGGGTACGGGTGGCGCGGCCGCGCAGGCGCGCGTCGGCGGCGCTGAGCCGGTAGGCGGCGCGGGCCAGGCGGTCGAGTGCCTGGGCCCGCTCGGGGGTGGGCGGCTGGTCGGCCATGGTGTCGCTCCTCCGGGCTGGGTTGACAGCCAGCCTAGCTTAAGTACTTAATGACTAAGTACTTACTCCTTAAGTACTTAGTGAATCACCGCCCCCGATTCAGGAGGAGACCGTCATGACCGTCCGTTCGACCGGCCAGAGCTGGGCCCTGGACATCGCCCTCGCCCAGGGCGGATTCGACGCCCTGCACCCCGAGGCCGTCGGGACCATGGAGCAGCTCGGCCACGACCACACCGACTTCGCCAAGGTCTTCGCCCTGGTCCGCAGCGGCGCGATGCTGCCCAAGGCGTGGGCGACCGTCGCCGGCCAGGCCGAGGAGCGCGCCGCCCACCACGAGCGCGGCGGCTTCGCGCAGACCGCCGCCGACCTCTACCTGCGGGCCGCGGTGATGTGGGGCCGCGCCCAGTACTCGATCTTCGACGCGGCCGACCCGCGCAAGGCGGCCCTGCGTGAGCGCGCCGACCACTGCGTGGCCCGCCTCGGCGCGCTGCGGGACGGGCGGGTGCGGCGGGTGGAGCTGGACTTCGAGGGCTCGACGATCCACGCCCTGCTGCACCTGCCCGCCGGCCCCGTCGAGAACGCGCCGGCCGTCATCCTCGGCCCGGGGATGGACATGATCAAGGAGGACTACATCTGGGCGGCCGAGCGGTACTACACCTCCCGCGGGATGGTCGCGCTGTCCGTCGAGGGACCGGGCCAGGGCGAGAGCCGGGCCGGCGGGCTCACCGTCGACCTGGCCAACTACGAGCGGGCGATCGGCCGCTACCTCGACCACCTGGCCTCGCTGCCGGAGGTCGACGGGACCCGGATCGGCATGTTCGGCATCTCGATGAGCGGCTACTGGGGCTCCCGGGCGGCCGCCACCGACGGTCGGCTGGCCGCGCTCGCCGCGTTCGAGGCCGTCACGGGCGACTTCGCGACCATCTTCGAGCGCGCCCAGCCGACCTTCAAGAACAACTACATGTACATGGCCGGGTACGACGACGAGGAGGCCTTCGACCGCGACCTCGCCCGACAGATGCCGCTCGGCGACCTGGTGGCCGGCATCACCTGCCCGGTGCTGTACGGCATCGGCGAGTTCGACGAGCTCACCGACCTCGGCCAGGCGATCGAGAGCTTCGAGCGGATCCGGGCGCCGAAGGAGCTCCGGGTCTACGAGGACGAGTTCCACCCGCTCGGCGGCGTGGCCGCCGAGGCCTTCCGGTTCGGGGCCGAGTGGCTGGAGCGCGCCCTCGCCGGCGAGTTCGCCGAGCCGGGCCGCGACGTGCGCCACTACGTCCACCGCGACGGCCGCACCACCGACGGCAGCGCCGACCCCACCTGGTGGCGCGGAGCGGCTCCGACCCGGCTGGCGGCCGTCCGGCGGGGGTGAGGGGGAGGCCTACTGGTCGGGCTCCTGCGGGTCGACGCCGGTGCGGGCCTTCTGGGAGTAGCCGCCGGACGGCCGCCCCGACGGGCCCTGGGGGCCGTGATCGCGCCGGTGCTCGGAAGGCCCCTGCTCCTCCCCGCGCGGCCCCTTGCTCTCCACCGTCTGCCCGGGCACGCCCTGCCTCTCCTCCTTGGAAGGCTCGCGCCCCGGACCGGGCTCGGGAGCGTACTCGTCGGGGTGGAAGGAGCGGTGCGCGCTGTCGTTGGGCTGCTGCTCCTCCGCGTCGATGTCACCCGACCAACCGTGGTGCGCACCCTCGTGGCGGCTGGCCTGGCCCTCGTCCATGGACTTGTGCGTGCCGGGTTTCCTGGAAGTCATGACCGAACGTCCTCACGTGCGGAGCTGTGTTCCCCACGCGCCTGTCCACCTCCCGGCCCGCGACACCCCGGTCCCGGCATCCGTTTCGTCAGGGGGCCGCCCGGCGGCGTCGGCGGGCCGGTCAGCCGCGGGGCGGCACGGTCATCAGCGGGTGGAAGTGAGCGAGTTCGGCGGGTTCGTCCACCGGCGCGCCGTCCGCCTCGATCCAGGCGTGGGCGCGGAACGGCTCCGTGCGCACCCCGGTGCGCCAGGTCGGCCAGCTCCCCCTGGCCCGGCACAGCAGGGCCGCGGCGATGGACCGCTGCAGGCAGCCCTGACCGGCGCAGCGCATGCTGAGCGCGACCACCTGTTGCCGGGCGGCCAGCGCCTCACGGGCGGTGGCCGGGCGGGCACCGCCGCGCAGGCGCAGCATCAGGCGGCGGATCCGGGCCGGTGGCATCCGCTCGATCAGCCGGGCGGCGGCGATCGCCGCGAGCGCGGCCGGGCGCCGGTGCCACGGCGGCCGGCCCGCCCCGGCGGCGTGGCCCTGCAGGCTCATCCGCGCGCCCCGGGGTGGCCGGCGGGGGTGCGCGTCCCGGTAGCGGACCGGCGCCGGGCGCTCATCCGGTGACCAGCCCGGCGGTGCGCAGGCTGCCCAGCAGGGCGGCGACGTCGGTGCGGGCCTGGTCCGCGGTGACGGGGTAGCGGCCGCTGAGGTCGGTGGCGATCTCGTCGGCGGTCCGGTCGTCGAGGAGGGACTGCAGGATGTGCAGTCCGGTGCGGTTGAGCTGGAAGTAGCGGCCGGAGCGCTCGTCCAGCACGACGGCGCCGCTGCCGGTCGGGGTGAGGGTCACATCGGGGCGCAGTTCCACGGACATGCGGTCTCCTCCTCGGGGGTTTCCGTGGCGGGTGGTCAGAAGGCGGTGTGCGCGGCCTCGTGGGCGCGCAGCCAGTGCTCGCAGGCGAGGGTGGCGTCGAGTGCCGCGTACGGGGTGCCGGGCGGGTAGAGCCCGAGGCAGGCCCGGCGCAGCGCGTCGGGGTCGACGAGGCCGGCGCGGGCGAGGGCGCTGTCCTCGGCGAGGGCGGCGAGTTCGGGTCGGTGGCGGGCCAGGCCCTGGTGGGCGTCGGGGCTGAAGTCGCCCTTGCCGGTGCGGCGCAGGAGCTCGTCGGGGACGTCCTGGGCGACGGCGGCGGTGAGCAGCGGCTTGTAGGCGAACGGGGTGCCGCGCTGGGCGGGTTCGGCGGCCAGGCAGGCGTCGAGGACCTGGTCGTCCAGGAACGGGACGGTGTACGGGGTGCCGACGGCGGCCGTGGCCTCGATCAGCTGGCGCATGGCGGCGGCGCTGTGGCGGACCATGTGCAGCGTCTGGTGCTGGGCGTGTTCGGGTGCGAGGGGCACGGCGTCGGCCGGCGCGACGGCGCGCAGCCGCTCGCGCAGGAGGTCGGCGGCCTGGGGGGTGATCCAGGGGGCGAGGCGGGGTTCGGGTCCCCAGCCGAGCAGTTGGGTGGTCGGTGGGGCGGTGCGGGTGAGGCGGTCGGAGGTGTGGGCGAGCCAGGCGTGGTAGGGGCGGGTGTCGGCGAGGGCGCGCAGCGCGGCGGACAGGCCCCAGCGCAGCCGGGCCCGGTGGCCGCGCAGGTGGCGCAGCGCGGTGGCGGGCTGGTGGACGGTCAGCAGGCGCAGGTACGAGGGCAGTGCCTGGAGGACCTCGTCGCCGCCCTCTCCGCTGAGGCGCAGACGGGCGCCGTGGGCCGCGAGGCGGCGGGCCACGGCCTCGTCGCGGGCCCGGGTGCGGGTCCAGGGCAGCGGTTCGTCGCCCTGCGGTCCCGCCGTGCCGACGTCCGCGAACATCGCGGGCAGGTCGTCGGGCGCCAGCAGGAGCCGCCGGCCGGGGAGGTGACGGGCGGCGCGCTCGGCCCAGGCGGCGTCGTCGTGGTGCGGGTCGGTGGAGCCGAGGGTGACGGTGAGCAGCTCGGCGGGCCCCCGGGCGGCGAGGAAGCACAGCGGGGTGGAGTCCAGGCCGCCGGACAGGTCGGCGGCGACGACCCCGCCGGTGCGGGTGCGGGCGTCGACGGCGCGGCGCAGCGCGTGGCCGAGTGCGGCCGCGGCCTCGGCCGGCGGACGGTCGGGGGCGGGCGGCTGCCAGTGGGCGAGCGTGCGGGCGGGGCGGCCGGGGGTGAGCACGGCCGCGTGGTGCGGGGGCACCGGGGTGATGTCGGGCCACAGGGGCAGCGCGTCGAGGGGGTGGGGCAGCGGGTGGGCGAGCCGCAGGGCGAGCCGGTCGAGGGACGGGGTGCGGTCGGTGAGCCCGGCGAGGGTGTCGGCCCGGTCCGCCAGGAGCGGGGTGCCGTCGTGTTCGGCCAGGTACAGGCGGCGCAGCCCGGACAGCGAGCCCCGGGCGAGGACCGTGCCGCGCACGGAGGCGACGAGGTGGAAGCAGCCCGCCGGTTCCCGGGCGAGGGTCAGGGCGTCGTAGGGGTCGCGGATCCGCTCGGCGAGGCGCAGCAGCCGGTGGTGGTCGGTGCCGACGGTGCCGAACACGGCGAGGGCCACCGGCCCGGCCTGCACGGTCAGCGGTTCCTCGTCGGCCGGCCACGCGCCGATGATCCAGGGGCGTCCGCCGGGGTGGGGCAGGACACGGCACTCGGCCGTGTCCTGCCCCGCGGCCACCGCGGACGCGGCTTCGGTATCCGGGAGGACCACGAACCAGGTCCTGCGGTGACCGCTCACTGGACGGCCCCTCAGATGAGGTAGAAGCCGTGACCGTCGAAGACGTCGCCGATCAGGAAGCCCTGGGTGAGGGCGGCGAAGTCACCGAGCTCGACCAGCATCGGGGTCTCGTACACGTCGGACATGACGGTTTCCTCTCGTTCGACTACTCAGTTGGACGGGAGTGCTTGCCGGCGACGACCACTCTTCCGGCCGGTCCGCTTTCCGGGCAACCGGTTCCCGGTGCTTTGACCGAAAGATGGTCACGCTCCGCTATCGATTGGATCCGTGGTGCGACCGGACGGAAGGGGCGGGTGGGGCGGGGGCGCGTCACCGGGCACTGGCCGGGTCCCATCCGTCACGGCTCCCCCAGGCTGCGTACACGCACTGCGTACGCCCCCCTCGGGCTTCCGGCCGCCGTCCACCCGGGCACGGCGATTTCCGGACCGGCCGGAGTGCGGGGGCGTGCGGCGGCCGCACGCCCCCGCGACGTCCGCCCCCGGCGCGCGGTCTGGACCACATGGCACGCGGTCGGGGTGCCCGGTCCTCGGGGGTGGGTCGGCGGGCCCGCGGACCGTGCGCGCACGCCGGGCACGCGGCGGCCGCCGGGCCGCACGGGAGGGGGAACCGGCTGCGCGCCGTGGCGGTCACGGCCGCCCGTGGCGGAACCGGGCGGTGAGGTCCTGGGGGTCGACGATGGGCGCCGGGTAGTCCCCGGCGAGGAGCCAGGGACGGTGGACGGACGGCCCGGGCAGGTGGGCGAGTTCGGGCACCCACCGGCGGACGTAGGCGCCGTCCGGGTCGTAGCGGTCGGCCTGGCGCAGCGGGTTGAGGACGCGGTTGGGCCGGGTGTCGGTGCCGGTGCCGGCGACCCACTGCCAGTTGAGCTGGTTGTTCGCGACGTCGCCGTCGACCAGCAGGGAGAGGAAGTGGGCGGCGCCGATCCGCCAGTCGAGGTAGAGGGTCTTGGCGAGGAAGCTCGCCGTCAGCAGCCGGGCCCGGTTGTGCATCCAGCCTTCCTCGGCGAGCTGGCGCATCCCGGCGTCGATGATCGGGTACCCCGTACGGCCCTGGCGCCAGGCCTCGGCCTCGCGCTCGTCGTGGTGCCAGCGGTCGTCCCGGGCGCGGTAGTCGCGGCGCGCGGCGTCGGGGCGGGCGGCGAGGACCTGGTGGTGGAAGTCGCGCCAGGCGAGTTGCCGGACGAAGGCCTCCGCGCCGGGGCCGCCGTGCCGCAGGGCGCGGTCGGTCAGCTCGGTGGCCGACAGGCAGCCGAAGTGCAGGTACGGGGAGAGCCGGGAGGTGTCGTCGGCCGCCAGGTCGTCGTGGACGTCGGCGTACGCGGCGACGTCCCAGCGGCGCCACCGCTCACGGGCCGCGCTCTCGCCGCCGCGCGGCAGGGAGGGCGAGAACGGGCCGCTGATCACGAGGTTCTCGCTGCCGATCTCCTCCGGGGTGCGGATCGCCCGGGGCGCGCCGAGCACGGTGCGGTGCGGGGCCTGCTGCCAGGCGCGGTGGTACGGGGTGAAGACGGCGTAGTGGTCGCGCCCGGCGGGGGCGATCCGCCCGGGCGGCACGACGGTCACGGAGGCGTCGTGGACGTGCAGCCGCTCGCCGAACAGGGCGCGCAGCGCCGCTTCGCGCCGCCGGGCGTAGCCGCTGACCCCGGCGGCGACGTGCACCGTCCCGGCGCCGGCCTCGGCGGCGACCTTGGCCGCCTGCTCGGCGGTCGCGCCCCGGCGGACGATGAGCCGGGAGCCGACGCGGCGCAGCGAGGCGTCCAGGTCGGCCAGGCAGTCGGCGAGGAAGGCCAGCCGGTTGGGGGCGGCGAAGCCGGCCGCCTCGACCGCCGGGTCGAGGACGAACAGCGGCACCACCTGGTCGGCGGCGGTGCGGGCGGCGTGCAGCACGGGGTTGTCGTGCAGGCGCAGGTCCTGGGTGAACAGGGCGATCGAGACGGTCACGGGTGGTGCCTCGCAGGTGGTGCGGTCGGGTGTGCGGGGTGTCGGCGTGGTGGCAGGGGGACGAAGCCGCTGGTGCGGGCGGCGTACGCGGCCCAGCCGGGCCGTTGGGCGCCGAGCTGCCGTTCCAGCATCGGTTTGCCGCTGCCGAAGGCGAGCAGCCAGGTCATCACGAGGGGGCTGAGGACGAAGGCCCAGCCGACGGGTGTGTCGGCGGCGAGCAGGAACAGGCCCCACCAGACGCAGGCGTCGCCGAAGTAGTTGGGGTGGCGGGTGTAGCGCCACAGGCCGCGGTCCATGATCCGGCCGCGGTGGGCGGGGTCGGCCTTGAAGCGGGCGAGCTGCCAGTCCCCCACGGCTTCGAAGAACAGGCCGACGGCCCACAGGGCGGTGCCCGCCCAGGCGAGCGGGCCGGGCGGGTGGGGCAGGTACTGGGCGGCTTGGACGGGGAGCGAGACGAACCAGACGAGGGCGGCCTGGAGCAGGTAGACGATCCGCAGGGCGTACCGGGTGCGGGCGGGGCCCTCGGGGGCGCGGGCGAGCATCCGGGCGTAGCGCGGGTCCTCGGGCGCGCCGCGGGCGCGCCACCAGATGTGCCCGGACAGCCGCAGCCCCCAGACGGTGACGAGGACGGTCGCCAGCAGCCGGCGCCCGGGATCCCCGTGGCCGTCCGAGAGCGCGTAGCCGGTCAGCGCCACGGCCGTGAACGCGAGCCCCCAGGCGACGTCCACGCCCCGGTGGCGCCCGGCGCGCACGCCCACCGCGAACGCGGCGAGGAGCACGGCGAGGGCGACGGCGGCGGTGACCGCGAGGTTGACGGCGAAGGCGGCGGCGTTCACGCCGTCGCCTCGTCGCGGGTGAGGAGGATCTGGTGGACGTCGAGGTAGCCGGTGCGGAATCCGGCCTCGGAGTAGGCGAGGTACAGCTCCCACATGCGCTGGAAGACCTCGTCGAAGCCGAGGGCCGCGACCTGCGGCGACCGTTCGGTGAACCGTTCGCGCCACAGGCGCAGGGTCTCGGCGTAGTGCGGCCCGTAGGCGTCGGCGCGGGTGAGCCGCAGGCGGGTGTGGCGGGTGGCGGTCTCCTCGATCGCCCGCACGGAGGGGATGAGGCCGCCGGGGAAGATGTACTTGAGGATCCAGGTGTAGGTGCGGCTGCTCGCGAGCATCCGGTCGTGGGGCATGGTGATCGCCTGCAGGGCGACGCGTCCGCCGGGCGCGAGGACCCGGTCGAGCGTGCGGAAGTAGTCCGGCCAGAACGGCCGTCCGACGGCTTCGATCATCTCCACGCTGACCACGGCGTCGTACCGGCCCTCGGCGGCGCGGTAGTCGCAGAGCCGGACCTCGGCCCGCTCCGAGTGCCCGGCCTCGGCGATCCGGTGCCGGGCGAGGTCGAGCTGTTCCTCGGAGAGGGTCAGGCTGACGGTGTGGGCGCCGCGTGCGGCGGCGCGCAGGGCGAGCTCGCCCCAGCCGGTGCCGATCTCCAGCAGCCGGGTGCCGGGGCCGACCCGGGCCAGGTCGAGCAGCCGGTCGATCTTGCGGTGCTGGGCGGCGGGCAGGGCCTCGCGGGTGGCGACCGGCGCGTGGTCGGCCCCGGTCGGGAAGAGGGCCGAGGAGTAGGTCATCGTCGGGTCGAGGAAGAGCGCGAAGAGGTCGTTGGACAGATCGTAGTGCCGGTGGATGTTGCGCCGCGCGTTCGCCGCGGTGGACAGTTCCTCGTCCGGCGGTCGCCGGACGTAGAGGCGGCGCAGCCACTGGGCGCCGGTGGGCACGAGGGTCTCCGGGGCGGTGGCGAGTTCGGTGAGCAGCGCGACCAGGTCGGGGCTGTCCCAGTCTCCGGCCTGGTAGGACTCCCCGAAGCCGATCAGGCCGCTCTCCCCCACCCGGTGGAAGAAGTCCTGCGGGCGGTGCAGGCGGAGCACCGGTGCGCCGGGCGGGGCGGGCAGCAGGGTGCGGCCGCCGGGGAGTTCGACGCGCAGGCCGCGTCGCGCGGCCACCCGGCGCAGCAGGCGGGCGGCGACGGCCGCGCGCAGCGGCACGTCCGGGACCCGGGCGACGTCCGGCCAGCGGGCGGGGTCGACGAGGGGCGTCGGCGTCCCTGCCGGGGGAACCGTGGTCGTCATGGGGCGGGCACCTCTTCCGTGGGAACGGGCGTGTCGGCGGGCCGGGACCGGCCGGCGGCCGGGCGGGGGTGGACGGGCAGGCCGCTGAGCCACAGGCGGGTGCCCTGGTAGCGGATGTGCAAACTGACGGCCCAGGTGGCGAACGGGTGCCTGAGCACCGCCCGCAGCAGGGTGGCGGGGCGGGCCGGGCGGGCGGTGCCGCGGACGGTGGCCGTGAAGGCCCGCCGGCCTCGGCGCTCCAGGTGGACGGTCAGGTGGAGGCGTTCGCCCGGTTCGGGCAGGACCATCCGGTAGCGGCCGTCGACGGGGAAGAACGGCGAGACGTAGAAGTCCTTGACGCTCTCGGCGCGGCCCTCGGGATCGGGTGGCAGCAGGTAGCGGTGCCGGCCGCCGTAGGTGTTGTGGACCTCGGCGACCGTGCACAGCGGGCGCCCTGCCCCGTCGCGGCACCAGTAGACGGTCAGCGGGTTGAACACGTGCCCGAGCGAGCGGGCCTGGGTGAGCATCAGCACCTGCCCGCCGCCGAGCCGCACGCCGTGCCGGGCGAGGTAGCGCTCCAGGTCCTGGCGGACGGACGGTGTCCGCCCGGCCGGGTCGAGGGCGTGGTCGCGGGGCAGGAACCGGGCCAGCGGCCGCAGCGGCCACGGCGGGGTCGGCAGGCGGTCCACGTCCACCAGCCACAGGTAGCCGCGGTGGCGGAACGACCGCAGCCGGGGCGCCGGGCGCACGTGCGTGGTGACGGTGTCGTAGAGGACCGCGCCCCACGGTCCGGGCAGAGCGGTCACGGCACGGGCGGTCACGGCGCGTTCACCCCCAGCAGCGCGCGAGCGGCCACGACGCCGGAGCGGCAGCCGTCCTCGTGGAAGCCCCAGCCGTGGTAGGCACCGGCGAACGCGGTGCGGGCGGTGGTGAGTTCGGGCAGCCGGCGCTGGGCGGCGACCGAGTGCGCGGTGTACACCGGGTGCTCGTAGACGGTGCGGGAGACCACCAGGTGGTCGGGGACGGGGTGGTGCCGGTCCTCGTTGAGGGTGACCAGGTAGTCCTCGGCGGTGTCCAGGCGCAGCAGCCGGTTGAGGTGGTAGCTGACCCGCACCCGGTGGGAGGGGGCGGTGCAGTGGGGCATCCGGTAGTTCCACGAGCCGCGCGCCGAGCGGGCGCCGGGCAGCACGGACGGGTCGCGGTGCAGGACGGTGGGGTTGCGCGAGTAGGTGAAGGCGCCGAGGATCTCGCGTTCGGCGTCGGTCGGCTCGGCGAGCAGCTCCAGGGCCTGGTCGGCGTGGGTGGCGACCACGACGGCGTCGGCCTCGGTGCGGTGTCCCCCGTCGGAGACCACGGTGACGCCGTCCGGGGAGCGGTGCACCGCGCGAACGGGGGTGGAGCGGTGCACGGTGGCGAGCCGCTCGGCGACCTTCTCGACGTAGGTGCGCGAGCCGCCGACGACGGTGCGCCAGGTCGGCGATCCGGTGACGGAGAGCATGCCGTGGTTGTCGAGGAAGGCGAACAGGTAGCGGGCCGGGTAGTCGCCCGCCAGGTCGGGGGCGCAGGACCACACGGCGGAGACCACCGGGGTCATGAAGTGGTTCACGAAGTACCGGGAGAAGCCCTCGGCGGCCAGGAAGTCCCGCAGGCTCGGGTCGCCCGCCGCCGGGTCGGCGAGCAGGCGGCGGGCGAGCCGGTGGAAGCGCGGCACCTCGGCGAGCATCCGCAGGTACCGGCCGCGGACCAGGGCGTCGGGCCGGGCGAACAGGCCGGCCGGCCCCCTCGCCCCGGCGTACTCCAGGCCGCATCCGTCGCATCGCACGGACATGCTCATCTCGCTGTCCTGGGTGCGGACGCCGAGTTCGGCGAAGAGCCGGACCAGGTGCGGGTAGGTCCGCTCGTTGTGGACCAGGAATCCCGTGTCCAGCGGGAGCGTCCGCCCGTCCCGGGCGCTCGCGTGCTGGGTGTGGGCGTGGCCGCCGAGCCGCCCGTCGGCCTCGAAGAGCTCGACGTCGACCCCGGCCCGGGAGAGCTCGTGGGCGGCGGTGAGGCCGGCGACGCCGGATCCCACCACCGCCACCCGGCGCGGACGCGCGCCGCCGTCCCTCCCGACGGTGATCCGGGCGGTGGAAACGGTGTCGAACACGGTCACGAGAGCCCCTCCCGACGGGGCCGCGACACGGCCCGCACTGTCCTTGCACCGGATCTTCGGAACGGAGACCGGACCGGATTGGCCCGACTTCGCGGGCACCGGAACGCCCGGGGACAGGGGGGGCAGAGAGGAGGGGGCAGGCGGTAGCCGGGGTGGTCCGGAGCCGCGAGTGGTTCCGGTGACGGGACGTCAGGGCGGACGTCAGTCCGTGACGGCCTGCTCCAGGAGGTCGACGGCGTCCGTGAGGGTGGCGGGGCGGGCGACGCCGGCCGGAAGCCGGTTGCGGGCCCAGCCCGGGCCGGCGGCCACCACCACGGCCGCGCCGCGGGAGCCGCGCGGACCCCACGCGCTGTCGCCGATCCTGCGGACCAGCTCGCGGTCCGCGGTGTGCTGGTCCTGGGACCAGATCATCACGGCCCCCGGACCGATCCGGTGGACGGCGTCCAGCAGGGCCCTGGCCGGAACGGCCGCGCCCAGCATGCGGAAGGGGACCGCGCGCTCCGCCAGGGCCGCGGCCGTGGCCTCGATCGGCAGGGTGTGCAGTTCGAGGGGCGTCGCCGCCAGGAGGACGGGCCTCACCCGACGGGCGGTGACCGCCCCGTCGGCCACGCCGCGCAGCGCACTGGAGACGTGCCAGGACAGCAGGTGCTCGACCTCGACGTACTGCTCGCCGTCCGCCGCCCACTTGCGGCCCGCGGCGCGGAGGGCGGGCATCATGACCTCCGTCCACGCGCTGATCACCCCGAGCGCGTCCACCGCCTCGCGCAGGATGCCGGCGACCTCCGGGGCGTCCAGCCGCACCGCCGCCCGGGCCAGGCCCCGGCATTCGGGGCGTACCGTCCCGACGCGCAGGTTGCGGCTTCCGCCCGGGGCGCGACCGGGCCGGTCATCGCCCTGCGGGCCGGTCGGCGGCTCGGGCGGAGCGGGCGGCGGGCCGTCCTCGCGCACGGACGCGTCGCGCTCCGCCAGGGCGGCGCGGGCCGCCTCGCCCGGGGGCACCCCGCGGGCCGTCAGCCGGCACATCGTCTCCAGGACGGCGATGTCCCCGGGGGTCCAGCGGCGGTGGTGGCCGGCCACCCGGTGGGCGGGGCCGATGCCGTAGCGGCGTTCCCAGGAACGGACCGTGGTGGGCGACACGCCCAGGCGCTGGGCCACCCCGCCGGTCGAGAGCCCGGCGTCGTCCGCCGGGTCGGGCGTCGGGCCGGGCGTCGGGCCGGGCGTCGGGGCCGCTTGCCCGGACCGCGCCCGGGGCGGCGGTCCCGCGTCGAGGCGGGCCGATGAGGTCACCATCCTGCGATCCTTCCCGCGGCGAACCCCGTGTCGCCACCGCTGTCGAACACCCGGACCGCCTGCGTCAGGCGCCCCGCCTTCGGCTGGGGGCGGTCGCCCTCACGGTCGAAGGCGGCCCTGAGCCGGATGAGGCCGTCGCGGATCCGGGTCTTGACGGTACCCAGCGGCACGCCCGTCCGGTTCGCGATCTCCCGGTGCGAGTACCCGCCGTAGTACGCCAGCACCACGGCCTCGCGCTGCGCCGAGCTCAGATCCGCGAGCGCGGACCTGACCCGCAGCCGGTCGAGCGCGCGGACCGTCTCCTCCTCCGGCGAATCGCTCCGCAGGGGCTCCCGGGCGGCGACCCGGTGGTCGCGCTCGGCGGCCGCCCGGGCGGAGCGTACCCGGTCCACCGAGCGGTGGTGCGCGATGGTCAGCACCCAGGTCAGCACCGACCCGCGTTCGGGCCGGTAGGCCGCGGCGGTGCGCCAGACCTCCAGGAGGACCTCCTGGGCGACCTCCTCGGCGTGCGCGGGACTGCGCAGCGTCCGCAGCGCGACGCCGTACACCGGGGCGGCAACCGCGCGGTACAGCGCCTCGAAGGCGCGTTCGTCGCCGCGCGCCGACAGCTCCAGGAGGTGGCGCAGCTCCGAGGGCGTCGGCGCGGGGTCGGCGACGGGAGCTGCCTCGGGAGGGGTTTGCACGAGCGGGGTCACAGGCCCACCGTGCAGCGATTGCGCACGTGGGGCCCACTTGCAGCGTTTACGCAGCGGTTGGCGGGCCGCGGCAAACGCTGCGGTACCGCTGCGACTCCCCCCGTCGGCCGCGCCGGGCGAACCTGGGCGGGGGCGCCTACCGCGCGCCCACCCACCCGGCCCCGGCCCCGGCCCCGGCCCCGGCCCTGAGGAACGGAGCCGACCATGGAACGGAACGACCGACCGACCGCACCCGCTCCGGGCCCTCCCGGCGGGGCGGCCCGACCCGTCCGGCCCGGACGACCGGCATGACCGGGCCGCGCCCGCACTGGCTGTTCGGCGACCAGCTCGGGCCGCACTTCCTCGTCCCGGGGGACGACGGCCCGGGTCCGGACGCCCCGGTGGTCATGATCGAGGCCCGCTCCGTGCTGCGCCGGCGGCGCTTCCACCGGGCCAAGGCCCACCTCGTCCTGTCCGCGATGCGCCACGCCGCGGACGCCCTCGGGGACCGGGTGCGCTACGTGCGCGCCGACACCTACCGGGAGGGCCTGGCCCGGGCGGTGGGCGGGCGCGAGGTGACGGTCCGCCACCCGACGTCGCGCGCGGCCCTCGCCCTGGTGAACGCCCTCCCCCGGGTCACGGTCCTGCCGCCGCGCGGCTTCCTCGTCCCCTTCGCCGACTTCCGCCGCTGGGCCGGCGAACCGGGCGAACGCCGCCTGCTGCTGGAGGACTTCTACCACCGGGTGCGCCGCGCCGAGCACCTGCTGCTGGAGCCGGACGGCAGCCCGGCCGGCGGCCGGTGGAACCTCGACCGGGACAATCGCGAACCCCCGCCCCGGGGCGCCACCACCCTGCCGGTCCCGCCGCCCTTCGAGCCCGAGGAGGACGGCATCGACGAACGCGTCCGGGCCGACCTGGACCGCTGGGAACGCGCCGGCGAGGTCGCGTTCGTCGGCCGGGACGGCCCGCGCCGCTTCGCCGCGACCCGGCCGGAGGCCGAACGGGCGCTCGCGCACTTCGTCGCCCACCGCCTGGCCGACTTCGGCCGCTACGAGGACGCCATGCTGCACGCCGACCCGTGGATGGCCCACAGCGCGCTCTCCGTCCCGCTCAACCTCGGCCTGCTCGACCCCGGCGAGTGCGTGCGCGCCGCCGAGGCCGCGTACCGGGCCGGGCGGGTGCCGCTCAACAGCGCCGAGGGCTTCGTGCGGCAGGTGGCCGGCTGGCGCGAGTACGTCTGGCAGCTCTACTGGCACCTGGGCGAGGACTACCGCCACGCCAACCGCCTCGGCCACCACGAGCCGCTGCCCGCCTGGTTCCGCGACCTCGACGCCGACGCCGTCACCGCCCGCTGCCTGGCCCGCGTCCTCGCCGAGGTCCGCGACCACGGCTGGGTCCACCACGTCCCCCGGCTGATGGTGCTCGGCAACTGGGCCCTGCAGCACGGCTGGGACCCGCGCGAGCTCACCGACTGGTTCCACCGGTGCTTCGTCGACGGCTACGACTGGGTGATGACCGCCAACGTCGTCGGCATGTCCCAGTTCGCCGACGGAGGACTGATCACCACCAAGCCCTACGCGGCGGGCGGTGCCTACCTCCACCGGATGGGCGACCACTGCGGCCCCTGCCGCTACCGTCCCACCGAACGCCTCGGCGATCGGGCCTGCCCGTTCACCACCGGCTACTGGGCCTTCGTCCACCGCCACCACGACCTGCTCGCCGCCAACCACCGCACCGCCCGGGCCGCCGCCGGCCTGCACCGCCTGACCGGCCTGCCCGAGCTCCTGGCCGCCGAACGCGCCCGCGGCCAGGCACCCCCGTGAACCGACGCCGCCCGTACCCGGCCGCCCGACGGCAGCCGACGGTGGCCCGGCGTCATCCGGACGGCGTAACCCGGCCCCCGGCGGCACCCGAGCGACGACGCCGCTCGGGTGCGGAAGAGCCGAACCCCGGGAGAATCGGGGGGTGGGGGCGGCCCCGGCTGCGCCGTAGGCGCTTACCTGAGAGGACCATGCCATGCCCGACTTCCACCCGAAGCACGACCACCTGATCGTCAAGCCGATCGGCGGGGCGGCCCCGCAGGACCCGGACCGGTGGAAGGGCGAGGTGGTGGCGGTGGGGCCCGGCCGGCCCCTGGGGAGCGGCAAGCCGCACCCGGTGGACGTCAAGGTCGGCGAGCGGATCCTCTTCAACCTGCGGGCCGGGTCGCCGTTCGAGGCGGACGGGGAGCAGTACGTCGAGCTCCCCGAGGACGAGGTCCTCGCGCTCTCCGCGGAGTAGCCGGCGACGGACCAGCGGCGCAGGAACACGGACGAGCCGCGACGCGAGACCCGGAGCACCGAGACCCCGAGCCCCCGACACCCCTGGAGAATCCCGCCATGACCGAACAGGCACCGGCCCGGATCGGCGTCACCGGCCTGGCCGTGATGGGCCGCAACCTGGCCCGGAACTTCGCCCGCCACGGACACCGCGTGGCCGTGCACAACCGCACCTGGGCACGGACCGCGGCGCTGCTGGAGGAGTTCGGGCACGAGGGCGACTTCGTGGCCGCCGAGACCACGGAGGCGTTCGTCGCGGCTCTGGAGCGCCCCCGACTGATCGTGATCATGGTCAAGGCCGGGGCGGCGACCGACGCGGTGATCGACGAACTGGTGCCGCTGCTCGACGAGGGCGACGTGGTCGTGGACGGCGGGAACGCGCACTTCCCCGACACCAGGCGGCGCGAGGCGGCCCTGCGGGAGCGCGGGCTGCACTTCGTGGGCAGCGGGATCTCCGGCGGCGAGCAGGGCGCGTTGGAGGGGCCGAGCATCATGCCCGGCGGCACTCCGGAGGCCTACCGGCTCCTGGGGCCGCTGCTGGAGGACATCGCGGCCAAGGTCGACGGCGAGCCCTGCTGCACCCACGTCGGTCCGGACGGCGCCGGCCACTTCGTCAAGATGGTCCACAACGGGATCGAGTACGCCGACATGCAGCTCATCGCCGAGGCGTACGACCTGCTGCGGCACGGCGGCGGGATGCAGCCCGCCGCGATCGCCGAGGTCTTCCGGGCCTGGAACGGCGGGCGCCTGGAGTCCTATCTGATCGAGATCACCGCCGACATCCTCGCCCACACCGACGCCGTCACCGGCAAGCCCTTCGTCGACGTCGTGCTGGACCAGGCCGAGCAGAAGGGCACCGGCCGCTGGACGGTGCAGAGCGCGCTGGACCTCGGCGTGCCCGTGAGCGGGATCGCCGAGGCCGTCTTCGCCCGCTCGCTCTCCGGCAGCGTGCCGCTGCGGCGGGCCGGCCGGGACCTGCCCGGCCCCACCGAGACCTGGCTCGACAGCGCGGCGGCGGACCGGTTCGCGGAGGACGTCGAACAGGCCCTGTACGCCTCCAAGATGGTGGCCTACGCGCAGGGCTTCAACCAGATCCAGGCCGGCAGCGCGGAGTACTCCTGGGACATCGACCCCGGCGCCATGGCCACCATCTGGCGCGGCGGCTGCATCATCAGGGCCCGTTTCCTGGACCGGATCAGGGCCGCCTACGAGGCGGACCGGGAACGCCCCACGCTGCTCACGGACGCGCACTTCCGGGAGGCGCTGGACTCCGCGCAGTCGGCCTGGCGGCGGGTCGTCTCGGCGGCGGTCCAACTGGGCGTGCCCGCCCCCGGCTTCGCCACCGCGCTCGCGTACTACGACGGCCTGCGGGCGGGGCGCCTGCCGGCCGCGCTGGTGCAGGGCCAGCGGGACTTCTTCGGCGCGCACACGTACCACCGGGTCGACCGGGACGGGACCTTCCACACCCGCTGGGAGCTCCCGGACCGTCCGGAGGAGCAGCGCTGACGGAGCGCGGCGCCCGGCTCCCGTTGCCGCGCGACCGGCTGCCGAGGACACTGAACGCTGTGACCGACGTGCGCGAGACCCTTGACTACCAGACCTTCGGCCGGGCGGTGCGCGAACTCGCGCAGACGATCGCCGACAGCGGGTACGAACCCGACCTCATCCTGAGCATCGCCCGCGGCGGCGTGTTCGTGGCCGGCGGTCTGGCGTACGCGCTGGACTGCAAGAACGTCCACCTGGTGAACGTCGAGTTCTACACGGGCGTGGGCACCACCCTCGACATGCCCGTCATGCTGGCGCCCGTCCCCCAGGCGGTCGACTTCACCAGCAAGAAGGTCCTGATCGCCGACGACGTCGCCGACACCGGCAAGACGCTGAAGCTGGTGCACGACTTCTGCCTCGACCACGTCGCCGAGGTGCGGTCCGCCGTCATCTACGAGAAGTCGCACTCCCTGGTGCAGTGCGAGTACGTGTGGAAGCGGACCGACGACTGGATCGAGTTCCCGTGGTCGACGGACGGACCGGTCGTCACCCGCGCGGGCCAGGTGCTCGACGCCTGATCGCCCCCGGAACCACCGGCCCCGCCGCCCGGGCGCGCCCGAAATCCGTGGCCGAGCTCACGCTGATCACACCGCACCCGGACGCGTACACCGTCGGCGAGCACGGCTGACGCTGGGTCATGTGAGTCGTGACGCCGCTGGGCAGGCGCCGGGGCCGCCGCGGGGGTGTCGGCGCACCGGGCTATCCTTCCCGGCACCGCACATCGACCGTGAGGATCATCCGTGGTGACCGGCCTGTCCGCCTTCCCGCTCCCCTTCCAGAACACCTCTTCCCCGGCGTTCGCGACGCCCCGGACGTTGCGGGAACTGCAGATGATGCAGTGCAGTGCCCAGCTGCGCGCCAAGCCCGGGTGGTTCGACAAGATGAACGACGCCGACATCGCCGCCCGGTGGACCCGGGAGGCGCTGGCGCAGGGCATGACCGAGGCTCAGGTGCGCTACGTCCTCGCCGAGCTGGGACACTACGCCGCCCTGCGGGACGCGCGCACCGGCATCGAGGTCTCCGCGGTCGACGGCGTCTGGCAGTCGGACAGCCTCGTCGACGAGCAGCTCAGGAACCGGCTGCGCGAGGCGGTCCGCGTCCTGGAAGAGGTACCCGAAGCGGCGCGGGACTGGCACCCCGGATCCGACGGCCAGGTGCTGGACCTCGTCCATCCCTCCCTGTTCTGCCTCGTGAGGGAGGCGAGCGGAGGGCCCGAGCAGGCGTGGCGGAACCCGACCAACCACTACGCGAAGTACGAGTTCTCGGAGCGGTTCCAGTGGCTGCCCACCGAGGTCGACGTCAGCGAGGACGGAGCCGTCGCCTTCCGCTCGTACGTCAACAACGTCCACCCCGAGGAGCACCGCGCGCTGGATTCCGTCCTGCCGGATCTGTTCGCGCGCCTGCTCCCCCTGTTCGAGAACGTGCTCACCGATCTGCGGCACCCGCGGCCCCTGCGGATCGAGGCCGACTCCTCCGGGTGGTACGACTCCGAACCGGAGTACCCGCTCAAGTCGTCCTACCCCGACGACGCCGCCTACCGTGAGGCCCGCTACGCGTGGGAGGACGCGTACGAGGAGTGGCTCGAGAACCGCCGCCCCACCGTCCCGGACGCCCCGGACTTCCGTGCGCCCGCCCTGCCCGACGCGTCCGCCCGCGTCGACCTGCGCGGCCGCCGCCTCCAGGTCATCGTCAAGCTGGCCACCGTCCACCTCACCCCGGACCAGCCCGAGTACGCCGGCGGTTCCTGGCACGTCGAGGGCATGCTGAACGAGCGCATCGTCTCGACCGGCATCTACTACTGGGACAGCGAGAACATCACCGAGAGCCGGCTGGGATTCCGTGCCGCTCTCGACGACCCGCGCTACGAACAGAACGACCACACCGGGGTGCGCGAGGTCTACGGGATCGAGGACGAGGACGCCCTGAACCAGGTGCTGGGCTCGGTACCCACCCCGGGCGGCCGCTGCCTGGCCTTTCCCAACGTCCTTCAGCACCGCGTGGACGCCTTCCGCCTCGCGGACCCGACCCGCCCGGGTCACCGCAAGATCCTCGCGTTCTTCCTCGTCGACCCGACGCAGCGGATCGTCTCGACCGCCGACGTACCGCCGCAACAGCCTTGGGCCGACACCACGACCATGACGCTGGAGGAGGCCAGGGCGTACCGCGTGGAGCTCATGCAGGAAAGGAAGTTCTTCGCGGACGAGCACAACGGGCAGCTCTACGAACGCGAGTTCTCCCTCTGCGAGCACTGAACCACCGGAGCAGGGAGCACTACCCGGTGAAGATGCCGAGGGCGTTGGGGACCGGCCGTTCCCGGCCGTGGTCGAGGTGGTTGCGCACGGTGGGATCGCCCGTGCCGGGATCGCGGGTGACGAGTGTCGCGGAGGCGCCGCCGTCCAGGTAGACACCCTCCGGGCAGCCGAGATCGGCCACCGTACGGGCGAGTTCCGTCAGGGTCAGACCGGTGGAGGTGCCCTCGCGCCCGTCCGTGGACAACAGCGTCAGCACCCGCCCACCGGCCGCGAGACCGACCGCGCTGCGCGGCTCGGCGACGGTCGCGTCCACCCCGGCGAGCGCGTGCCCGCCCCGCAGGAGGCGGTGGGCGCCCAGGGCGAACGCGAAGGGCACCGCCTCGCTCGACACGAGGCGGTAGTCCACCGCGACCGGCGCCCCGAGGGGCAGGCCCGCGAGCGCGTGGGCGCCGGCCTCGCGGCCGAGCAGCACGGTGCTCCCTGCCTCGATCGGACCGGTGCCGGGTGTCGCGGCGACCGCCGCCACCTGGCCATCGCGGATCGTCACCTCCGTGGTCTCCGTGGTGCACGGCGCCTTTCGCGCCTCGTCGCTCCCGCACGCGGCGCGGGCCCGGGAGACCTCTCCCCACGCGGAGGTGAACACGCCGATCGAACCGACCGGGAGCGCGTACTGGTTCAGCCCGCCCAGCGGCCAGGATCCGGCCGTCGTCCGCAGCCGGCCCCGCAGCTCCAGGCGTCCGATCCGCGCCACCCCGTCCACGCCGACCCCGAGCACGTCCTCGACCGTGTCGCCCGGCGGCGGCCGCCAGCCGAACCGCTGCGCCTCCGGGACCGCCGCCTTCAACGGCCGGCCCCGGTACACGGCCGGCCCGGAGGCGGCCCCGGTGGCCTGGACACCCGGGTGCTGATCCTCGGTGATGTCGAAGAAGTCCCCGTTCACGGCCGCCACCGCCCCGCGGGCGGCGGCCAGCCGGGTCAGCGGCGCCCGGGCGGCCACCGCGCCGGGGAAGAGCAGGTCCGCCCGCACACCCGCCGTCCGCAGGTCGGCGCGGACGGCGTACACCCTGGCGGTGCCTCGGGTGGTACGCACCGTCAGTTCCCGGTACGCCACCCCGGGAGCGAGCACCTCCCAGCCCTCCGGAGCCCCGGCGGCCCCGGCGGGCGAGACGAGCGGACCGGCCGGGGCGAGGGCCAACACCAGGGCGACCACACAGCGCAGGGCAGTTCTCACGCCTGCCATGCTGACGGCCGGCCCGCCGGCTCCGCCGGACCGCCGTCGGCGCGTCGCGCGTCAGCGGTCGTCGGATCGTCGGGTGGTCGGGTGATCGGGTCGTCATCGTTGTCCGGTCGTCCGGTCGTCACCGTTGTCCGGGGGCCTTCCTGGTCTCGTCACCGTCCTGTCACGCCCGACCGCTCGGGGAACCAGCGCCGGAACAGTGGTGTGTATCGGGCAGGTGCCGACGCCGGGTCGGCTCCACTCCATCCTCCGAGGGGGCGTCATGCAGGACATGCGGTACGGAACGAAGGCCCGAAGAGCCGCGGTCGTGGCGGTCTCGGCCGCCGCGGTCGCCCTGCTCGCCACGGCGTGCGGGCCCGGGAACGACGAGCCGTCGGGGGGCGGCGGGACGGCGGCGACCGCGGCACCGACGGTGGCGGCCACCGCCACGGCCGTGCCGAGCGCCAAGTCACCGGCCCCCACCAAGGCCGGCACCCCGTCCACGGGAGCGGCCACCTCCGCCGCCCCGTCCGGCGGACCGACGAGCAGCGGCGCGGCGGCGCCGACCTGCGCGCCCGCCGAGCTGAAGGTGGATGCCCACCAGGCCAAGTCGCGCCCCGAGGGCACCGGCCTGGGAGCGGCGATCGTCGCGTTCACCAACGCCTCCACCCACCCGTGCACGCTCCAGGGCTTCCCCACGGTGGCCGGAGCGGCCAACGGCTCCCCGGACCACAACGCGCCGCTCGCCGTGACCCACACCGGCACCGCCGCCCCCGTCCACCTGGCCCCGGGCGGGAAGGCCTGGCTCAAGCTGACCTTCGTCCAGGTCCAGGGCGAGGCCGACGGCTACTGCGTCTCCGGGGCCACCCCGGTGGCCTACCCCACCCTCGTCCTGGGCCTGCCCGGCGGCGCGGGCGCCCACCAAGTGGCCCTGGACGACGGCCTGTTCGCCGAGTGCGACAACAAGGTGACCACCACCGCGCTGCTGGCCACCAGCCCGTCCTGACGAAGCACCCGGCCGGGGTCGGCGGTCAGGCCCACCGGGCATGCCCGCCGGGCACCGCCGCCGCCGCGCGACCGCCGGCCCGCTTCCTCACGGGCGTGTAGGGTGCGCTGTCATGGCCGACGACTGGCGGGACGACAGGATCGGGAGCGCCCTGAACGGCACCAATCCCACGGTGCTCCGGCGACTTGACGCCGGCTTCGCGGTGATCGGCGACGTGCAGTTCCTGCCGGGGTATTCCGTCCTGCTGGTGGACGAGCGCGGTGTGGAGCGGCTGTCCGAACTCCCCCGGAGCAAGCGGACGGCGTTCCTGGCGGACATGGACCGCCTGGGCGAGGCGGTGGAGCGGGCCTGCCGGCGGCTCGACCCGGAGTTCCGCCGCGTGAACCTGGAGATCCTCGGCAACAAGGACGCCTTCCTGCACGCCCACGTGTGGCCCCGGTTCGCGTGGGAGAGCGCGGATCGCGTCCGTCACCCGGTGTGGCGGTACCCCCCGGAGAACTGGCACGATCCCGCGCACGCGCTCGGCCCGCAGCACGACACCCTGCGCGACGCGATCGGCCACGAACTCGACGCCAGTGCCGGGTACTGACGTCGCCGGGCATGGGCTCGGCCTGGGCGGGGTGGCGGTGCACCTGTCGTGACGTGCCTCCGGCCGGGTCCGTCCCCTGCGCGGACCCGGCCGGTGGCCCATCGGGCGGGTGTGGGACGTGGGCGCCGACCGGGTGTGCGGGCGGGTGTGCCTGTCCTGTGCCGTGGGGGTCGAGCCTAGGGAGGGGCGGCTTACCGATGGCTTACCGATCCGTGTGCGGTCGGTACGGCGGTGGTGAGGCCGGGCAGGGTGGTGGTCAGGACCCGTACGGCGGGCCGTCGCCGGGACCGGCTATCGGGGTGTCGCTCAGCTCGCGGGCCTCGGCGAGTGCGCGTGCGGCCGAGTCCGGCAGGCCGGCGGCCTGGTAGGCGCGGCCGAGGGCGCGGAGCGCCGCGGCGAGGAAGGAGCGCCAGCCGCGGGCGCGCCACACCAGGACGGATTCCTCCAGGTGCGCGATGGCCGAGGCGTGGTTCCCGGCGGCGAGGTCCAGTTCGCCGAGGATGCCGAGGGCTTGGGCGAGGTGGTGGCCCAGGTCGAAGCGCCGGGCGATGGCCAGGGCGGCGTCCGCGGTCTCGCGGGCGCGGTCGTCGCCGGTGGCCGCGTACACGGTGGCCAGGTAGAGCAGCGAGAACGCCTCCAGGTAGCGGTCGTCGAGGCAGCGGGCCATGGCGAGCGAGCGGGTGAGGAGCTCGCCGGCCCGTTCCACCTGGCCGGCGCGGCCGTGGGCGGCGCCCAGGAACTGGATCGCGGTCGCCTCGAAGCGGGTGTTGCCGATCATCCGGGCCAGCCGGAGGGTCTCGGTGAGGTGCTCGATCGTGCGGTCGAGGTCGGTCTCCCCGTGGGCGATGGCGATGATCTGGTGGGCGCGGGCCTGGCCGCCCGGGTGGTCGTGGGCGGTGGCGAGGTCGAGGGCGCGGTGGGCGGCGTCCAGGGCTTCCTGTTCGCGGCCCTGGGCGACCAGGCTCCAGGCGGCGAGGACGAGGGCGTCGGCGGTCCCGCGGGGCTCCCGGACGAGTTCGAACTGGCGCTGCAGGTGCCGGGCGCGGTCCTCCAGGGCGACCATCGTCTGGGTGCCGTCCGGCAGGTCGGACGTGGTCGAGCCGTCGGCCGGCGTGGTCCAGGTGGTGACCTCGATGAGGCCGCGGGTGAGCACGGCCGTGCCGAGGGCGTCGCCGACCGTCCGGCAGGCCTGCAGGGCGGCCTGGTGGGTGGTGCGCCAGTCGTCGTACAGGCCGCGGACGTCGCAGTACTTCTCCTGGCAGGCGGCGAGGTCCCAGGCCAGCGGCACCAGGCGCAGCGCGGCGGCCTGCCGGGCACTCGCGTTCAGGGCCGGCTGCTCGGCGTCGAACCAGGCCGTCGGGTCGTCCAGCAGCGCCGCGGTGACGGCGGACGGCAGCGGGTGGCGGCGCGCGGGGCCGTGGATCGGCGCGAGGCAGGGCCCGGGCACCTGGTCGGCCGCCTGCTCGGCCAGCCAGAGCCAGGCGCCGAAGGCCCGTTCCAGCGCGGCGGTGCGGGCGGGCGGTTCGTCGGCGGCCTCGGCGTGCTCGCGCGCGTAGAGCCGGACGAGGTCGTGGAAGCGGTAGCGCAGGTGCGGCTCCGTGCCGGTCTCCTGGAGGAGTTGGGCGTCGATCAGCTCCTCCAGCTGCCGTTCGGCCTGCTCCGGCGGGATGTCGGCGATCGCGGCCGCGGCCCAGGGGGCGAAGTCGGGTGCGTCGAGCAGGCCGAGCAGCCGGAACATGCGGCGGGTCGGCTCGGACAGCCGGGCGTAGCCGACGGCGAAGCCGGCCCGGACGGCGAGGTTGCCCGCCGCCAGTTCGTCGAGCCGTCGCCGTTCGTCGCGCAGCAGGTGGGCGAGGCGGGCGAGGGTCCAGCGGGGGCGGGCGGCCAGCCGGGCCCCGGCGATGCGGACGGCCAGCGGCATGCCGCCGCACAGGTCGACGATCTGGGCGGCGGCGACCGGTTCGGCGGCGACGCGCTGGTCGCCGAGGATGCGGCGCAGCAGGGTCCGGGCGTGCGGGGCGTCGAGTTCGTGGAGGTCGATGAGCCGGGCGCCGGGCACGGCGGTGAGCGGGGTGCGGCTGGTGACGAGGACGGCGGCGCCGCCGGTCGTGTGGGTCGGGGTGCCCGGGAGCAGGGGGCCGATCTGCTGCTCGTCGGCGGCGTTGTCGAGGAGGACGAGCGTACGGCGGTCGGCGAGCAGGGTGCGGTACAGCGCGGACCGCTCGTCCAGGGAGGCGGGGATCTCCCGGGGGTCGGCGCCGAGGGCGCGCAGGAAGGCGGCCAGGACGCGGGCGGGGTCGGCGGGAGCCTCGTCCACGCCGCGCAGGTCCGCGTAGAGCCGGCCGTCCGGGTAGTCGGCGGCGGCGCGGTGGGCGGTGTGGACGGCCAGCGCCGTCTTGCCGATGCCGCCCATGCCGGCGATCACCGGCACCCGGCCGGCGGCCAGGGTGTCCAGGACGAGCCGCACCTGCGCGTCACGGCCGGTGAAGTCGGGGAGGTCTCGCGGGAGTTGGGAGGGCACCCGGGACCGTCCGGGGTCGGTGCGGGTTCTCTCGCAGTCCTGGGCCAGCAGCGCCAGGAAGACGTTCTGCACCTGCTCGCCGGGCTCGATCCCGAGTTCTTCGGACAGCCGTCGGCGCAGCGACTGGAAGCGGCGCAGCGCCTCGGCCGCCCGGCCGTCCGCCGCGAGCAGCTCCAGCAGGGCGGCGTGCAGGGGTTCGTCGTACGGGTGGTCCTCGGCGAGCGCCTCCAGCGCGGGAACGACGGCCCGGGGCCCTCCGGCGGTCCAGGCTGCTCCGGCGGTCCAGGCTGCTCCGGCGACCCGGGGGGCCCCGGCGCCCGCGCGCCCTCCGCCGGACAGGGCGGCCAGGGCGGCCTGGGCGAGGGCCAGCGCCGCGGTGCGCACCTCGCCCTCCACGGACGTCACCAGCGGGTCCTCCCGGTTCACCCGCTCCAGCCCGGCGAGCACCGGCCCGCGCCGCAGCGCGATCGCGGCGGCCCGGTCCCCGGCGGCGAGGAGCCGGCGGAACCGGCCGAGGTCCACCGTGTCCGGGCCGGTGACCAGCCGGTACCCCTGCGCGTCGGACTCCAGCACCACCGTCCCGTCCCCGAACCCTCCGAGCCAGGTGCGCAGCCGCGACATCCCGGTGTGCACCGCGCCCCGGCCGATCCGGTCCGCCTGCTCGGCCCAGACGAGGTCCAGCAGCCGCCCGACGGGCAGTCGCTCCCCCTCCGCGAGCAGCAGGGCCCCGAGCAGCCCGCGCAGCACGGTCGCCCTCGGCAGCGCCTGCGGCACGGAGTCCACGGCGACCGTCAGGGGCCCCAGCAGCCCGAACGTCATCTTCATCCGCTTCAGCCCCCAGAGGTCACGGCTCGACCATGACACTAGTACGGGCACTGATCGGCGGTCTCCGATCCTCCGCATACGGCCGACGGAAGCGGCCGACGATCACCGGGGCGCCGGGGGCGCGGCCGGTCGCGGGGGCGGTCAGGCGAGCAGGCGGAGCCAGGCCGCGGCGAGCACGGCGTGGCCGGCCGGGGTGGGGTGGACACCGTCGGCGGCCCAGTGTTCCGGGGTGGTGGTCGCGGCGAGTTCGGCGAACATGCCGTCGGCGGCGATCAGGTGCGCGCCGTAGGTGCGGGCGAGGGTGCGGACGGCCTGGATCTTCGGGTCGAGGTCGGTGCGCCAGGCCGCGCGCTCGCGCTCGCCGATGCGCACGGCGTCGCCGGCCTCGACGACGCCGTGGATCGGCAGGAGGAAGGGCTCGATGAGGATCAGTTCGGTTCCCGCCTCGGCGAGGGGTGCGAGGAGGCGGTCGTAGCCGGCCTCGAACTCCTCGGCGGGGATCACGCGTCCGTCCGGGTCGAGGGTGTGCGAGCCCGCGTCGTTGACGCCGACGAGGATCGACAGCACGTCCGGGCGGGCGTCGAGGACGTCGGTCTGCCAGCGGGCTTCGAGGTCGCTCACCTTGTCGCCCGCGCGTGCGGTGTTCAACCAGGTGACGGGCCGGTCCGGGTGCCGGCGCGCCCACTCGCCGGCGATGCGCGGCGGGTAGCCGAAGCCGAGGCCGTCCGCGCTCTCCAGCCGCAGGCCGTCGGTGATCGAGTCGCCGGTGAACATCACGGTGCTTCCCGGCCGGAGGGTGATCGTCATGCGTGCTCCTTGGACGCGGGTGAGAGGGGTGGGCGGACCTCTCGAAGGGTGCCCGGTCCCACCGTCGGCACACTGACGGACACCGGCGTCCCGCTGACGAGCCGCTGCCGGGCGACGCACACGGACAAGGACACGGACTCCGGTACGGCGGTGATGTGCCGTCGGGCTCCGGCGGTTCCGGGCGGGCGGGACCCCCGGGTCAGGGAGCGAGGAGTCCCTGGTCCGCCGCGTAGTCCGCGAGGCCGTCCGGGGTGTGGCCGGCCCAGCCGAGGTAGCCGTCGGGGCGGACGAGGAAGACGCCGGTGCCGTACGCCTCGTAGGCCGGGATGCGGACCACGGGCGCGGTGAGGGCGGGCAGCGGGGCGTCGGTGCCGACGGTGAGCAGGGTCCAGTGCGGGCCTCGGAAGGCGTCGAAGAGGCGGGTGCCGCCGCGGCGGCCGTCCGGGGCGCGGTCGCCGGCGCGCAGCGCGTCCCCGGGGAGGTCCGGGCGGGTGTCCACGGCGAGCGAGGACCGGCGGTAGCCGAGGCCGAGCTGCTGGGTCCCCCGGCCGCGGCGCTCCTCGCCGCGGTGGACGCGGGTCGACAGGGCGAGCATCGCGGCGGCGTTGGCGCGGCGCTCCTCCTCGTAGGTGTCGAGGAGGGACTCCCCCGCTCGTCCGGCGAGGACGGCGGCGAGCTTCCAGGCCAGGTTGTAGGCGTCCTGCACGCTGGTGTTCAGGCCCTGGGCGCCGGCCGGCGAGTGGACGTGGGCGGCGTCACCGGCGAGGAGGACCCGGCCGGCACGGAAGCGGTCGGCGAGCGCGGCGCGGGGGCGGAACTCGGAGATCCAGCGCAGCTCGGTGACCTGTTCGGCGGTCAGGTGGGAGCGGGCGGCCACCACCGTGCGCAGGCCGTCGAGGGTGGGGTCGACGGGCGTGCCCTCGGGGAACTGCGCGACGAGCTGGAAGTCCTCGGTTCCGCCCATCGGGCAGATCGCGAGCAGGCCCTCGTCGGCGGGGAACACGTGCCAGTGCTCCCGGCCCAGCCCGGTGATCCGGACATCCGCGACCAGCATCGGGGCCGGGTCGACGGTCTCGCCCGTCATGCCGATGCCGAGCAGCCGGCGGACCGTCGACCGCCCGCCGTCCGCGGCGACGAGGTAGCGCGCCCGGACCGGGGCGCCGGTGGCGAACTCGGCGGTCACGCCCTGCTCGTCCTGGGCCAGGCCGACCAGCTCGCGGCCGAAGGCGACCTCGCCGCCGAGCTCGCGCAGCCGCCCGTAGAGGATCTGCTGGGTGCGCCACTGGGGGACCATCAGCGTCTCGGTGTACGGCTCGGCCTCGGAGGGCTCGGTCGGGTCGTAGAGGGTGCGCTCGCCCTGGGGCTGGCCGTCCTTCCAGAACAGGTTGGGCGGGTAGTGGCCCGCGACCGCACGGATCCGGTCGAGCACGCCGAAGTCGTCGAGGACCTCCAGGGTGCGCGGCTGCAGGCCCTTGCCGCGCGAGCCGGGGAAGAGCTCCGGGCCGCGCTCGACGGGCAGGGCGGCGACGCCGTGCCGGGCGAGGTCGAGTGCGAGGGCGAGGCCGGTGGGCCCGGCGCCGATGATCAGGACGTCCGTGTGCGTGCCGTGAGAGGTCACGACAACCCCCTTAACGTTGTTAAGCAGTCGTTGCCGGAAGCGTGCACTTAACGGCGTTAAACTGTCAAGCGTGACCCCGCAGAGAACCCCCAAGCTCGACCGCGCCCAGGTCGTCGACGCCGCGCTCCGCCTGCTCGACCGGGTCGGCCTCGACGGCCTCACCCTCCGCGCCATCGCCGCCGAGCTGGACGTCAAGGCACCCGCGCTGTACTGGCACTTCAAGGACAAGCAGGCGCTGCTGGACGAGATGGCGACCGAGATGATGCGCCGGATGACCGCCCGGACGGCCACGACGGAGAACGACCGGTCCGGGCACGGCGGCGACTGGCGGGACCTGTACCTGACGACCATGCGCACCCTGCGCGCCGAGCTGCTGCGCCACCGCGACGGCGCGAAGGTCTACAGCGGCGCCCGGTTCACCGACACCTCGTACGCGGCCGGCCTGGACGCCTCGCTGCGGATGCTCACCGAGGCCGGCTTCACGCTGGCGGCCGCCACCCGGGCCTGGTACACGGCGTACAGCTACACCATCGGCTACGTCGTCGAGGAGCAGGCGATGGCCCCGAACCCCTTCGACGGCGGCGCGGGCTACGACGTCGAGGCCCGCGCCGAGCGCCTGGCCGCCCACCCGCTGGCGGCCGAGGCCGGCCGGGTGATGTTCCAGGACTTCGACGAGGGCTTCGAGCAGGGCCTGGCGGCGGTACTCGCCGGTGTCGAAGCCACGCTGCTCCGCTGACCCGACGGCCCGCAGACCACCGCCCCG
This sequence comes from Kitasatospora sp. NPDC093550, assembly GCF_044764985.1. Taxonomy (NCBI): domain Bacteria; kingdom Bacillati; phylum Actinomycetota; class Actinomycetes; order Kitasatosporales; family Streptomycetaceae; genus Kitasatospora; species Kitasatospora sp. NPDC093550. The sequence continues at coordinate 125,365 of NZ_JBIWJF010000007.1, forward strand.
AGCCCCGGAGCAGCGGTCGAGGCGTCACGCGCCCGGGGCGCGCCCGGCCACGAGGAGTGCCACCCCGGGCGAGCAGGGCCCGGTACTGCGCGAGGGTGGGTCTCGGGCCCCGGGGAGCGTGACCGGTCCGGGGTGCGGGGCCAGCGGCCTCGGCCGTACAACGGAGGGACGCGGACGTTGCGCGTTCGGCGTTCGGCGTTCGGCGAGGGTGGAGGAGGTGAAGGGCCATGGGCCTGCCCCTGGCGGCCGGGCATGTGCTGGTCCGGCTCGGTGACGGGCCGCAGGAGGCGGCGGAGGCGGTGCTCGACGCGCTGGAGGCCGCCTTCCCGACGCACACCGGGCGCGGGCGGACCCGGATCGGCAACGTCTGGGAGGACCCGTCGACCGTGACCCCGGAGGGCACCTGGGTGGTCGCCGAAGCCCAGCCCGACGGCCCCGAGGCCATCACCGCGCCCGGCCCGTCGGTGGGCCTCTCGCAGACCTTCGACGCGCACGGGGCGGGCGCACCGGGGCAGCCGACCGCCCTCGCGGGCGAGGTCGGCGCCGAGCTGCTCGGCCGGTCCGAGGACGTGGCGCGGATCCTGCACGCGCTCGCCGGCCTCGGCCTGGTCGTCGAGGAGGGCCGCGAGGAGCAGGGCCCCCAGCTGGCCGTACGGCTGCGTCTCGGGCCGCGCCGGTAGCGGGCGTGTGCGGCGCGACCCGGCGGGTAGACGCGCAGCGCAGCAGACCGGCTACTCCGCTCGGGGGACACCATGGTCGTACAGCGCAAACCAGGCTTCCAGCGCGGCGCCCGTCGCCGCGCGGGCGAGCGCCATGACTTCCCGCACGCGCCGCGGGGCCCCGGCCGGACGATGCCGCAGCTGCGCCCGCAGGACACGGTCCGCCGGGGCACCGAGCCGGTCACCGCCCGCTCGGACCTGGAGCTGCGACGGGTGCTCTCGCGGGTCTTCCTCGTCCTGTTCGTCTGCGGGGCGGCGGCGTTCGCCGTCCTGGCCGCGCTGGCCGCCCCCGGCCCGGCGCCGAACCAGGGCACCTACGCCTTCTTCGCCGCCGTGTGCGCCGGGTTCGCGGCCGTCGCCGCGCTGGACCTGGGGGTGGTCCGGCGACGGCTGGCCGCGGGGCAGGGGCGGCGCCCGCTCACCCGGTCGGCCCACCGGGATCGGGCCGGTCGGCCAGTGCGGCCAGACGGCGACGGGCGGGATTGAGCGAGCGGCCGCGCCGGGGGACGTCCCGCCAGGGATCGTCCTTCAGGAGCCGGTCACCGGTGGCCAGGGTCCAGCGCCGCGCGGTGAGGTCCGGGTCGTCCAGGTCGGCCCAGGACACCGGCGCCGCGACGGGCGCACCCGGCCGGGCCCGTACGGCGTACGGGGCGACGGCGGTCTGCGCGTAGGCGTTGCGCTGGACGTCCAGGTAGAGCCGCCCCCGCCGGGACCGCTTCCTGGCCTCGGTGGTGAGCCGGTCGGGGTGACGGGCGACCAGCAGGTCGGCGAGCTCGCGGGCGAAGGCGCGGACCTCGTCGAAGCCGTCCCGGCGGTCCAGCGGCACGAGGACGTGCAGGCCGCGCGACCCGGTGGTCATGACGGCGGACGGCAGCTCCAGCTCGTCCAGCAGCGCGTGCAGCAGCCGGGCGGCCTCGCGGACCGGGGCGAAGTCCTCGCCGGGCGGGTCGAGGTCGAAGACCAGCCGGTCGGGGTGGTCGGGGCGGTCGGCCCGGGAGAGGAAGCGGTGCGGGGTGATCACCGCCTGGCCCGCCAGGTAGAGCAGGGTGGCGGTGTCGTCGCAGACGGCGTAGGTGACGGTGCCGTCCTCCTTGGGCAGTTCGACCCGGTGGACCCACTCCGGGAAGTGGCCGGGGACGTCCTTCTGCAGGAAGCCGGAGCGGTCCACGCCGTCCGGGTGGCGCTCCAGCATCAGCGGTCGGCCGCGCAGCTGCGGCAGCATCCGGCGCGCGACGCTCCGGTAGTACGCGGCCAGGTCCGCCTTGGTGATGCCGTCCTCGGGGAACAGCACCTTGTCGGGCCGGCTCAGCTCGACCGTCCGGCCGCCGACGCGGAGTTCCCCGGTCCTGGTCATCGGCTGTCCCCGGAGGGCTCGTCCGCCCGTCCTCGCGGGGGCGCGGCGCCGCCCGCCCCGGTCTGCTTCAGCGTGTGCCCGCTGCGCACCGAGCGTGCCCGGGCGGGGTCGGGCGCGCCGCCCGCGCCCGCGCTCGTGTCGGCGCGCTTGACCAGCAGCCAGGCCTCGCGTTCCCCGCCGCGGCCGTCCCGGATGCGGGTCAGCGAGTAGCCGCCGTGCAGCTTGTGCCCGTGCAGCCGGAAGGAGGCGTGGCCCCCGGCCAGCGCGTCGGCGAAGGCGAGCTCGCGGCCGGAGCGGTCGGTGGAGAGGTTCCGGTAGGTGCCCTCGTCCCAGACGATCACCGTGCCGGCGCCGTACTCCCCCGCGGCGATGACACCCTCGAACTCGCGGTACTCCAGCGGGTGGTCCTCGGTGGGCACGGCGAGCCGCTTGTCCTGCGGATCGTGGGACGGGCCCTTGGGGACGGCCCAGGACTTCAGCACGCCGTCGACCTCCAGCCGGAAGTCGAAGTGCATCGCCGTCGCGTCGTGGATCTGCACCACGAAGGAGGGCCACCGCGTGGACGGCCGTTCGCCGGGCCGCCCCTCGGGTTCGGCCGTCTTCGCGAAGTCCCGTCGGCGGTGGTACTCGGTGAGCTTGTCCTTCACGAGGGTGTCCCTTCCGCCGGCGACAACCATCCCACCGGGTCTGGCCCGGTGGCCGTTCCGCAGGCCCCGGGGTTGCAATGGACTGACCGAGCCCCCAGCGATCCGGAGGTAGTGCCGTGTACGAGATGTGGGCCGAGCACGACCCGGCGGTGTCCCCGCCCGCCGTGGTGTGGCACGTGGTGGCGAAGGACGATGCGACGTCCTCGCTGTGCGGGCGGTTCCTGGAGCCGTCCCAGCGCGTCGTCCCGGCGGGGGACGACGCGGACGGGGCCGGGCCGGACCGTTACTGCGATCCCTGCCTGGTCACCGTGCGCGAGGCCCTGGCGGCCAGCGCCCGGTAACGCTCCGTTACGCCCCCCACACCCCACCCACCGCGTACGTCGTCCTCGTCGTCCTCGTCGTCCTCGTCGTCCTTGGCACGAACGCCGCTCTCGTCGACCTCGCCGCGCTCGTGCCGGGCGGAGAACACCCGGCACGACACGCTCGCCCGTCACGGCAGCGGTACGGCCAGCAGGCACGGGTGCAGACTGCCGGCCCCCGGGGACGCGAGGACGGTGGCCACCCCGCCACTGATCTCCACCCGGAGTCCGCCGTCCGCGCTCTCCCAGACGAAGCCTCCGTCGGGTCCCACGGATTGCGTCTGGTGCACGACGACGACGTCCGGTGGAGCGTGGCCGCCGATCGGGCCGGGGAGCGTCACCGCGTAGCGGCGCGTGAGGCTTCTCATGACCGCCTCCTTCTCCCACCCTCTGTCATCGATTCTCCTCCCGCACCAGGCCGCTTGTACACGGACGGCCTGCCGCGCCCGGGCACCCGGCGGTCACCGGTGGTGACCGGGCAACGGGCGGATCCGGCTCGGCGTTTGCCCCGTCCGGGCACGGCTACACGCACCCGGTGGACAGTACGCGGAGGCGATCCCATGACCATGCAGGACACCGGCCGGAACGGCCGCGTCGGCCACCGCCGGGCCGGCCGGCGGGAGTCGCCCGAGGAGCGGGCGGACCGGCGCTGGAGCGACCTGCTCCAGGAGGTGCGGGTCGCCCAGACCGGTTCCCAGGTGCTCTTCGGCTTCCTGCTGAGCGTGGTCTTCATGCCCCGGTTCACCCAGCTCGCCGACTTCGACCAGGGGCTGTACGTGGCCACCGTCATCCTCGGCGCACTCGCCACCGGCTCGCTGACCGCCCCGGTCGCCTACCACCGGATCTTCGCCGGGCGTCGGCTCAAGCCCCAACTGGTCGACGCCGCCGCCCGGTTGGTGGCGATCGGCCTGATCCTGCTGGCACTGACCATCGGCTCGGCGCTGCTGCTCCTACTCAGGGTCGCGACCGACGACTCCGCCTCCTCCGGCTGGATCGCGGGTGCGGTGATGCTCTGGTTCGCAGCTTCCTGGCTGCTCCTCCCGGTCCTGCACCTGCGCCGGCACAACGGGCGGAGCGGCCCGCCCTCCGCCGAACCCGGGGCGGCCGGCGCGGACCCGCCCGCCGGGCCCCGCGCGGTGACCGGCCCGCCCGCCCGCGACCCACCGAGGTGACCCGGGCACGGACCGCACCCACCGCGAGCGGTGGGTGTACGAAGACCTCCGGCCGGAGAGACGCTGAGGTCAGGACTGCCACCCGGGAGGCTTCCATGGACAGCACGGTCACCATCGGCCGCCGTACCGCAGGGTCCGCACGGTGAGGAGCCGGTGAGCCCCCGCCCCGAGGGTGATCGGCCCGGTTCCGCCGGGCCGGACCGTCGCGCCGTGCCGCTCGGCAGTCGCCGTCCCCGGGTCGCCGGGCGGCGCGGCGGCCCGGCGGCGCCGGCCGGGAGCCGGGCACCCTCCGCCGAACGGGTGCCCTCCGGGCTGCGGACGGCCGCCGGGTACGCCTGGCGGCTGGGCCTGCTGGGCATCGGCGCCTACCTGGCCGTCGAGGTCCTCACCCGACTCGAACTGCCGGTCATCGCGGTGTTCGTGGCGCTGGTCATCACCTCGGTGCTGCGGCCGGTGGTCGACCTGCTGGCGAAGGTGATGCCGCGCTCGTTGGCCGTCCTGCTCTCCTTCCTCTGCACCATCGTGGTCATCGGCGGGGTCCTGGCCCTGGTCGGCACCACCGTCGCCGACGAATGGAGCCAACTCAGCAACGAGCTGCGCGGCGGCCTCGGCCGGATCGACCGCTGGCTGACCGGCTCGCCCTTCCACCTGCGGCCCGGCACCGTCACCGACCTGCGCGCCAAGATCGGCGACTTCATCGCCGCCCACCGCTCGACGCTGGTCAACACCGCGCTCAGCGGCGCCGGGCGCGCCGTCGAACTGGTCACCGGGCTCGCGCTCGCGGTGTTCTGCTCGGTGTTCTTCCTGCACTCCGGCGACCGGATGTGGTGCTGGGCGCAGCGGCAACTGCCGGCCCGCAGCCGCCCGGCCTGGGACCGCGCCGGGCGGGCGGCCTGGCGCACCTTCGCGGGCTACACCCGGGGCGTGCTGATCGTGGCGGCGACCAACGCCGTCCTGGTCGGCATCGCCCTGGCGATCCTGCGGGTGCCGCTGGTCCTGCCGCTGATGGTGCTGGAGTTCGTGGCGGCGCTGGTCCCGCTGATCGGCTCCCCGATCGCCCTGGCCATCGCCTCCCTCGTCGCCCTGGCGGCGCGCGGACCGGTGGTCGCCCTGCTGGTGCTCGCCCTGATCGTGATCATCGGCCAGATCGAGGGCCACCTGCTGCACCCGCTGGTGCTCGGCTGGTCGGTACGGCTCCATCCGGTGGCCGTCGCCCTGTCGGTGACGGGCGGCGCCGTGCTGGGCGGTGTGCTGGGCGCGGTGGTGGCGGTGCCGGTGGTGTCGGTCGCCTGGGCGGTGATCGGCGAACTGCGCGAAATGCGCGAGCAGCGCGGCCACCACGGGCCGCGCGGGAGCTCACGGGGTGATCCCCCGGCGGCGGGCGAGCAGTCGCGCCGCCGCGAGGGCGAGCGTCGGCGCCCAGACCAGGCCGAAGGCGGCCAGGACGGGCGATGAGTGCGCGGTGGCGCTGACCATCAGCAGGCCCAGGGACAGGGCCAGCAGGACGGACAGCACCGCTCCCGGCACCCGGAGGGTCGCTCTCAGCAGACCGCCCACCACCCAGCGGGGGCCGCGCCGCATGGTGCGCAGGGCGCGGTCCAAGCGGCCGTCCGCCCGTAGGTCATCCTCGATCTCCGCCAGGATCAGCAACTCCCGACGCGAGAGCCCCGGCCCGTCCATCGCCGCCACCTCCGGTCCCCGGTGAGGCGGTTGCCCAGCCGGGGGCGGCCGTAACCTCCGGGCGCGCGGCCCCGGCTCGGCGCGGCCCTGGTCTGCGGGGGCCGGCTCGGTGGGGGCCGGCTCGGCGGGGGCTCTGGTCTGCGGGGGCCGGCACGGTGGGGGCCCTGGTCGGTGGGGCCCTTCTGGTGTCAGGGCTCGACCGGCGTGGGCCCCGGGTCCGCCGAGGCGGTGAGTCGCCTGGCCCGGATCGCGTCGGCCGGGGCCTCGAAGACGACGGCGATCCCGTCGCGTTCGTTGCCCTGCTCACCGACGCGGGTGAACCCGAAGCCGGCGATGGTGGCCAGGGAGGCGGTGTTGTCAGGGCTGATCCTGGCCCGCACGGTCCTGACACCGGGTTCGGCGGCGGCTCTTTCGAGCAGCGCGGTCAGCATGGCACGGGCGTAGCCCTGGCGGCGGTACCCGGGCACCACGGTGTAGCCGACCTCAACCGTGCCGGCCCCGTCCGGCGGCCCGTGGAACCCGGCGTCGCCGACGACGACCCCGTCCGGTTCGGACACCGCGGCCCGCGTGATCCAGGGCGCGGCCGACGGGTCCTCGGCGAGCCGGCCGGCCCGGTAGCCGAAGATCCAGCGGGCCCGGTCGCTGACGAAGTGCGGGTCGAGGGCGACTCCGGCCTCGGCGCTGCCGCCGGCGAGATCGCCGTCGGCGAGCGCCCGCAGCGCCTTCTCACTGAGCTCGACGAAGCGGACGCGTCGGGGGGCGGGGTGGGGTTCGGTGTTCATCGCGGAGATGCTCGCCCGGCGGCCGGGGGGCTGTCCAACGCTTTACGGCCCCTCATCGGGCCTGGCCCGCCGAGCCGCCCGCGGAGCCCCGCCATAAGCCCGCATTATCGAATCTTGCCGATCTTGAGCGTTGATGGCCCGGTCGCACACCTGAATGATCGCCAGAGGCCGAAGCCGGACGGCCGGCGACGGCGGGGCTGCCGCACCACCCGGCTCGTCGTCCTGACCAGGCGGCCAACCGGCTTCTCCCGTACGCCCGCAGTCGAAACACATCAAGAAGGAACGAACGTGAAGGTACTTGTGCTGGGTTCCACCGGCTACGTCGGATCGGCGGTGGTGCGGAAGCTGACGGCGGACGGCCACCGGGTGGTCCACTTCGTGCGGGACACGGGCCGGCTCCCGCCCGGGGCGGACGTGCGGGTGGGCGACCTGGCCGACCCGTCCTCGCTGCGGGCCGCCGTGACCGACGACATCGACGCCGTCCTGAACCTGGCCACCCCGACCGGCGACGAGGCCGTGGACACGGCCGCCGTGGACGCGCTGACCAGACCGCTGCGCGGCAGCGGCCGGGCGTTCGTCTACACCAGCGGCGTCTGGGTGCTCGGCGCCACCGGCGACCGGGCGGCCGACGAGGCGGCGCCGGTGAACGCCATCCCCATCGTCGGCTACCGCCCGCGGATCGAGCAGCGGGTGCTGGCGAGCGCCGAGGACAACGTGCGGGCCGTCGTCCTGCGGCCCGGCATCGTGTACGGCCACGGCGGCGGCATCCCCGGCCTGATGACCGGCTGGGCGCGCGAGCACGGCACCGGCCGCTACGTCGGCCCGGTCACCACCCGCTGGCCGATGGTGCACGTCGACGACCTCGCCGAGCTGTACGCCCTGGCCCTGACCAAGGCCGAACCCGGCAGCGTGCTGCACGGCGTCGCCCACGAGGCGGTGCCCGTCGCCGCCCTGGCAGCGGCCGCCGACCTCGCCGCCGGCGGCACCGGCCGGGCCGAACCCTGGGCGGTGGAGCAGGCCGCCGAGGCCGTGGGCGTCCCGTTCGCCGAAGCCCTGGCCCTGCACCAGGTCGTCTCCGGCCGCCGCGCCGTCACCGAACTCGGCTGGAACCCCACCCGCCCCCACCCCCTCACCGACCTCACCGACACCACCGACCTCGTCGACGCCACCGGAGGCGACCGTGCCTGAACCCCTGGCCACCACCCTGCCCATCTGCCGCACCTGCGGCACCCAGTACGCCGCCCCGCGCCCCGACTGCCCGGTGTGCCTCGACGAACGGCAGTACGTCGGACACGACGGCCAGCAGTGGACCAGCCTCGCCGAACTGCGGGAGGAAGGCCACCAGGGCCGCTTCGAGGAACAGGGGCCCGGCGTCCTCGGCATCGGCTGCACCCCCGACTTCGCCATCGGCCAACGCGCCCTCCTGCTGCGCACGCCCGCCGGCAACGTGCTGTGGGACTGCGTCCCCTACCTCGACGACGCCATGATCCGCGAGGTGGAGGCCCTCGGCGGCATCACCGCGATCGCGATCAGCCACCCGCACTTCTACTCCGCCATGGTCGACTGGGCCCACGCCTTCGACGCCCCCGTGTACCTGCACGAGGCGGACCGCCAGTGGGTCGGGCGCCCCGATCCCGCCCTGCGCTTCTGGAACGGCCGGACCCACCGGCTCACCGACGACCTGACACTGATCAACCCGGGCATCCACTTCCCCGGCAGCACCGTGATGCACGACCGCACCGGCGGCGGCGCGCTGTTCACCGGCGACGTCGTCAACGTCGGCCCCGACCCCCGCTGGGTCAGCATCATGTACAGCTACGCCAACCACATCCCCGAACGGCCCAGCGCCGTCCGGGCCGCCGCCGAACTCCTCGGCGGCTACCGCTTCGAACGGATCTACGGCGCCTGGTGGAACCGCGTCGTCCCCACCGGCGGCAACGAGGTCCTGACCCGCTCGGTCGACCGCTACCTGCGGTTCGAAGAGGCACCGCCCCTGGGAGCCGGCGTCTGACGACGGCGGACGGTCCACCACCGCGGGTCCGGGACGGGGGCGGGGACGCGGTGCGGGGACGCGGTGCGGGGACGCGGTGCGGGGACGCGGTGCGGGGGCGGATCGAGCCGTTGGCTCCGGCCTATCCGGTCCGTGGGCGGCGGTGGGCGGCGGGCCCACCGCCGCCCACCGCCCGGCCTCGTGCGGGACCGTCGGTGGTGGGGTCGCGGATGACGAGCTCCCGCCCCGGACGACGACACGGTGCTCGCCGACGCGGTCGGGTTCCCTCCTCGTCGTCCTCGATCCGCTCCGGCCCGGCGGGCGGCCCGCGTTCGTCCTGCACGACCGGACTCTTCCCGGGCCCGGTGCCGGAGGGACAGAATGCGGGCATGCGCACGCGGGGGGACGCACAGCCGCGCCTGGAGCCGTTCGCGGCAGGGCCGGTCGGGGGGATCGCGGCCGCTGCCGCCGCGTTGCTGATCACGCTGTCGGGTCGCTACGGCTTCCACCGCGACGAGCTGTACTTCCTGCTCGCCGGCCGCCATCCGGCCTGGGGCTATCCGGACCAGCCACCGCTCACCCCGCAGCTGGCCCGACTCGGGGCGGAGCTCTTCGGCGCCACCCCGACCGGGGTGCGGATCCTGCCCGCGTTGCTCGCCGCGGCCTCGATCACGCTCACCGCGCTGATCGCCCGCGAGCTGGGCGCGGGGCGCGGCGGGCAGGTGCTCGCGGCGGGAGCGGCGGCCTGCTCGGGCTACGTCCTGGGCAACGGCCACCTGCTCTCCACCGCGACCTTCGACCTCACCGCCTGGCTGACGATCATCCTGCTGACGCTCCGCCTGGCGCGCACCGGCGAGGCCCGCTGGTGGCCACTGCTCGGGGTGGCGGTCGGGGGCGCGCTGCTGAACAAGCTGCTGGTGCTCGGGCTGCTCGTGGCACTGGCGGCGGGCGCCCTGACGGCCGGGCCGCGCCGGCCCTTCCCGCCCCGAAGGCACACCGTGCTCGGCCTGCTGACCGCGCTGCTCGCCGCGCTCCCGTTCGCACTGCCCGTCCTGGGGTGGCAGGCCGCGCACGGCTGGCCGGAACTGACGGTCGCCCAGGGGCTCAGCGCCGCCGGCGGGGCGGGCGGGCGGCTGCTCGTCCTCCCGATGCAGGCGCTCCAGCTCTCCCCGCTGCTGGCGCCCCTCTGGCTGGCCGGGCTGAGCCGGCTGCTGCGCCGGCCGGAGCTGCGCTGGGCCCGGCCGGTCGCGGTGGCCTGGGTGCTGCTCTGCCTGCTGGTGACGGCGGCCGGCGGCAAGCCGTACTACCCGATCCCGCTGCTGTACGCGCTCACCGCCGCCGGTTGCGAGTCGTACGCCCACTGGGTACGCGAGCACCGCGCCAAGCTGGCCGGCGGGCTGCTCGCGGCCCTGCTCACCAGTTCCCTGGCCGCCCTGCCGGTGCTGCCGGCCTCGGCGCTGGCCGCGCCGATGACCGTCGACCCCGACATCGGCGAAGAGGTCGGCTGGCCGGAGCTCGCGCGCGCCACCGCCACCGGCTGGGCGGCCGTCCCCGCCGAGCAGCGGGCCGCCGCCGTCCTGGTGACCGCGAACTACGGCGAGGCCGGAGCCCTCGCGCGGTACGGGCCCGCCCTCGGCCTGCCGGCCCCGTACTCGGGTCACATGGGCCTGCACGCCTGGGGCCCGCCACCGGCGACCGCCACGGGGCCGGTGCTGCTCGTCCACCCGGCGGGCCACACCGACCTGGAACACCACTTCACCGCCTGCCACCCGGTCGCCCGTGTCGACAACGGGCACGGCACGGCGAACACGGAGCAGCACGCGGCCGTCGTGCTCTGCGCGGGACCGGACCGGCCGTGGGCGGACCTGTGGCCACTGCTGCGTCGGTACTGAACGGCTCACCCGGGCCCGCTCGGGAGGGCGGTATGGCCGGGGCCCGGGGCGGACTGGCAGGATGCCCATGATCGACTTCAGCGTCTTCCCACCCGACCGAAAGGCCCATCGTGAGCACTCCCAGCAGCGTCGTCGTCGAGCGCGCGGACGAGCGGAACCGCTACGAGATCCACGTGGACGGCAAGCTCGCCGGCTTCACCGAGTACCGGGACCACGAGGAGCAGCGGGTCTTCTTCCACACCGAGATCGACGACGCCTTCGCCGGCCAGGGCCTGGCCGGCCGGCTCGTCCAGGAGGCGCTGACCGACGTGCGGGCGGCCGGGAAGCGGATCGTGCCGATCTGCCCGTACGTCGCCAAGTTCCTCACCAAGCACGAGGAGTTCACCGACATCACCGACCCGGTCACCCCGGAGGTCAAGGGCTGGCTGCGGACCCAGCTGTACTGACGCGCCCACGCCGGATCCGGATGCCCGCGCGGGGTATCCCCGAGGCCCGCGTACACGCCCGGTCGGCGGCCTTGCCCGGCCGGCCGCCTTGCCCGGCCGGCCGCCTTGCCCGAACCCGCCGCGCCCCCGAACCCGCCGCGCCCCCGCCGGGCGGCTGCTCGGCGGGGGCGCGGCGCGGTGTCAGAGCCGGTGCGTCACATGTTGATCATGTGACCGGCGAGGCCGTGGATGGCCTCCTTGACCGCCTCGCCCAGGGTCGGGTGCGCGTGCACGTTGCGGGCGACCTCGTGGACGGTCAGGTCCCACTGCTGGGCCAGCGTCAGCTCCGGCAGCAGCTCGGTGACCTCGGGGCCGATCAGGTGGGCGCCGAGCAGCTCGCCGTACTTGTTGTCGCTGATGACCTTGACGAAGCCGATCGGGTGGCCGAGGCCGTGCGCCTTGCCGTTGGCGGTGAACGGGAACTTGGCGACCTTGACGTCGTAGCCCAACTCGCGGGCCTGCGCCTCGGTGTAGCCGAAGGAGGCGATCTGCGGCTGGCAGTAGGTGGCGCGCGGGATCATGGCGAAGTCGACCTCCATGGTCTCCGCCCCGCCGATGGTCTCGGCGGCGATCACGGCCATCGTCTCGGCGGCGTGCGCGAGCATCAGCTTGGCGGTGACGTCGCCGATCGCGTAGATGTGGTCGACGCTGGTGCGGCCGCGGCCGTCGACCGCGATGGCGTTGCGGTCGGTCAGCTTGACGCCGGTGTTCTCCAGGCCGTAGCCGTTGACGCGCGGTGCGAAGCCGATCGCCTGGAGCACCTTGTCGGCCTCCAGCACCTTCTGCTCGCCGTCCTTGGTGACGGTGACGCGGACCTTGGCGTTCGGGTCGCTGTCGTCGATCGACTCGACCCGGGTCGAGGTCAGCACCTCGATGCCCAGCTTGCGGTACTGCTTGGCGAGTTCGGTGGAGACCTCGACGTCCTCCAGCGGGACCACGCGGTCCAGGAACTCGACGATGGTGACCTTCACGCCGTAGTTGTGCAGCACGTAGGCGAACTCGACGCCGATCGCACCGGCACCCGCGATGATGATGCTCTCCGGCAGCTGCTCGGTGAGGATCTGCTCCTCGTAGGTGACCACGCGCTCGCTGAGGCTGGTGCCGGGCAGCAGCCGGGTGGTGGCGCCGGCGGCGATGATGCAGTTGTCGAAGGTGACGACGTCGAAGCCGCCGCCGCTGAGCGCGACCTGGATGGTGTGGTCGTCGACGAAGGTGCCCCAGCCGTCGTACTCGGTGATGCCGTTCTTCTTCATCAGGTAGTGGACGCCCTTGACCCGGCCGTCGGCCACCGAGCGGCTGCGGCGGAACGCCTCGCCGAAGTCGAAGGTCACCTGGCCCTCGACCTTGATGCCGAAGGTCTTGGCCTCCTTGGTGAAGATGTGGGCGAGCTCGGCGTTGCGCAGCAGGGCCTTGGAGGGGATGCAGCCGACGTTGAGGCAGACGCCGCCCCAGTACTTGGCCTCGATGACCGCGACCTTCAGGCCCAGCTGGGCCGAGCGGACGGCGGCGGTGTAGCCGCCGGGGCCCGCGCCGAGGACGACGACGTCGTAGTGCGTGCTCATGTTGCTGACTCCTCCGAGGGTGTCACGGTGTCGTGATCTCGGTCCCATGGTGTCAGGACCGCGCTCGGCGCACCCACCGGGTCTCGGCGGATGCGCTCCGCGCGGCACCGTACAGGCCCCGGGGCCGGATTGTCAGTGGTCTCCGCTACGGTGACGGCACCGGCGCTCACCAGGGGCGATGACACGGGAGTGACGAAGGGAGGGCGCGGATGGCACGGATGGCGTGTCCGCGTGCCGCGGTCACGGTGCGTGTGGAGGTCATGCCGTGGCCGGCGGGTGGGTGGGCCCGCCGCCCGAGGACGGCAGCGGGCCCACCCCGGCGTCAGGCGGTCACCTCGTCGGCGCAGCCGATCGCGCCGGCCTCGTCGTTCGCGCCGGCCTCGCGCGCACCGGTACCGTCGGCGCCGCTGATACCGGCGCCGCTCGCCCCGGCCGCCGCCGCGGCCTTCCCGGCCGGGTTCTGCGCCGGTACGGGCCGCTGCAGCGAGGAGAGGTCCCAGGCGTAGGTGCCGACGGCGTGGGCGATGACGTCGATGTTGACGTCGAAGGCGTCCATGTCGATGTTGCCCAGGTCGTCGCAGGCCTTGTGGTAGCAGGAGTCGTACGCGCTGCCCGCCGCACCGCCGTAACGCTCCGCCTGCTCGGGGGACTTGATCTTCTCGGCACCGGTGTCCGTGCCGCCCGCCGGGATGCCCGCGTCGATGAACGGACCGTAGTCGGAACGGCCGTCGAAGGCGGTCGGGTCGTGCGGCAGGCCGAGGCCGTCCAGGTAGCCGGTGATGTCCCGCTCGATCTGCGCCGAGCCCTCGGGGCCCGCGCTGCCGCCGGCGCTGCCGGAGCCGTTGTAGACGAACTGCGCATAGTTGGGAGAGGCGATCATGTCGAAGTTGAGGTAGAGCCGGATCTTCTTCCGATCCGCCTCGGAGAGTGACTTCACATAGGCCTCGGAGCCCTTGAGGCCGAACTCCTCGGCGGACCACCAGGCGAACCTGACCTTGTTCTTCACCGGGTGGACGTTGAGGTTCTCGGCGACCTCGAGGATGCCGGCCGAGCCGGAGCCGTTGTCGTTGATGCCGGGCCCGGCCGGGACGGAGTCGAGGTGCGCGCCGACCATCACGGTGTTGTTCGGGTCGCCGCCGCGGGTCTCGGCGATGACGTTCCAGGTCTTGCGCGGCTCCATGACGGTGCGGAGGTCGAGGGTCACCCGAACGGGCCCACCGGCGGCGGCCGCGGCCAGGGCTTCCCCGGCAGCCTTGGTGATGCCGCCGGTCGGGACCTTCCCGGCCGTCGGGTCCCCGAGGGTCCCGTTGAGGTCGCCCTCGGCGTTGTTGTAGATCAGCGCCCCGGCCGCGCCCGCGGCCGCCGCGGCGGCCTGCTTCTGGGCGAAGCTGCACCCGCCGCGCCGGATCAGGGCGATCTTGCCGGTGAAGCCGCCCGCCGGGTAGTCGGTGGGCGCGCAGCCGGTGGTGGCGCTGACCGGGGCGACCGCCAACTCGGCGGTCAGGCCCGCCTCCGGGCTGCTCACCGAGTACGTCATGGCGATCACGGGAACGGACTCGGCCTTCGGGGACAGAACGTCGAGGCGCTGACTGCGGGCCTCGAAGAAGGTGTACTCGAACTCCTGCTTGGACACCTTGAGTCCGGCCTGCCGCGCCCGCTCGTAGACGTACTGCGCGGACTCCTCGTGCCCCTTCGAACCGGCCACCCGGGTACCGCCGTTGCGGTCGGCGAACCGCTGCAGCGCGGCCAGGGTGTCGTGGGCCGTTTCGGCGTCGCTGGCCTCGACCAGCCGGGCGGCCAGCTTGGCGCCCTTGCGCGCCGGGTCCGGATCGGCGGCGGCGCTCCCGGCACCGGTCAGCAACAGCGGGGTGACGAGTGCGGCGACGGTCAGCGCGACGCCCGCACCCCGCCGGGTGAGAGCGGTGCGCGGGCGCGGTACCGGGGTGGCTCTGTCGTGCCGGTTGGTGCGGTCGTGCCGGGTGGAACGGTCGAGCGGGGTGGTCGAGCGACGGTGGCGCAGCTTCAAGGCGACTCCTTCCGACGGGCCGTGAACTCACGATTTGACAGGACATGGATCGCCTTGCCAAGCCCGCCGCGCTTCCCGCGGGATGCGCACGGGGGGATGCGCGGTGATATTGGAGGAGTGGGGCCGTCTCATCCAGGAGTGTGACCACATGTCCATGATGGATAAGCTCAAGAGCCTGCTGAAGGGCCACGAGGAGCAGGCCGAGAAGGCCGTCGACAAGGCGGGTGACACCGTCGACGACCGTACTCAGGGCAAGTACAGCGGCCAGGTGGACGCCGCGCAGGAACACATGAAGGACCAGTTCCGCAACGAGCCGCCGCCGCAGTGATCCGGCCGTGACCGACCGGCGGAGCGGGCTGCGGCCCGCTCCGTCTGCCCGCCCGGGTCCGGCCGTTCGGCCGGACCCGGGCTTTTCGGCGCTCGGGCCGCCCGCGCTCCGTGGCGTCGGCCTCCGTTCCGCTCCCCGCCCGCAGGCCTCGCCCCCCGGTGTCGCCGCCGCAGTTCTCGCACGGCTGCGGCCCGGACCGCTCGCGCGGCCGTCCGCACTCCGGGCACACCCGCTCCCGTCGGCAGGCCGGTTCGCCGCCTTCGTCCATGCCGCCGGTGGCGCCCGGGCCTCCCCTCGCAGCGAGTAGACACTGTCTACGCCGGACTGGTAGACAGTGTCCATGACCGATCAGGAGAGGGACCTCCGGGCCAGGCTGGTGGCCGCCGGCGTCGAACTGGTGGCGACGGGCGGCGTCCAGGCGCTCGGGCTGCGCGAGATCGCCCGCCACGCCGGGGTCTCGCACGGCGCGCCCCGCCGCTACTTCCCCACCCACCGCGAGCTGCTGGCCGCCATCGCCCAGCAGGGCTTCGGGAAGTTCACGGACACCATGGCGGGCGCCGACGCCCTGGCCGTCACCACCGGCACGGACGCCCGCGGCCGGCTTGAGGCGCTCGCCCGCAGCTACCTCGGCTTCGCCGCCGCCAACCCCGGCATGTTCGAGCTGATGTTCCGTCACGACCTGCTGGAGGGCAGCGGTTCGGAGCTGCGCCGCACCACCGTGCCGCTGTTCCTCACCTTCGTCGGCCTGGTCGCCGAGGTGCACCCGGACTCCGACGATCCCGCCACCCTCACCGCCGCCCTCTGGTCCAACCTGCACGGCCTCACCCAGCTGCGCACCTGGGGCAGCCTGCGGCTGATCACCGGCAGCGAGGACGTCGAGCCGCTGCTGCGCGCCGCCCTGGACGCCCACCTCGGCCCGGTCGTCCGGTGACGCCGCGCCTTCGCGAGCGTCTCGCTCTCCTCGCCGGCATCACCGGCGCCGCCCTGGTCGCCGTCGACGGCACCGTGCTGACCGTCGCCCGGCCCGCCCTCCAGCACGACCTGCACGCCTCCGTCGCCGCCGTCCAGTGGGCCAGCACCGGCTACCTGGTCACCGTCGCCGCCCTGCTGGTCTTCGCCGGCCGCCTCGGCGACCGCTACGGCCACCGGCGGGTCTTCGTCCTCGGCGTGACGGGCTTCGCGCTGAGCTCCGCCGGGATGGTCCTCGCCCCCGACATCGGCTGGGTGATCGCCCTGCGGGTGGTCCAGGGCGTGGCGGGTGCCCTGCTCCAGCCGGCCACCCTCGGCATGCTGCGCGCCGTCTGGCCGGCCGAGCGGCTGCCCGGCGCGATCGCGGCCCGCACCGCTGCGATCGGGCTCGCGGCGGCCGCCGGGCCCGTGGTCGGCGGGGCGCTCACCGCGCACTTCGGCTGGCGGTCGGTCTTCCTCCTCGGCCTGCTGCCCGCCGCGGCCGCGCTGGCGGCGGCGCTCGCGGTGCCGTCCGCCCCGCCGCCGGCCGCCTCGCCCGCGGTCGGGCGGGGTGCGCGGCCCGACGGCCTCGACCTGCCGGGCGCGGCCCTGCTCGCGCTGGCCCTGGCCAGTCTCGTGCAGACCCTGGTCTCCCTGCCGGACAGCGGCTGGTCGGGGCGTACCGTGCTCGGCCTGGCGCTGTCCGCGGCCCTCGCCCTGGCGCTGGCCCGGCACGAGCGGCGCACCGCCCGTCCGTTGCTGCCGCCCGCCCTGCTCCGCTCCCCGGTACTCGCGCCGCCGCTCGGCGTCCTGCTCGCGGCTTCGGCGGCGCTGCAGGGAACGCTCTTCCCCGCCACCTACTTCCTGCAGGACGTGCTGGGTCTCGACCCGCTGCAGAGCGCCCTGTGGTCGATGCCGCTCGCGGCTGCGATGATCATCACGGCGGCGTTCTCGAGCCGGCTGACGAAACGTCACGGCGAACGGACCGTCGTCCTGACGGGGATGACCCTGGTCACCGCGGGCACGTTGCTCACCGCCCGGCTGGGAGCCGGCTCGGGGACGGTCTCGATCGCCGCCTGCTTCCTGCTGCTCGGCGCCGGCTTCGGCGTGGTGATGGCCACGGCCACCGCGCTGGTGGTCCGGGGCGCCCCCAGCTCCGAGGCGGGCGTCGCGGGCGGACTGCAGCAGACCATCATGAACGTCGGCCCCGCGCTGGGCATCGCCCTGGTCACCACCACCGCCGGCCGTACCGCCCCCGGCGCGGCACTGACGCCCGCCGCGCTGGCCATGGCCGCCGTGGCGGCGGCCGGCACGCTGCTCGCCACCCGGCTGCCGGGCCCGACGGCGGAGTTGGAACGGGAGGGCGGGTTCGCCGCACGCCCGTGACGCCGTCGACGGCCCGCCTGTGCGGCGAACACCCGCCGGTGCCAGGCGCGTTCGACCGCCGCCCGCCGCCGCGCCGGACCCGGCAGGGGATCGCCGGCGGGCGGCGGCACGTCACGTGACCGGGCGGAGCGCCCGCGCCTCGGCGTCCGCGGCCGGTGCCGGTGCCGCCACCAGTGCCACTGCCGGTGCCGGCGTCGGCGTCGGCGTCGCTGCCCAGGCCCGCTGCGCCCGTCGCACCGCGAGCACCCACAGCAGCGCCAGCTGCAGCGCCGCGCCCACCGCCGGTCCGAGCCACACGCCCGACACGCCGAGCGGGCCCGACAGGGCCGCGGAGGTGGCGAGTTGGGCCCCGAGGCCGAGCAGGACGGAGAGCACCAGCGGGCGGCCGACGCCCGCCGCTTGGTGGACGCCGCCGAGGGCCACCACCAGCGCGTACGGGAGGAGGTAGAGCGCCGCCATCCGCAGGAAGCCGACGGACTGCGCCGTCACCGCCCGGTCGTCGGTGAACAGCGCGCTCAGCGGGGCGGCGAGCGCCGCCGACAGCACCGCCGCCACCGCGCCGAGGAGTGCGGCGAGGCGTCCGGTGGCCCGGTGCAGGGTGAGCAGCGCTCCGGTCTCCCCCGCGCCGCTGAGGCGGGCGGCCTCGATAGCGGCGGCCTGGCGCAGCGCGTAGAAGGCCATGGTGACGACGAGCAGCACCCGGTAGCCGACCCCGTACCCGGCGACGGCCGCGACGCCGAAGCCCGCCACCAGCGCGAGTTGGGCCGTGCCGACCGCCATCCGGGCGGTGAAGTCCAGGCCGAACGGCGCTCCCGCGCGGACGATCCGGACCGCCGCCGCGCGCACTCCCCCGGCCGTCCCGGGCGACTCCGTGCGCAGTCGGTCCCGCTGCCGCCCCCGCAGCCGCAGTGTGACGGCGAAGGCGATCGCGCGCGAGGCCGTCAGCGCGAGCGCCGCGCCCGGGACGCCGAGGGCGGGCAGCGGACCGGCGCCGAGGATGAGCAGCGGGTCGAGGGCGAGCAGCAGCACGTTGGAGAGCAGGGCGATCCGCATCGGCGTGCGGGTGTCGCCCGCGCCCTTGAACAGTTCGTCGACGACGCGCTGGCCGACGAACAGCGCGAAGGCCGGGAAGGCGACGGTGAAGTACCCGGCGGCGAGGTCGGCCGCCTCGCCGTCCAGGAAGGTGCTCGCCAGCCGGTCGCGCAGCAGGAAGCCGGGGACGGCGAGCGCGAGGCTGCCCGCGGCACAGAGCCACCAGGCGGCGCGGGTGGTCCGGGCGGCGTCCGTGCGGTCCTCGGCGCCGAGGGCGTGCGAGAGCCGGACGCTGGTGCCGGAGGCGACCACCAGGACGAGCCCGAGCAGCAGGTTCTCGACGGTGCCGGCCAGCGTGACGGCGGCGACCGCGGCTCCGCCGAGGCCGGCCACCCACAGGGTGCCGATCACCGAGGCGATCACCCCGGACAGCAGTTCCGCGTAGACGGGTACGGCCAGCGCCGTGAGTCGGGACAGATGCCCCCGCATGTTTCCTCCCCTGTGTTCCGCCGCCCGGAGCCGGGACCGGGCCGAGACCGGGCCGGCGTGCGAACCGAGTCCGGCGCGCGAACCGAGTCCGGCCGTGTTGATCGGCACCGGCTGCGGCTCGGGCAGCAACCTCGAATAGAGATACATCGCTTCGAGGTATATCGGCAAGAGGTAGCATGACGGCTCACCGGGCGCACTCCGACAGAAGGGCTTCGACCGTGCTGACCCTCGCGATCCTCGGCTTCCTGTTCGACCACCCGCTGCACGGCTACGAGCTCAAGTCCCGGATCACCGGCCTGACCGGCCACGTCCGCCCGGTCAGCGACGGAGCCCTCTACCCGGCCATCGCCCGGCTGGAGAAGGCCGGCCTGCTGTCCCGCCGCAGCGAGCCCGGCACCGGGGCCGCACCCCGCCAGACCCTCGAACTCACCGAGGACGGCCGGGCCGAGCTGCTGCGGCGGCTGGCCGACCCGGAGCAGGCCGAGATCACCGACCAGATCCGGTTCTTCACGCTCACCGCGTTCCTGCACCACCTCGCCGACCCGCCCCGGCAGGCCGAGGTCCTCCGCCGCCGGCTCGCCTTCCTGACCGCGCCGAGCAGTTTCTTCTACGACGGGGACGGCCGACCGGTCACCGCCGAGCGGGAACCCAACCCGTTCCGGCGCGGCATGCTGCTCGTCGCCCGGGCGTCCACGGCGGCCGAGCTGGCCTGGCTGGACGAGACCATCGCGGAGCTGGAACGGGTGGGAGCGCCCGAACAGCCCGAACAGTTCGAACGGTCCGATCGATTCGCGTAACCCCAACGGCTCAATCGGGCCGCACGGACCACCCGGATCGAACGTTCGGGCGAACGGGCGGAACCAGGTCCTTCCACACCTGGTTCCAGAACGGCCCGGCGTGGCTATGATGATCCGCCTCACGTCCTCGGCGTCCCTCCGCGGCGTGACCCGCCACCGCGCCCCGCCGTCCTCCTGGAGGCCGCCGTGCCCATGTCCGAGACCGCAGCCGCCCGCCCCGCGCCGCTCAAGCGGGACGACATCCCCGGCTGGTTCTTCAGTCTCGACCGGGCCGCCTTCGCGCACCTGCTGACCGCCCAGAGCGCGGCCGGCGTCACCGGCGACATCCTGGAACTGGGCAGCTACCTGGGCCGCAGCGCCGTCCTGCTCGGCGACCACCTGCGGCCGGGCGAGCGGCTGACGGTCTGCGACCTGTTCGACTCCGAGGCCGGAGACGAGGACAACGCCGCCGAGATGGCGATGTCCTACCGGAAGACGCTGACCCGCAGCGCCTTCGAGGCCAACTACCTGGCGTTCCACCGCGAGCTCCCCGAGATCGTGCAGGCGCCCACCTCGGTGCTGGCCGACGGCCGGATCCCGGCGGGCAGCTGCCGGTTCGTCCACGTCGACGCCTCCCACCTGTACGAGCACGTCGCCGGGGACATCGCGGTCGCGCGGGCCGCGCTCGCCGAGAACGGCCTGGTCGCCCTGGACGACTACCGCTCCGAACACACCCCCGGCGTCTCGGCCGCGGTCTGGGAGGCGGTCTTCACCGCCGGGCTGCGGCCGGTCCTGCTCACCCCGATGAAGTTCTACGGCACCTGGGGCGACGCGGCGGCCGCCCGGCAGGTCCTGCTGGAGCGCGACTGGCAGGCCGAGGGCTACACCATGGACGACGACACCATCGCGGGGGCACGGGTGCTGCGCCTCAACTACCAGGTCAAGACCCCGGCCCAGGTCCAGCGCTCCGCCTCCCGCCGACTGGCCCTGGAACTCCTGCCGCCGGTCGCCACCAAGGCGACCCGCCGGATGCTCCGCACCCTCCGCGAACGCCGCGCCGCACCCCCGGTCCCGAGCGCCTGACCCCGCCGGCCCCCGCGGCCCCCTCCGCGCTTCCTCCGTCTCCGCCCGTCTGCTGCTCGGCAGGCACGGACTGCCCGACGACTGGGCCGAGCCGCCCGACTCGACCCCGAGCAGGCCGCACCGCTCGCCGCACCCCCGGGCCGAGGGTGCGGCGGCGGACCGCCGTGCTGCGCCGGGCCGGTGTGCTGACCTTCCTGGTCGACGTGGCGCCCGCCGTGCTCGGCTTCCGTGCCGAGGCCCGGCCGTGGATGTCCGTACGGCCCGCGCGGCTCGCCGCCACGGCCGCCGAGCTGGCCGGTCATCCGGAGGTGTCCCTGGTGGCCCACACCACCGGGCCCACCAATCTGCTGGCGGCCGTCAACTGCCGGGATTCACTGCACCTCGCGCGCTATCCGACCACCCGGATCGCCGCACCGGACGCGATCCGGACGATCGAGACGGCACCCGTCGTCCGCACCTTGAAGCGCGCGGGAGCCCTGCTGCCGTTGGAGCGCCGGGGTCGGTGATGTCCGGGCCCTGTGGCCTTCCCTTTGTCCCATGAACGGGTTTTAGGCCTTTCCTATTGTCGCCACCGATTCACCCTCAAGGGGGAATTTCACTTAAAGATTTGCCCACGGAACATTAAAGTGCGCATAGTGATGGCACCTCAGTTTGGTCTAGGAACGACCAAGTTCAGGCAAAGTCACTCCAGGTGAGGAGAGCGCCTTGTTCCACGGAACCACGACCGCGGACGCCCCCGGGCAGCGGCTCCGCGAGGAGATCGCGGGCCCCGGCACCACGCCGCTGATCGGCGTCTACGACATGTACTCGGCCTCGATCGCGGCCGAGCACTACAACGGCATGTTCGTCTCCGGCTTCGGCTTCGCGGCCTCCTACTACGGGCTGCCCGACATCGGTTTCATCGCCTGGCCCGACATGGTCGGCTTCGTCGAACGGCTGCGCGGGGCGTTCCCCGGGCACCACCTCCTGGTCGACATCGACGACGGTTACGTCGATCCCGAGGTGGCCTGCCACGTGGTGCGGAGGCTCGAACGCATCGGCGCCTCGGGCGTGATCCTGGAGGACCAGAAGCGGCCGCGCCGCTGCGGCCACGCGGACGGCAAGCAGGTCCTCCCGCTGGACGAGTACCTGGAGAAGCTGGAGCTGGTCCTCGCCAACCGGACGGACCTCGTGGTGGTCGCCCGCACCGACGCCACCGAGGAGGAGGACATCCTGCGCCGGGCCCGGGCGCTCGCCGCCACGGACGCCGACGTGGTGCTGGTCGACGGCGTGCGCAGCGAGGAGTGGATCCGCCGGATCCGCGCGGTGGTCGGTGACAAGCCGCTGCTGTTCAACCAGATCGCGGGCGGCAAGTCCCCCCGGCTGTCGCTCTCCGAGCTGACGGACCTGGGGGTGGACGTGGCCATCTACAGCACGCCCTGCCTGTTCGCGGCGCACCGGGCGATGGAGGAGGCGCTGGCCGGATTGAAGGTCTCCGACGGGCGGTTGCCCGCAACGGCGGACCAGGGCCGGCAGATCGGCGTTCGGGAGTCCACCGAACTGCTGGAGCGGAACGTCTCCCGCTCCCGGCGGCTGACGGCGGTGGGCGCGTGACGGCCCGACTGCGCGGGCCGGGCCCGCCCCCGGCGGCCGGCGCCTCGCGGGCCGGTGTGCTGCGGACCGGCACGCTGGGGCTGGCCGGGGCGTGCGCGCTGCTCATCGGCGGAGCGGCTCCGGCGGAGGCCGGCGGCAGTCTCATCACGGTCGTGGACAACTCCCACGCCGACTCCTGGCTGGAGATCGACCGGGCGGCCGATCTCCAGAACGGCAGCGGCTCGGCGGGCAGCGACCAGGACGGCGTGGGCGCCCTGGTGGGCGGTCTGCTGGCACCGGGCGCATCGGGGACACCGCGGGCATCGGGGACACCGGGAGCCCCGGCGGAGACGGGAGCGGCGGGGCCGCCGGGGCTCCCGGCCGGGCCCTCGCTCCGCCCGGTGGCGGGAGGCGGCCCGTGACCAAGCCGCCGAGCCGATCGCTGCCGCGCCGGCTCGATCCGTTCATGGTGGCCCTGGCCGGGACCGTCGGCCTGGCCACGCTGATCCCGGCCTCGGGGGCGGCGGCCCGGACCGCCGAGGCGGCCTGCGATCTCGCGGTGGCCCTGCTGTTCTTCCTCTACGGCGCCCGCCTCTCCACCCGCGAGACGCTGGCCGGGCTGCGCCACCCGCGGTTCCACACGCTGGTGTTGGCCGCCACCTTCGGCCTCTTCCCCCTGCTCGGGCTGGCCACCGCGCTGTTCACGCCCCTGCCGCTGACCGACCAGCTGCAGACCGGGGTGCTGTTCCTCTGCCTGGTGCCGTCGACGGTGCAGTCCTCGGTGGCGCTCACCGGCGCCGCCGGGGGCAACGTCCCGGCGGCGATCTGCGCGGGCACCTACTCCAGCCTGGCGGGGTTGGTCCTCACCCCGCTGCTGGCGGCCTGGCTGCTGGGTTCGCACGCCGAGCTGTCCGCGGGCGGGCTGCTGCGGATCGGGCTGCAGCTGCTCGCGCCGTTCCTGCTGGGACAGGTGCTGCGGCCGCGGATCGGCGGCCTGCTGGCCCGCCACCGACGGGCCCTGACCCCGGTGGACCGCGGTTCGATCCTGCTCGTCGTCTACACGGCGTTCAGCGCGGCGGTGACCCAGGGCATCTGGGGCCTGGCCACGCCCAACGCCCTGCTCGGGCTCCTCACGGTGCTGCTCGTCCTGCTCGCCGCCGCCCTGTCGGCCACCGGACTCGGGGCGCGGCTGCTGGGATTGGACCGCGCGGCCGCCATCGCGGCGGTGCTCTGCGGATCGCAGAAGAGTCTGGCCAACGGGCTGCCGATGGCCGCCGTCCTGTTCGGGCCGGAGGCGGGGCTGATGCTGCTGCCCCTGATGCTCTACCACGAGCTCCAGTTGGTGGTGGGCACGGTGCTGGCCGGCCGCTGGGCCCGGGCTCCCGCCGGGGCCTCGGGCAGGGGCGCCGCCCCGGGCAGGGGCCCCGCGCCGGCGAGGGGTTCACACGGCTCGGGAAAGCCCGGACCAAACCCCCTTGCGTAATGGTCAAGAAACGTTGACCATTGGAGCATGTCCAACGACGATCTTCCCGAGACGTTTCACGTCACCACGGACGAGCAGCTGCGCGCCGTCTCCAATCTGACGCGGCACCGGATCATGGCCGTGCTCCGCTTCGAGCCCGCGACGATCACCCAGATCGCCGAGCGGGTGGGCCTCGCCAAGGGGAGTTCCAGCTACCACGTGCGGCTGCTCGAACGGGCAGGCCTGGTGAAGGTGGTACGGACGCGGAAGGTGCGCGGGGTCAACGAGCGGTACTACGCGATGGCCGCGCGGTCGATCGTGCTGCCGGATCCGGGCGAGGGAGGGCCGGATGTGCTGATGCGGCACGCGGTGGCGGACCTGGAGGCGTCCCCGGCGGACGGCGAACGGCACGTACGGATGGCCCATCTGCGGCTCACCGAGGAGCAGTTCGCGGAGCTGGGGGCGCGGCTGCAGGCGCTGGCGGACGAGTACCGGGAGCTGTCCGATCCGTCGCTGCCGGACGCCTCGCTCGTCTTCGCGCTGTTCCACCCGGCAGCGTCCCAGCAGGCCGAGGGGGAGAACAAGTGACCGCGGACGATCGGAAGCTGCCGACCGGGTTCGGACGGCTGTGGACCGCACAGACGGTGTCCTCCCTCGGTGACGGGGTGACACATGCCGCGCTGCCGCTGCTCGCCTTGACGCTGACGCGGGATCCGATGTCGCTCGCCGTCGTCACGGCCGCCGGCACCCTGCCGTGGCTGCTCTTCGGGGTGCTCGGCGGTGCGCTGGTGGACCGCTGGGACCGTCGGCGCACCATGTGGGTCACGGACGCGGCGCGGGCGGCGCTGCTCGCGGTCCCGGCGGCAGCGGCCGCGCTCGACATGCTCGGCATACCCCTGCTCGCGGCCGTCGCCTTCCTCCTCGGCCTCGGCGGACTCTTCTTCGACACGGCCGCCACGGCCTACCTCCCGGATCTGCTGGGCCGCGACCCCGCGCTCCTGGAGCGTGCCAACTCCCGCCTGCGCGGCGCCCAGACCGCCGCGTCCGGCTTCGCCGGGCCGCCCGCGGGCAGTGTCCTGCTCGCGCTCGGGCGGGCGGTTCCGCTGCTCGCCGACGCGCTGTCCTTCGCGCTCTCCGCACTGCTCGTCCGGTCGCTGCCCGCCGCGCGCCGGCCCGTGCCGCAGGCCCGTGAGTCGCTGCTTCGGCAGGCGCGGGACGGCGCCTCGTACGTGTTCCGGGATCAGTTGCTGCTCGGGCTCGCCCTGCGTCCGGCGGTCGGGAACATCGCCTTCCTCGCCGTGGAGACCGTCCTCGCCCTCTTCGCGCACGACCGTCTCGGCACCGGCACCTTCGGCTTCGGCCTGCTCCTCACGGCCGAGGCCACCGGCGGTCTGCTCGGCGCGGGCATCGCCTCCTTCCTCGGCCGGCGACTCGGCACCGGCACCGCTCTGACCTGCACGGCCGCCGTCGAGGGGCTCGCGATCCTGGGCCTTGCCGTCGCCCCGAACCCGTACGTCGCCGGCCTCGCGCTCACGGTCTGCGGCGCGGGCATGGGCGCCACCATGGTGCTCGGCCCCTCCCTCCGACAGGCGATCGTCCCCGCCCACCTGATGGGCCGGGTCGCCTCCACCTCCCGCATGCTCGGCATGTGCGCCGCCCCGTTCGGCGCCTTCCTCGGTGGCTGGCTGGCGACCGCCTACGACGTGCGCACCCCGCTCTACACCGCGGCCGGCCTCCTGCTCACCATGACCGCCGTCACGGCGACCATGACCGGCAACCGCCGGGTCGAGGCGGCGCTTCGTGCCGCCGCCCCGGCCGGTGATCCGGACCGCCAGGACTCCCGGGAGCCGGTGCCGGCGGGCGCGGTGTAGGGCCCCACGAGGCTCAGCGTCGCGACGCGTCCGGCCACCGCGGGGTCTGACGAGGACCCACCCGGCCTCCGGACAGAACAGGCGCCGCCCACGGCCCGGCTCACCGCTCCGGGCGCGCCGCGAGCGCCCGGGTGATCCCCCGGCGCAGCCGGGTCGAGGCCCCGGGAAGCTGCCCCAGTCCGTGCAGCCGCTCGGCCGACGGTTCCGGCCGCCGGGCCAGTGCCAGCACGGCGGCGTACGGGCGGTCGCCCTCGCGCAGCCGCGCGGCCAGCAGGTCGACGAGCCCGTCCAGGTCCGCGCCGGTGAGGGCGGGGTGGACGGCGAGCAGCTGGAGCAGGTGGTTGTCGTTCCAGGTGCTGTGCCGCCGGGTTGACAGTGCGACCAGCAGATCGGCGGGTGCGGCGGCGTTCCGGGCGATCGCGTGCCAGACGAAGGAGTACTCGCCCACGGCCAGCCGCCGCAGCACCTCCGGGTGGGAGGTCCGCTCGGCCAGCCGGAGGTAGTCGCCGGCGTCGTGCAGGTGGCGCAGCGCCTCGACGTCGTCCATCCGGTCGGCGCCGTTCCGTTCGGTTCCGTTCTGGTCGATGTCGTGACGTTCGGTGTGGTGACGTTCGGTGTCGTGACGTTCGGTGTCGTGACGTTCGGTGTGGTGACGTTCGGTGTCGTCCATGTCGAGGCGCGACCCTAGCAGGCAAGCGCTCCGCCGCTCAGCGGGTTTCGGCCGGGGCGCTGAGGGCGGTGGGCGGCAGGACCGGCAGGGGCCCGGCGGGCGGCAGGGTCCAGGCGTCCGGATCGGGAGCGAACGGGCCGGTGCGGTCCCGGAGTTGGACGAGGGCGAGGTCGCGGGCGGCGTCCACCGCCCGGTGGGTGGCCTCGTCGATCAGGCCGAGCCGTCGGGCCTGGGCGTACTCGTCCTCGTCCTTCCAGGTGTGCGCGGACAGGTCGGGGGTGATCACCAGGTCCAGGAAGAGGTCGAGGGTGTCGATGCCGATGGCCGTCCGCCGGTACGGGCGCTCGAAGTTGACGTACCACCGCAGCGGTCGGCCCTCGGGAGTGAGGAAGCGGTGCACGCTGTACGGCTCCCCGGTGGCGAAGCGGCTGAGCACCACGGTGTCGCGCCAGACCCAGTGGTCGAGTTCCCAGTGGCGGGCCGCCAGGTCGTCGATGCCGCGCTTGCGGGCGGCGACGTCCCCCGCGCGCCGGGAGGTGGTCCAGCTCGACGGGGCCCGGCACTCGGTGCCGGGGCGGGCGGTCAGGGTCAGGGTGGCGCCGTCGTCCGCGAGGACGGTGTACGGCATGGCGGTCCAGACCCGGCCGTAGGCGATGTCCCGGCGGACGGCGGTGCTCCCCGGGGTGAAGGGAGCGCCGGTCATCGGACGTAGTAGGCGCGGTTGTGGGCGGCGACCGGCGGGGACTGGTAGGTCCAGACCCCGGCTGCCGGGGCGTCGGCGATCAGGTGGGCGAGGTCGCGGGCGGACTCCTCGGCGGGGTTGCCGAGGTCGAGCCGGACGCGGTCGGCGGTGCGGTCGTCCAGGGCGTAGTAGCGGTACGGCTGGTAGACGTCGAGCGGACCGGCGAGCAGCTTGCCCTCGTCGTCGGTGCCGTAGCCGGTGATCGGGGTGTTGTTGACCGACTCGGGGGTGAGGCCGGCCAGGTTCACGTCCAGGGCGAGGAGCTCCTCGTCGTGGCGGTCCAGCCCGTCGGGCCCGAGGGTGGCGCGGCGGCAGGAGACGGACCAGCGTTCGCGCACGGCGGGCGCGTTGAGGGAGGGCAGCGTGGTCTCGAACCAGCCCGGGTGCTTGGGCTCGGCGTAGAGCCGGCGCCCGGCGTCGATGGCCAGCGGGTTGTCGCAGAGCACGTGCAGCCGGGCGATGCCGAGCAGCTTGGTCTGATCGTAACCCCGGGCGTACTGGCCGTAGTTGACGACCGGGATCCGGTCCTCGGCGAACACCGGGTGGGCGATCAGGTTGATCTCCAGCTCCTGGGTGATGCCGCCACCGTTCGGGTACTGGGCGAAGTACAGCTGGTAGTTGAGCGACACGCAGGCCCCGCCGTCGAAGGCGGCGGCGTGCAGTCCGGGGTGGCGCTTGCCGAGCAGCTCGCGCGCCCGCTCGCGGTCGACCAGGTAGTCGACGCCGATGTTGTGCAACGCGCCGTAGTGGAACGGCAGGTGGTACGGCTCCGGGACGGGTGGCAGGGGCAGGCCGGTCATGAGGGCTCCGAGGACACAGGGCGAGACGAGGACACGGGCGAGGGCGAGGACAGCGGCGAGGAAGAGGACGAGGCCGAGGAAGGGCTGGAGGCGGTGCGGGGGGCCGCCGGAGCCGACACGGCCGCCGGGCGGTGCAGCTCCTGCAGGTCGCGGTGCATCCGCTCGGCGCTGCGCAGCGCCAGTGCGGCCATGGTGAGCGAGGGGTTGGAGGTGCCGAGCGAGGGCATCGAGCCGCAGCCGACGGCGTACAGGTTGGGGTGGTCCCAGCAGCGCTGCCACTGGTCGACCACGGAGGTGGCGGGCGAGTCGCCCATGAGGTGGGTGCCGCCGGCGTGGCCCGCGCCCCGGTAGCCGTGCACGGTGCCGCGGTGTTCGAGCCGTCCGGGCCAGCCGGTCGCCGGGTAGGCGGTGTGGTCCTCGGCGCCGAGCAGGGCGAAGAGCTGGTCGGACACGGCCCGGGCGGAGGCCATGCCCTCCCGGACGTACCCGGAGAGGTCGTAGCGGACGGCCGGTGCGGGCAGGCCGAGCGGGTCACGCCGGTCCGGGTCGAGGGTGACCCGGTTGGCCGGGTCGGCGGGCTGTTCCAGCTCGAACTGGAGCGAGAACTGACGGCCCAGCCGGTCACCGAGGCGTGTACGCAGTTCCTTGCCGCGCAGGCCGGCCGCGAGCAGCGCGGCGGCCTCGTCCTCCGGTGCCCGGCCGGCCCAGGACCAGCCCCAGTTGCCGAACTCGATCCGGAACGGCGCCCGGCGGTCGCGGCCCGGCCCGAACCGGAAGGCCTCCAGGCCGCTGGTCGATCCCGGCCCCCGGTAGGGGCCGACCGGGCGGGGCATCAGGCCCCAGGTGAGCAGGGCCGGGTGGTCCATCAGGTTGCGGCCGACCTGGTCGCTGCGGTTGGCCAGGCCGGAGAGGAGCAGCAGCCGGGCGTTCTCGATCGCGTGCGCGGCGAGGACCACCAGGTCCGCCTCGACCCGGTGGGTCCGGCCGCCCGACCGGTACTCGACTCCCCCGGCCCGCCCGGTCGCAGGATCGGCGAACACCCGGCTGACCACCGCGTCGGTGCGCAGTTCGACCCCGGCCGCCCAGCGGGCCTGGGTGCGCAGCGGGGTGTACTTGGCGCCGGTCGGGCAGGCCGGGACGCAGCCGGAGCTGCCCGCGCACAGCGGTCCGGCGGCGGAGCCCGGGCGGGTCGGCACGCCGTTGCGGGCGTGCGGGGTGGCGGTGACGGCGAGTCGGGCGGGGCCGGGCATCGCGGGGTCGTGGACGGTCCGGCCGTCGAGCGCGTCGGCCAGCTGCCGGTCGAGGTAGCTGGCGGGGATGGCGCGCATCGGGAAGGCGTAGTCGTCCGGGATGGGTAACCCGACGGCGTCGCGCTGTTCCCCGGCATCGGCGGCGACGCCGATCTCCTGCTCGGCGTCGCGGTAGTGCGGTTCCAGGTCGTGGTAGCCGAGCGGCCAGTTGCGGCCGTGTCCGAGGTCGGCGGTGCGGAAGTCCTCGGGGTGCATGCGCGGGGCGAGCCCGGTCCAGAGCAGGCCGGTGCCGCCGTTGGCGCGCAGGTAGCCGCTGGCGTAGGGCAGCGGCCCGTACTGGCCGAGGTGTCCGCCGGCGGTGAACCCGCCGTCGGGCAGGCCGGTGAGGTCGGTGACGTCGGGTGACGGTGCCTCGGGGCTGTGCGGGTACGGGGAGGTGGGCGGTCCGCCGCCGGCCGCGCGGTGGGCGGTGGAGGCCTCGGCGCCGGTGGGCGCGGGCCGTCCGGCCTCCAGGACGAGCACCCGCCAGCCCCGGGCGCCGAGGCGGTGGGCGACCAACGTTCCGGCGAAGCCGGCGCCGACCACGACGGCGTCCCAGCGCGTGCCGGCCGGGCCGCTGTGCGGGGATCCGCCGCTCATCGGGTTTCGCCTCCTCGGGGTGCCCCGCCCTCGGGGGCTTCGGACCAGCTGCCGTGTCCGGGCGCGGCGGAGCCGGGTGGTGCGACGCGGAAGGTCCGCCAGACCAGGCCCCCGTCGTGGGCGCGGGCGGAGCTGGGGGCCTCGCCGGGCCAGGCGCCGACGTACCAGAGGTGGACGAGGGCGTGTTCGTCGCGCACGCGGTGGGCCAGCGCGGTGCGGTGGTGTTCGTCGGCCATGCCGGTGGCACGCAGTTCGGGTACGTCGAAGCCGGTCAGTTCGGCGCAGACCCGCAGGAACTCGTCGAGGTCGGCCAACTCGTCGCCCTCGTCGCCCTCGTAGGCTCCGTAGCCTTCGTAGGCCGGGTCGGCCTCGACGGGGTCCCGGCTCTCGGCCAGGTCGTAGTCGGCCGGAGGGTCATCGGACAGGGACACGCGGGCACCCCCACGATCGGCAGCGGACGGCCACGGCATCGGTGACCGGGGACCGAGTGGCCAAGACATGACAGCCCCCGAGACCCTGACCGGCCCGGGGCACCGCGCCTCGTCGCACGGCCGGACCTGCCATCCCGATCCTGCCGCCGGCCCTCACCTCCGGAAACCCGTTGCCTGAATCTGCCCGGACTTGATCACCTGGCGCCCGATCGACCACCCATTCCGCAGGGGATGCCGATCAGCGGTGATCGGCAACGGGCAGCGACGGTCAGTCCGGCGTCTGCCCCCGCATCGGCCTCGCGGCGGGTCCCGCGTCGGACCCCGCGTCGGACCCCGCATCGTCCTCGCGTCGGCCCCCGCGGCAGTCCCGCGTCAGTCCAGGGCGCGCACCGCCGCCAGCACGTCCAGACCCAGCTCCGGGTCGGCGTCCTCCGGCAGGCTCACGGAGAGCCGGGTGACCAGGCCCGCGTACCGGCGGCGGAGCTCCCGGGCGACCTCCTCCGGCGAGCCGGACACCGCGAAGGTGTCGAACACCTCGTCGTCGATCAGCGCGGCCATCTCCGTCCAGCGCCCGCGCACCGAGTGCGGGTGCAGTTCCTCCTGCAGCCCCTCCCAGCCGTGCTGCGCCAGCACCGGGCGGTAGGCCGGCGTGGAGGCGTAGAAGGCGAGCCGCTCGCGGGTCGCGGCCCGGTTGGCCGCCAGCTCCTCCTCGGTGCGCCCGGCGGCGGTGAGCACGTTGCCGACGATCTCGAACGGCCGGGCCGTCCAGTCGGCGCCCTCCGCCTCGGCCCGGGCCCGCTCCTCGGTCAGCCCGGGCAGCACCTGCTCGGCCAGGTACGCGGTGGACGAGAAGGGGTGGCTGAGGAAGCCGTCGGCCACCGCACCGGCGGTCCGGGTCATCAGCGGTCCGACGCCCGCCAGCAGGATCCGCGGCACCCCGGCCGGGACGGGATCGGGCGAGAAGACCGGCGTCATCACCGTGTGGGTGTAGAACTCGCCCCGGAAGCGCAGCCGTTCACCGGTCTGCCAGCTGTGCCAGATCGCCCTCACCGCGTGCACGTACTCGCGCATCCGGGCGGCCGGACGGTCCCAGGGCATCCCGAAGCGCTTCTCGATGTGCGGCTTGACCTGCGAGCCCAGCCCGATGACGGCCCGTCCGCCGGAGGCCGCGTGCAGCCCCCAGGCCTGGTAGGCCAGCGTCATCGGGGTGCGGGCGAAGGCCACCGCGATCCCGGTGGCCAGCTCGATCGAGCTGGTCCGGTCGGCGGCCCGGGCGAGCTGGAGGAACGGGTCGTACGCGGTCTCGGCGACCACCAGCCGGTCCATGCCCCGGTGTTCGGCCCGCTCGGCGGCCTCCAGGATCCCCGCCGGGTGTCCGGAGGCGGTGGCGTCGAGGCGGAAGGCCGCGGGTCGGTCCATGGCGGTGCTCCTGGTCGCGGGCGGTGGTGCTACCCGGGTAGCCTGCCACGCCGTCGGCACGCCGCCCCTCCCCCGACGCCCTCCAGCGCCCGGCCGCCTTCGGCGACCTGCCCCCACCGGAGGGCGTCCCGGCTCCCGCAGGAGTTGCAGAAGGCCTGGATCCGGTTCGGCGTCACCGGCAACCCCCGCTGGCCCGACTTCGACCCGCGGACCAGCTCACCCGCGTCCTGGACGCCCACGCGCAGAGCGTCCGCTACCCCCGCAGGCCGTCCGCTACCCCGAGCAGGCCGCCCGCCGCATCTGGTCGGAGCATCCCCCGACCGCCTACGACCTGCAGTGACGGCGGAACTGACCGTGGGCCTCCCCGGTCCCGGCTCTTCCCCGTACCGCCCCTCGGGTGTCGCCCGTGCGCACGGCTTCGCCCCGCCGGGCAACGGCCCGACGGGGCGGAGGGGTTCGTGAGCCCGGGCTCACGCGCAGCGGGTCAGTGCGGCCGCTCGGCGCGGTCGCGTGGAATCACCCGGCGTGGGCGGCGCGGACCAGATCGGGCAGCAACCTCGCCGCGTCGGGCGTGCCGAGGCCGGTGACCGGGTCCCAGCCGCTGGTGGCGGGGTAGCCCGGCACCGTCGGATCGGTGGTGTTGTTGCCCAGGGTGACGTCATGGAAGTCGGCCGCGTACCTGGCCGGGTCGGCGCCCAGCTTGTACAGGGCCGGGTTGATCGGGCCGAGTCCCCCGCCGTTGACCTGGTCCGCGATCGAGACCAGGCCGGCCCACTCCGGGCAGGCGAGCGAGGTGCCGCCGATGTCGTACCAGCCCGTGCTGCACGGCGTGGCTCCGCACTTGAGGCCCGAGGAGCCGTCCGGCGGCAGCGACAGGTAGACCAGCGCGCCGGTGCCGGGGGCGGCCTGCAGGGCGACGTCCGGCACACCGCGCTTGGCCCCGACCGGGGTGGAGCCGGCGGGCAGCGCCGACTGGTAGGCGGGCTTGTCGAAGACCTGGCTGAACCCGCCACCCGCACCGGTCCAACCGACCTCGGCCGCACCACCGTTGGCCTGGCACACGGCCGGCTTGTCGGTGCTGTCCGCGGACCGGCCGCCGGTCGCGTTCGGGTCGGTGCACAGGAAGGTGCCGCCGACCCCGGTCACCAGCGGATCGGAGGCCGGCCACTCGACCGACGGGCCCGGCAGGGTGGAGCCGCCCTGCTTCACCGGGGTCTTCTTCGAACCGACCGAACCGTCGTCGCCGGAGGAGCCCAGCACCGTGACACCGTTCAGCGCCGCCGACTTGAAGGCGTGGCGCAGCGGCTCGATCGACTGGGCGCTCGCGAACGCGCCCTCGGCGGAGGCGAAGGACTGCGAGATGACGTTCGCCAGGTGGTGGTCGACGACGTACTGTTCGGCGTTCATCATGGCGGGGAAGCCCTGGACGCCGAGCGTCTCCGCGGTGGGCGTGGTGACCAGCAGGATGTTCGCACCGGGGGCCATCGCGTGCGCGGTCTCGACGTCGAGCGCGACCTCCAGCGCCCAGGCCGCCTTGTCCTCCTGGCCGGTGCCCTGGCTGGTGGACGGCGGCGCGGTGGTGCCGGGCGCACCCTGGACGTGCAGCTCGCTGAAGGTCGGCATGCCCGGCCCGCAGGTCACGCCCTCCTCGCCGCACATCGCCGCCAGGCCGAAGGCCTGGTCGAAGACGTGCAGGTCGTGCGCCATGGTGTCGCTGCCGTACGAGTCGACGATGGCGATCGTCTGGCCGCGACCGTCGTAGCCGTCGGCGTACAGCGGGCCGAGGTTGTAGGCGGCCCGGATCGCCTGCGGGGAGAAGCAGCGGCGGCCCGCCGTCGCGCACTGCGCCTGGGTGGGAGGCGTCGTGCCGCTCGAGACCTGGGTGTAGTCGGCCACCGCGGGGCGCACCGCCGGGTAGCCGGCGGCCACGGCGCTGCCGACGGTGGGGACGGCGAGCGCTCCGGAGGCCGCGAGGGCCAGGCTGCTCGCCCCCGCCAGGAGCATTCGGCGTACGGTTGGTGCCTTCAAGTCGTCCTCCATGAGGGTTGGTTGGGGGACATCGGCCGGTGGCCCGGGTCGGATCGAACGACACCGGGTGCGCCGGGTCCGTGGGGCCTCCGGGACGGGAGGTCACGAACGGGCGCGAGTGTAGGGGCGTGAGAAGCCCGGCCTCAATGACTCGTCAGGCAAAGGTTCCCCCTTCCGGTCCGTGTCGTGCGCACCGTCCTCCCGTCCGCGCCCTCCGCGTGACCCGCCGCGTCGGGCGCCGGGCCGTGGCAGACCACGCGGAACGGGCAGCCGGGCAGCCGGGTGGCCGGGTGGGCCGCACCGGGTCGGGCGGCGAGGCCACGCGGGCGGCGGAGGACGGGACGCGCGCGCAGACCGTCCGTTACCCCGAGCAGGCCGCCCGCCGCATCTGGTCGGAGCGCCCCCCGACCGCCTACGACCTGCACCGAGCGCGCGGCGCCCGACAGCAACGGCCCGCGTCAGGTGTGGGAGGTCGGCCCGCCCTGACGCGCACGACGGAACCCGAGCCCCACCGCCAGGGCGCCCAGCAGGCCGCAGACGCACCACAGCACGATCTCGGTCCGCCCGACGGGCGGTTCGGGGAAGCGCGCCCCCGGCGCGGCCGGCTGCGGGCCGAACCGGGTGCGCAACTCGCCCGCGCCCAGCGTCACCTGCTTGACCGCCGACTCGCCGAAGGCCGCCGTGGTGTCGATGTGGACGCTCGACACCGGGTACGGGAAGCGCTCCCAGAACACCCCGGCCTCCGAGCGGGCCAGGGCCATCGCCTCGTCCGGGTCGTGCTCGCGGCCCGAGTACCGGACGTCGAGCGGGTAGCCGTCGGCCGTCCGCGCGCCGACGGTGAAGCAGGCGAAGGTGGGCAGGGCGTCCTGCAGTTCTTCGACCCCGGGGAAGCCCGGGGCGCACGGCCCGTTCCAGTCCGGCGCGGTCGCGGCGCCCCAGCCGGCCAGGAGTGCGAGCACCAGCGCGGCCACGACGGCCGCCCACGGCGTGCGCCGGGCCTTCGTGCGCCGGGCCTTCGTACGTCGAGGCGTGCGGGGTGGGGTGGGTCTGTGGTCGTTGCTGTCCATCGGTCCGTCCGTGATCACCGTCGCCGTGTCGGCGGGCGACCAGCATGACGGAGGGGTGATCCGGCCGGTGCGCCGGGGTCGGTCGATCGGAGCCGGGGCGGTTGGAGCCGGGGTCGGTCGATCAGCCGGGTCGGATCGGTCAGATCGCCAGGTCGCGGCGCTCCAGCAGGCGGAACGCAGCCAGCAGTCCGAGCAGGCCGACGCCGATCAGCACCCCCAGCGCCACCCAAGGCACCCCGCCGTGGGCGAGCACGTCGCCCGGGGCGTAGTAGTGGAACGGGCTGAGGTAGCGCAGCGGCCGGGCCGGGGACCAGGCCAGCGCGACGAAGTTGAGCGCGAAGCCGACCGCGCCGAAGACGACCGCCGCGCCGATCACGTACGCCCGGCGCCGGCTGAGCGCCGACACCGCCAGCACCGGCCCGGTCAGGCAGAACGCGAGGGCGCAGCCGAGCAGTCCGGCGGTGAGCACCGCGCCCTCCGGGACGGCGTCGCGCAGCTTCGGGGAGAACGCGACGCCGAGCGCGACGGTCAAGGTGGCGGCGGCGTTGAGCAGCACCGAGGCGGCGACGAGGGCTCCGGCCCGTTCGGCGAGCAGTCGGCGGCGGGTGACCGGGCGGGTCATCAGCAGCTCGATGGTGCCGGACTCGACGTCGGCCGCGACGGCGGCGGCGCCGAGCGAGCCGATCACGGTGAGCTGGAGGGCGATCCAGAACGGGTGGGTGAGCCCGGCCCCGAGCAGCCCGGGGTAGCTGGCGATGGAGACGTCGCCGTTGGAACCGCTGAAGGCCCGGAACGCGCCGGGCGGGTTGCGCCGGGCGGCGCCGAACAGGTCGCCGGGCGGGACGGTTCCGGCGATCACCACGATCAGGGTCTCGAAGACGACCATGCCCAGGAGCAGCGAGAGCAGCATCCGGCGGCGCCGGTGCAGGGCGAGCCAGACCAGGGGGAGGCGGCGGCTGACGGTTCCGGGGGTCACGGCTTCTCCTCCGTGTCGGGGCGGCGGGCGGGTTCCGCCGCTGCCGGGCCGCCAGTGCCGCCAGTGCCGCCAGTGCCGCCAGTGCCGGCGGCCGTGCCGGTATCGCCGCCGTCACCGTCGCCGTCACCGCCGCCGTCGTCCTCGGCGTTCGAGCGGTAGAGGTCGAGGAAGGCCTCGTCCAGGCCCGCCTCCTCCACCGTCAGGTCGGCGACCGGCAGCTCGGCCAGCAGGGTGCGGACCGCCGGGACCACCTCGTCGGGCGGCACCAGCAGCTCCACCCGGGAGCCGTCCCAGCGCGGGGACCACCGCTCGGCGGCGCCCAGGGGGCGGACGCCCTGCCCGTCGGCGAAGACCAGCCGGACCCGGCGGGCCCGCGCCTGGCGGAGTTCGGCCACCGAGCGGACGGTGACGAGTCGGCCGTGGCGCACGATCGCGACCCGGCCGCAGGTGCGCTGCACCTCGGGCAGCACGTGGCTGGAGAGCAGCACGGTCCGCCCGGCGGCGGCCTCCTCGGCGAGCAGTTCGTAGAAGGTCTCCTGGACCAGCGGGTCCAGCCCCTCGCTCGGCTCGTCCAGCACCACCACGGGCGGCCGGTGCTGGAGCGACTGCACGAGCCCGAGCTTCTGCTTCATGCCCCGGGAGTACTCCCCCACCGGGCGGGCCAGGTCGGGCCGGGAGAGCTTCAGCCGGTCGCACAGTTCGCGCTGGCGCGGCACCGGGGCGCCCTGGAGGGCGGCGAGCAGGTCGAGGGTCTGCTGTCCGGTCAGCTCGGGGTAGAGCCGCAGTTCGCCGGGCAGGTAGCCGATCGCGGGGGCGAGCCGGCGGTGGTCGGCGACCGGGTCCAGGCCGAGCACGCGCACCCGCCCGTCGCTGGGGCTGAGCAGGCCGACCAGGCAGCGCAGCGTGGTGGTCTTGCCGGCGCCGTTGGGGCCGAGCAGGCCGAACACCTCGCCGGCCGCGACCGACACGTCCAGCCGCTCGATGCCGACCGTGCCGCCGTACCGCTTGGTGAGCGACCGCAGTTCGATCACCGGGCCGGCGCCCTCTCCGAGCCCGTGGGCGTCCTCGTTCCCCGGCATGGCCACCTCCTGCTGCTGGCTGCTGGTCCCCGGCCCCGCGACGGATGCGTCCGACATCAAAGCGCGCCCGGGCGGGCGAGTCGAGGGACACGACCGGAATCGGTGCCGGCTCCCCGCGTCCGGCCCGGTGGAGTGGCCGGTCGGGGCGGCGGGTCAGAGCGGCGGGTCAAGGCGACGGGTCAGAGCGGCGGGTCAGAGCGGCGGGTCAAGGCGACGGGCCGCGGTAGCGGGCCGGGGCGGAGTGGCTCAGCCCTTGCACACGCCCAGCGGCACCAGCCGGGCGACCTGCCGGGCCAGTCCGGCGGCCTCGGTGACGGCGGCCACCGCGTCGACGTCCTTGTACGCCTCGGGCGTCTCCTCGGCCAGCGCCCGCCAGGAGGCCGGGCGCACCGCGACGCCCTGTGCCTCCAGGGCGCTCTTGAGCCGCTCGCCGCGCACGGTGCGCAGCGCCTGGTGCCGGCTGAGCACCCGTCCGGCGCCGTGGCAGGCCGAGCGGAAGGCCTCGTTGTCGGGCAGGCCGACCATGACGTACGAGGCGGTGCCCATGGTGCCCGGGACGAGCACGGGCTGGCCGGCCCCGGCGAGGTCGGCGGGCAGGTCGGGGTCGCCGGGCGGCAGGGCGCGGGTGGCGCCCTTGCGGTGGACGCAGAGCTTCCGGGGGGCGCCGTCCACCTCGTGGGTCTCCAGTTTGGCGAGGTTGTGCGAGACGTCGTAGACCAGCTCCAGTCCGACGCCGAGCGCGGTGGCGAAGGCGCGGCGGGCCGCCTCGGAGAGCAGCTGCCGGTTGGCGCGGCCGTAGTTGGCGGCGGCGGTCATCGCGCCCAGGTAGGCGCGGCCGCGCGGCGAGTCGACCGGGGTGCAGGCGAGTTGGCGGTCCGGGAGCTCGATCCGGTAGCGGTGCAGGTCGCGCTCCATGGCGCGCACGTGGTCGGTGCAGATCTGGTGGCCGAGGCCGCGCGAGCCGCAGTGGATCATGACGCAGACCTGTCCGGGGTGCAGTCCGAAGGCGGCCGCCGTCTCCGGGTCGTGCACCCGGTCGACGGCCTGCACCTCCAGGAAGTGGTTGGCCGAGCCGAGGCTGCCGACCTGCTGCAGCCCGCGTTCGACGGCCCGGTGGCTCACCTCGCCGGGGGCCGCACCGGCCAGCACCCCGCCGTCCTCGCAGCGTTCCAGGTCGCGCGGCACGCCGTGGCCGTGCTCGACGGCGTAGCGGGCGCCGCCCAGCAGGAGGTCGTCCAGTTCGTCCGGCCCGGACAGCTGCCACAGGCCGCCCCGGCCGAGGCCGCGCGGGACGGTCTTGTCCAGCAGGTCCATCAGCCGGCGGATCCGCTCCTGGTCGAGTTCGTCCCGGGAGACTCCGGCGGCCAGCAGCCGGACCCCGCAGGAGATGTCGAAGCCCACCCCGCCGGGCGAGACCACGCCGCCCTCGTCGACGTCGGTGGCCGCGACCCCGCCGATCGGGAAGCCGTAGCCCCAGTGGACATCGGGCATCGCGAAGGAGGCGCGGACGATCCCGGGCAGCGTCGCCACGTTCGCCACCTGCTCCAGCGCCCGGTCCCCGGCGGCCTGCGGCAGCAGCGCCTCGGACGCGAAGACCACGCCCGGCACCCGCATCGGCGGGCGCGGCTCGATCCGCCAGCGGTACCGGCCCGCCCCGGTCAGTGCGATCTCCACCTCGCTCACCCTGCCTCCGCCGCTCGGCGCTCGTGCGCTCGCCGCTCGTGCGCTCCGATGGTCAGACGTCCACGGTGACCTGGCCGGTCCAGCCGCCCGGGCCGGCGCGCAGGTCCAGGTCGTGCAGCGAGACGGCCTTCGGTACGGCGCCGACCAGGGCGGCCGTGGCGGCCTCGGCCATCCGGAACCGGACCGCCACGGTGCGGGCGCCGTCCAGCCCCTCGATGCGGCCGATCGCCAGCGCGACGGGCAGTTCCCCGTCGGCGTCCATCCGGTAGATGACCTCCTCCAGGACGCCCGCGAGCAGGTCCGCGTCGCTCACCGCGAGGACGGTGCAGCCGCGCTCGCCGACGATCCGCGCGCCGCTCAGGTCGGCGAAGCTGCCCACGACGGCGTGCACCAGCTCGCCGATGCAGCCCTCGGCCGTCGGCGCCCAGGCCTCCACCCGCAGGTCCGCCGTGTGCGGCACGCTCCGGTGGCCGCTGCCGGACCGGCCCGCGGGCTCCTGTCCCTCCACGAGCGACGCCTCCCGAACCCGTTGCCGTCCCCCCTCCAGCCTCGTCCCGCCGACGGCCCGGGGGCAAGCCGCAGCCGTCACCGACCACCGCCCGCAGGCGCTCCGCCCTCGCTGCTCCGCCACACGGCGGCCGTCCCGTGCAGCGCCAGGCCCTCGGCCCTCGCCCGGTCGAGCCCCCGGCGGAAGGCCTCGCGGCGCGACGCGGGTTCCAGCGCCGCCAGGTCCGGCGGCCAGGTGCCGGGTGGTACGAGGGTGACCAGGACGACGCTCCGGTCCTCGGCGGCCGCCAGCCAGCCGGGCGTCGTCCCGACCGGCCCGTCCGGCTCCCATTCCCGGCGTCCAGCGTCCAGGACCAGGCGTTCCACCCCACCGCCGCCGACCTCGACGGCGCCGCTCGTGCCCGGCGGTTCACCCGCGCCCGTCGCCTTGCCCGCGGTGGGGACGAAGCCGCTGCGGACCGCGACCGCAGCGATCTCCTCGTGGAGCCCGGCGCCCGCCCCGACGATCAGCTCGGCGAAAAGCGGCCCCTCCGCGGCCTCCAGGACCGCCGGCACCCAGATCGACGGGACCGTGGCCCGGCGGTGGGCCTGCCAGGACGACGGACCCGTCGGCCGCGCGTACGGCTCTCGGCGGTTTCGGCCCGTGCCTCTTCCCGCCTTCGGCCGTCTCTTCGACGGTGGTGGGCGACGGTGCCGTCGGGCCGCGATCCAGGGGCCGATCACCGACTGCAGCAGGACCAGCAGGAGGATGGTGCCCGTCACGGCGAACTGGATCCACCCGGAGACCGGCAGGCCCGCCCACCGCAGCCCCGCACCGAACGTGGCGGTGACCACGACGGCCACGACGACGAACACCCTGTTCTCGTCCTCGGTGTCCCGGCCCGCCCAACCCCTCAGGCCGACGTGGAGGCCGTACAGGAAGGTCGCCCCGGCCTCCAGCGCCAGGATCACCACCCCGGCCAGGGTATCGAGGGGCCACCACGTCATGATCCGCAATCTCACCGCCGACGCGCATCGGCGCAGTGGTGAAGCTCACATGACCGCCCATCAGGCGCCGCGAGCGCCCGGCCCGGATCAGACCTGCCGGGGAGCCGACCGCCGGTCGAGGACGCGCAGGGCCGTCCCGCCCCAGCGGAGGTTCTCCTCCTCGAAGGCCATGCCGCGCAGCAGGGTGAGGTAGGGCCCGATGCGTTCGGACTCGGCGAGGTGCTGCTCCTCGGTGCGGCCGTCGAGCAGTTTCGCCCGGAGCCGTTCGTAGCGGGCGAGCTTGGCCCGCGCCCACTCCATCCGCTCGGCGATGGCCGCGCGGACGGCGGCGACGTCCCCGGCGTCGACGCTCTGGACCTTGACCAGGAGCTCGTCGCGGATGGTGCTCGGCCTGCTCGGGAGTTCGGCGGTGTAGGCGTGGACGGCGTCGAGTCCGGCCTCGGTGAGGGCGAACACCCGCTTGTTGGGACGCTTCTCCTGCTGGACGACGCGGGCGGCGATGAGCCCGTCGGCCTCCATGCGCTCGAGCTCCCGGTAGAGCTGCTGGGGGGTGGCCATCCAGAAGTTGGCCACGGACGCGTCGAAGCCCTTGGCGAGGTCGTACCCGGACGCCTCGCCCTCCAGGAGGGCCGCCATCACGGCGTTCCGCAGAGCCATGCGGCCAGTCTAGGCACGTCGTTGCCTACTCAACAACGCGACTAGGCAGGCCCCACCCACCTCCTGAGCCGACGGCCGCCCCGCGCACACGGCCGCAGCGCCCGGACCACCGCCGCCTTCCGCCGGCCCTGCAACGCGAAGGGGCTCGATGGCGGGCGTGCTCGCCCCGGACCACTTCGGTACCTCCGTCCAGGCCCGCATGACGATCCCGACCGGCACCCGGCCCGCTCGTGCCCCTGAACACCCACCGACCCGGCGACGCCACCACGCCGCGCCCGCGGCGACTGCTCAGCCGGCGCAGGTGTAGTCGAAGGTGGTGGAGCCGCTGAGCCGCTGGGGGGCCAGGACCTCGACGGTGGCGGTCGCGCGCAGGGTGCCCGGGCCGTCGAAGGTCCAGCGCAGTACCAGGTCGACCCGGCGATCTCCGGACTGGACCGGCTGCACGAGTTCGCCGGAGGACGTCCCGTCGCTGCGCAGCCAGCGGTAGCGGATGGTGCCGGGGTTGCCGTTGGTGGTGACCGAGGCGGTGAGGACGGCCGTCCCGCCGCAGGTCGGTCCGGCCGCCGGCGTGGCGGTGACGGAGACGCCGGTGAGGTCGAGCGGCGGATCGGCGCGGCAGCGGGTGAGCAGCACGGCCAGCAGGACGAGGAGGACGGCGGCCCAGACCAGCCAGCCGAAGGCCCGGCGTCGACGGGTCGGCGGTACCGGTCTGCCGGCCGACGCCTCGCCGCGCCACACCACGGCGGCCTGCGGCGGCACGCCGGGGCCGAAGCGGCGCAGCTCCGGCTCGGGCGACGGCGTGGACGCGGTGGGCGCCGTGGGAGGGGTGGGAGGCACGGGGGGAGGGGCGGAGTCCCAGACGGTCGGGTCGAGGAAGGTGGCACTCTCGTGGTCGTCCTCCGGCGGTGCGGTGGGCGGCTGCACGGGCGTGGGGCGAGCGGGGGCGGAGTCCCAGACGGTCGGGTCGAGGAAGGTGGCACTCTCGTGGTCGTCCTCCGGCGGTGCGGTGGGCGGCTGCACGGGCGTGGGGCGAGCGGGGGCGGAGCCCCAGACGGTCGGGTCGAGGAACGTGGCACTCTCGTGGTCGTCCTCCGGGGCGGGGCCGACGCGGTCGAACGGTGCGGTGCGTCTGGGCCCGCCGGGGGCGAGGCGCTGGGTGGGGTCCTGGTCGGGGGTGGATCCGGACGGGGGCACGGGGATTCCTCCTGGCGGTGGCGTGCGGATCAGCCGGGCTCGTGGCAGGACGGGGAGTACAGCTCCCGGTAGGCCGTCGGGGTGCTCCCGGCCGCTGGTGTGGTGGACACCCGCACGCCCCACTGGAGGCGGCTGTCGCCGGTGCCGAACTGGTGGTGGACGGTCAGGGTGGTGCGGCCGGTGCCGAGTTTCACGATGTCGGTGGCGACGGTCTCGCTCGGGAACGTGGGGGCCGAGTTGTGCATCCAGCTGAGGACGAGCGTGGCTCCGGGCGGGCCGGAGGTGACCACGGTGACGGTGGCCTGGATGCCGTAGCCGCCGTCGCAGGAGATCGAGTCGACGTTCACCGACGCCACCCGGACCGGCGGCGGAGTGGTGGGCGGCTTGCTGGTCGGGGGCGTGGTGGGCGGGGTGGAGCGGTTCGTGGGCGGGCTGGTCGGGGCGGTCGGGGACGGTGGCGGTGGCGGCGGTGGGGGCGCGGAGGTCACGGGGTCGCTGGGCGTGCGCGACGGGGTGGGGGCGGGCCGCCCGCCGGGACCGGGGCCCGGGCCGGGGCCGGGGCCGGGGTCCGTCGTGGGGCTGGGGCTTGGGGCGGGCGCCGGGTCGGTGGTGGGCGGGCCGGCGGGCGAGGGCACCGGGACGAGGGACGGCGCGAGGGAGGGCGACGGC
The DNA here is from genome assembly GCF_044764985.1 of Kitasatospora sp. NPDC093550. Classification (NCBI taxonomy): domain Bacteria; kingdom Bacillati; phylum Actinomycetota; class Actinomycetes; order Kitasatosporales; family Streptomycetaceae; genus Kitasatospora; species Kitasatospora sp. NPDC093550. The sequence goes on from NZ_JBIWJF010000007.1 coordinate 167,778, forward strand.
GAGGGCCTCCCGGTGGGAACGTGTGTCGGGTCGGGCGACGGCGGGTCGGTCGCCGGGGTCGGGTCCAGGACGGTGGTGAACCGGGGCGCCGGACTGCCCGTCAGCGTGCGCTCGCCCCGGTCGGTCACGCCGGCCAGCGCGATGCCGCCGACCACGGCCACCACCACGCCGCCCGCCACCACGCCCACCGTCAGCCGGGCCCGTCTTCGCGGGAGCGGTCGCCGGACGGTCCCGAGAGCGGCGGGAGCGGCGGGAGCGGCGGGAGCGACGGGAGCGACGACGGCCGCGACGAGCCGGGTGTGCGCGAGCGCCGTCGTCCCGGCGGGCGCGGGGCCGCCGGGGCCCCGGGGCAGCAGCAGGGCCAGCAGGGCGACCAGGGCGGCGAGGTCCTCGTGGCCGCGCTCCTCCCACCGCTCGCCGTACCCGGCCGCCGCGACCCGGTCGAGCAGCCGGACGAACTCGGCCGCGCCGGCCGGCCGGTCCTGCGGCCGTTTGGCGAGCCCGGCCAGGACCAGCGGGCGCACGTGGTCCGGCACCAGCTCGTCGGGGATCCGGGACTCCTGGTGCTGCACGGCGAGCGCGCCGATCGTCCCCCCGGTGAAGGGGCGCTTGCCGGTGATGCACTCGAAGAAGGTGACGGTGGCCGCGTAGACGTCGGCGGCCGGCGAGGCCGGGTCGCCGGCCCACTGCTCGGGCGCCAGGTAGGCGGGGGTGCCGGAGACGTCGCGGTCGGACCCGCGGGGAACCGCAATGCCGAAGTCGACCAGCTTGGAGGTGCCGTCGGTGGCGACCAGGACATTGGCGGGCTTGTAGTCCCGGTGCACCAGCCCGGCCGCGTGGGCGGCGGCCAGCCCCAGGAGGGAGCCCTTGAGGACGACCAGCGCCGCCTCGGGCGTGGTCGCCTTCTCCTCCTTGAGCAGCGTGCGCAGCGAGACGCCGTCGACCAGCTCCATCACGAGGGCCGCGTGCGGCCCGCCCTCGACGTACTCGTAGAGCCGGGTGACGTACGGGGAGTCGAGCCGGGCCAGCGTCTCCGCCTCGGCGCGCAGGGCGGGGCCGGCGGCCGTGTCGTGCAGGTACTTGATGGCCACGGGCGTACCGGTGGGGTCGTGGCGGGCGAGCACCACGCGGCCGGCGGCTCCCGCGCCGAGCTCCCGCAGGTGGGTGTAGCCCGGCAGCTGCCAGTCCCCGACGTCCCGTACCGCCTCGTCGTCCATCGCCAACCCCCACGCCTCGTCCCGCCCGACGGCCACCGCCCGGACCGCGGCCGCTGCGATCGACGCAGCCGCCCAGCCCCGGGTTCCCTCGTGCGGCGCCCTCCGAACCGCCCGCGCGGCGCGGCGGACACCGCCGGCGACGTTCCCGCAGGCAGGCCGCCCCGTCCGACCGGACGACGATCGGAAACACACCGGCGCACGGGGGAGTTGTGCGCCACCACCCCCCGCGCCGGGGGCGCCGCCGCGGACGACGCGAGGCGAGGCGAGGCGAGGCGACGTGCGCGGGGAAATTCCGTCGAAGAGTCAGGCCGGCTCGATCTACGGTTGGCGCCATGGTCTCCATGAAGCTCTTCGACTCCGAGCGCCGCGTCATCGAGGCTGCGGAACGCCTCGCCGCCACCCTCGGGAACGATCCGAACCACACCGTGGCCGCAGCGGCGATGGACACGGCCGGCAGGATCCATGAGGCGGTCAACGTCTACCACTTCACCGGCGGACCGTGCGCCGAGCTCGTCGTCCTCGGTGCCGCCGCCGCCGCGGGAGCCGGCCCGCTCGTCACGATCGCCGCTGCGGGAGACCGGGGTCGTGGCCTGATCCCGCCATGCGGGCGCTGTCGCCAAGCGCTTCTCGACCTCCACCCCGACGTCTTCGTCGCCGTACCGACCGACGACGGGCCGACACTGCGCCCGATTCGGGAGCTTCTGCCGGACGCCTACGTCTTCCCCGATGCGCATGCGCGTCGAATCGTCCGGTTCCACAAGCGCTACTACGAGGACATCGCCGCCGCGCGGAAGACCTCCACCGTCCGCTATGAAGATCCGGTCGCGCCGGGTCCCGCGATCTTCCTCTTCGAGGACGACGAAGCCCACCGCACCTTGAACGGCACCGTCACCGGCGTCGAACGCCACCGGCTCGACCGCCTCACCGCCGAACAGGCTCGGCTCGACGGCTTCACGAGCATCGACCAGCTCAAGAAGGCACTCCAGGGCCACTATCCAGGCCTGCCCTCCGATGCCGAAGTCGATTTCGTGACGTTCACGGTCGAAGCGCCTGGCACCGCGAAGTGAGGCGGCGTGGACGGCTCCGGACCCGACGTGTACGGAATCGGTGATGAAGGTCCGGTAGGGCTCTGGAAGCGTTCACGTGGTTCTCGGCCTCCCAGGCCTCGGCCGCGGCGGCGTCCTGCTCGCCGCGCCGGGGTCCAGGCGTGACCCGTCGGCAGCCGGTCATGCCGCGTCATGCCGCGCACCGACCTCGTCGCCCCGATCCGCGAGGACGGCCGTCACGAGGACGGGGGTCCGGTGCGCCCGTGTGCGTCGGGGGGTCGAGCGGTCAGGACCGGTCGCCGGGAACGGGGATGAGGCGGCCGAGCATCGCCATCACGACGATCCGGATGTCCTTGTCGTTCGTCACCGTGCAATGGGCGTCGACGCCTCGCTCGTCCGGGTCCCGGTCGGGGTCGGTCAGGCCCACTCGAACCAGGTCGACGGCGTACTCGCGGCAGCGGGAGTGGTCCGCCACAGCGCTCACGGCTTCGACGTGGTCGATGCGAGCGGGGTCCGCAGAGCGCAGCAGTGCCGGGGTCGGCGGCGGGCCCAGTTCCTGCCCGATCCACTCCGCGACCGCCTCCCGGGGGCAGCCCGGTTGGAGTTTCGAAGCGGTCGCCGCCGTGAGTGCCAGGTGGATGAGGAGCGTCCCGAACCAGGCCGCGGCCTCGGCCGGCGGTGTGTCCGTTCCTGCCGGCGGCATCACGGCCCGGTAGAGCGCGGCCGGGTCGTCGGCGTGCACGGCGGCGGCAACCGCCCTCACCGCGCGGCCGAGGGCGGCCTGGTCGATGGTCATGTCCACAGTTCTCCCCACAGTCGGCAGTCGTCAACGTAGCGCTCCGCTGCGGTGGATGGCCGGCGAAGCGCGGATTCTCCCCCACACGCGTGACGGTGGCGCAGGTGATGGGGATCCCTGGAAGCGGCCGCTGGGGCGGGATCGGACGGGGCTGCCGTTGGTCGTTCCTTACCCGGCCGACACCGCCAACGCGCGAGCACCGCCCCGAAACCCCAGCAACTGCCCGCCGACGTCCGAGGCTTCGTCAACCGCGTCGACGAACTCGCTGACCGCATTCACGCCGCCCGAGGCCGTGGCTGAGCCCCCGCCATGCCGGGGGGAGGACGAGACGCCGTCACGGGACCCGAGGGCGCGCCGACCGCCCCCGGGTCAGCCGTTGCCCAGCAGCGCGGCGGCCGCGGTGATGAAGGCGACGGACGCCTCCTTCGCCGCGTGCCGCTGCGCGTCCAGCTCGGCTCGGTCGGCGGCCTTGCGCAGCGCGTAGGTCGCGTCCGCGGCCCGCTGTGCGGGGTCGGCCAGCTCGGGGACCAGGACCTGGAGCCGGATGTGGGGGGCGGTGATCGCCGCACGGGTGTCGTGGGACCTCGTCTGGGCCTCCAGCTGGTGCTCGGCGCCCGCCTCGGCCAGCGCCAGGCGCTCCCGGTGGAACATCGCCGAGCGGTGCGCGTCCAACGCGGCCGCGAAGTCGGTGACCGCACCGAGCTGGTCCTCGCGGCGGCTGTCGGCGCGCTCCTCGGCGCGTGCGGTGCGCGCCGAACGGTGCTGGAGGAGCCCGGCGGTCAGCGCACCGGCGAGAGTGCCGAGCACGGCGACGATCGAAGGCCATATGGACATCGGGTGTGGGTCTCCCTCGGGCAGTCGGTTCAGCGGTCTGGCCGGCGGACAGCGAGTCGCGGCCCACCTTGCGGCCATCACACCTGCGGCGCTCCGCACTAGGCAAGACCGCTGCCGAGGTTGGGCGGCCCTCGCCTACCGTGACGGGCAGACCGCGGTGGACCTCGCGGCCGGTACCCGGCGGCATCGCGCCACCGTCCACGCTCGCCCGGCTCCGCTGAGGGAGCGTGGACGCCCCCGCCAAGCGCCCGCAGGACAGCCGCCTGTCCTCGCAGGCCACCGAGATCCCACCTCAGAGGGTGGGCACGATCATCGCCGTGAACGGGCGGGTGGCCGCGAGGCGTTCCTCCAGCAGTTCCCGGTACTGCTCGGACTCGTAGACGGCGCGGGCCTGTTCGGCGTCGGCGAAACGCAGGACGACGGTGTGGGTGCCTCCGGCCGGCCGCCCTCCCTCGGACAGGTCCGTCCGGGCAGGCCCCGTGGGCTTTCGTGCCCCGCGTGCGCGCTCAACTGACCGCAGCGCCGAACCACTGGCGAAGTCGGTCGAGCAGATCCTGCTGGTCGTCACCAACCCACGCCACGTGGCCGTCCGGCCGCAGCAGCACCGCGGGCGCGTCCAGTTCCTCGCTGACGTCGACGACGTGGTCGACTCGGTCTGCCCAGCCCGCCACCGAGAGGCCGCCGGTCTGGTCGAGCAGCAGCCCGCGGCCGCCGCGCATCAGCTCGTAGAGGCGACCCCGCTTGAGCCCCACGTCCCGCAGCCGTCGGCCGAGCAGTTCGTGCCCCTCCCCGAAGTCGTAGCGGACGCCGACCGCCGTGATCTTCTCCATCAGGTACCGGTTCACCTCCTCGAAATCCATCAGTTCCGACACCAGTCGGCGCACTGCTCGGGGACCCGGCTCCAGGGACATCAGTTCCATCTGCGCGCGGGTGTTGTCCAGCACATCGGCGGCCACCGGGTGCCGTTCGGTGTGGTAGCTGTCCAGCAGGCCCTCCGGTGCCCAGCCGTTGACCTCGGCGGCCAGCTTCCAGCCGAGGTTGAACGCGTCCTGGATGCCGAGGTTGAGCCCCTGCCCGCCGGTCGGCGGGTGGATGTGCGCCGCGTCGCCGGCCAGCAGCACCCGGCCGGTCCGGTAGCGCTCGGCCAGCCGGGTGGCGTCGCCGAAGCGGGAGAGCCACCGCGGTGAGTGCACGCCGAAGTCGGTGCCGGCGAACTTCCGCACCTGCCGCTTCAGCTCGTCCAGGGTCGGCGGGACCGTACGGTCCTCGGCCACCCCTTCGGCGGGCACGACGAGGCGGTACACCCCGTCCCCGAGGGGCACGGCGCCGAACCGCTTGTGGGTCGTGCGGACCTCAGCCATCACGGCGCTCAGCGTTTCCGGCGGCACGGTCACCTCCACCTCGCCCAGCAGCGTCTCGACCCTGGAGGGCTCGCCGGGGAAGCCGACGCCGAGCAGCTTGCGCACCGTGCTGCGGCCGCCGTCACAACCGACGAGGTAGCCCGAGCGCAGCCGCGTGCCGTCGGCGAGTTCGGCGGTCACGCCGTGGTCGTCCTGGCTCAGCCCGACGAGTTCGCAGCCGCGCCGGATCTCGACCCCGAGTTCGGTGGCGTGCTCGGCAAGCAGGCGATCGGTGGTGGTCTGCGGGATGCCGAGGGTGTACGGATGCGCGGTGTCCATCCGGTCCGGCGCCGGCTTGTCGATGGCGGCGAAGAAACCACCGACCGGGTGCCGCCTGCCGAGCGCGAGGAACCGCTCCAGCAGACCGCGCTGGTCCATCACCTCGACGCTTCGCGCGTGCAGGCCGAGCGAGCGGACGATCCCGGTCGGCTTCGCTTCCTTCTCCAGCACGAGCACGTGCACGCCGTGCAGCCGCAACTCGGCGGCCAGCATCAAGCCGGTCGGTCCGCCGCCGGCAACGATCACATCAATCATGAACTCCCCATTCGACAAGGCATTTCGGCCGGCTGCTCTACGGAGGCGCGCGGCGCGCACACCGGGCCTCCGCGCCGCGTGCCCGCAACCACACCGCGAGCCCCACCAGCGGTTTCACGTCCCGCAGAACCCACAGTCGGTGCAGGGACGCGCACTTCGCGACTCCCTGCTTTCCCCACGTTCCGGCCTCGGCCGACGATTCTGCGCCACGACCCGGGCCTTGCCGCAAGGCCCCCCGTGCGCTATAAGTTGAGAGTGGCAAGGATCGGGCGACCTCCTTGCCTTTGTTCTTTTCCGTCCGTCGTGAACGGACAGGACCTTCCCGGATCGGGGCCCGCGACGCCCGTCTTCTAACCCGGTACGCGGGCCATCGATGTGACGGTCAGCGGTCCCAGCGGGGTCTCGCCGAGCGTGGTGAAGCCGAAGTGGCGGTACAGGGGGACGTTCGCCGGGTCCGCCGTGGTCAGGTGGACTGCTCCCGGCGTCGTCGTCAGGACGTGGTCCAGGAGGGTGCGGCCCGCTCCACGGCCGGTGAGGTCAGGGCGGACTCCGACGAACTCCAGGGTCCAGGCCCCCGCGGGAGCCCCGCCCTCGGTGGCCTCCAGATAGCGCAGGGTCCGGCCGAGGGCACGCGGCCCGCTGCCCAGCAGGGTCCGGGCCGCCCAGAGGACGCGGGCGCCGGCGGGCGGGGTCGCGCCCGGCGGGGTCAGGACGGCTGCCGCCAGGAGCCGTCCGTCGGTGTCCACGAGAGCCGCACGGCGGGCCCCGGCGAGGCCGGCGTGGGTGCGCAGCGTGGCGCGGAACCAGCGAGCGCGGGCGGTGTGGGCGCCGCCGCAGATCCAGGAGACGGCCGGCTCCCGGGCGAACGCGGCGGCCAGCAGATCGGCGCAGGCGGCCGGGTCGGGGTCGGTGTCGATCCGGCGGGAGGCCGCGGCAGCCAGGTCCTCAGGCATCCCGGCCCCGCTCCAGGGGCGCCTCGGGCACGAGGTGACAGACGAGCAGTTTGAGGAAGAACAGGGGCGCGAACCAGGCAAGCGCGGCCGGCGCCGGCAGCCAGAACAGGTTGACCAGGACGGCTGCCATCAACACCGCCATCGCCACGGGCCGTTTGAGGTGGACGGCCGCGAACTCCACCGCCACCGCCCCGCCGAGGAGCAGCGCGGCATTCGCCGAGGTCCAGGCGAGGTCGCCGGAGAGGACGTACAGCCCCATCGCGGCGAGGTGGATCAGGTGCGCCGAGACGAACAGCAGCCGGGCGCGCCGCGCCGCCGGGTCGGCCCGGTGGTACCAACGCTTCGCGGCGTTGGTGGCGTTGGTCAGGACCCCGCCGATCAGGTCGAGCCCGGCCAGGGCGACCACGGCGAGTTGCCCGGTCGACCAGTCGCGTGCGGCTCCCGAGCTCCACAGTCCGGCGGCCAGCAGCAGGGCACAGCCGAGGAGGCCGATGGTCTCCACCGCGGACTCGGAGCGGGACTTGCCCGGACCCATGAACCGTTCCAGACGGCCGGCGAGGCCGGACGGGGTGGCCGGTATCTCCCAGGAGATCCTCAGGTCAGTGCGCATCGTTCGACTCCTGTCCGGGGGCCGCGGTCGCCGCTGCACCCCACAGGCCGCACAGGAGGCTCCACAGCTGGTCCGGGGGGCCACCCTCCGGGAGGCCTTCGAGGGATCCGCTCGTCATCAGGGCCACGGCCCAGGCGTCCGCGGCCCGGACGACGGCGGCGGTCGCCGACACCATCAGTGCGTGGTCCACGTCGGTACGGATCATCCCGAGCCGACGGCCGTCCGTGACCAGGGCGCCGAACCAGTCGAGCCACGGGCTTCCGTCGCCGCGCCCGATGGCAGCCTCGGCGAGGGCCAGGTCCTCGGGGTGGTTCCCCAGGTGGGCGGCGAGGGCGCCGGATCCAGCGGTGAACCGGGCGCGGAAGTCCCCCTCGTCGCGGGCCGGCTGCCAGGGTCCGAGGGCGTCCAGCAGTCGGTCGAGGACTCCGTCGAGGACCGCGGTGAGCAGGTCCTCCCGGCCGTCGAAGTAGTGGTAGGCGGCGGTCTTGGAGACTCCTGCCGCCTCGATGATCTTGTTGTAGGAGGCGCCTTCGGCGCCGTGCTCGGCGAAGTGCCGACGCGCTACTCCCAGGATGTGCTCCCGGCGTTCGGCGGGCAGGCGGTCGAAACGTGGAAGAGGCATGAACGCATACTACGCACCGATAGGGTGTACCGCCAGTACACCCCGCTGGTTCCATGAGGGCGGGCTGCGGTTACCGAGGCCGAACTCGTGACATCGCCGGGTCCCCCGGGTCAGCCCGGCTCCGCCGTTCTGCGCGCGGAGCCGTTGACGTGCCGTCGACTGACGAGGCCGAGCACGGTCGAGCGCGACCGCACCTACGGCGCGCCCGAGCGCGCCCGACGCGACCGAGCGCGGGCTCCGCCTACTCCACGGCGGTGGCGATCACGGTCCACGCGTTGGTCGACGTGTCGTCCAGGCGGAGGTCGAACGCGAAGGTGATCGGTCGGCGCTTGTGCGCGTCGCCTCGGAGCACCTGCTCGCTGCGCCGGTCGACCTCGTAGTAGACGCCCTCGGCGTCGACCGCGACGCGGAAGACGATCGGGTCGCGGGAGACCAGCGAGCGCACCGTGACGGACCGGACGACGGCGTGACGCATGACGGTGCGGTCGACCGTGCGCACGGACGTGAAGTCCAGGCTGCCGTCGTTCATGACCCACTCCTCGAGGAACCGCTCGACGGCGACCTCGAGAACCGCCTTGTCGAACCGGCCGTCGAGCACGCTCAGATCGCCGACGGCGGCGTCGGCGTCCGTGCTCCACGCGATGTTGGTGAGCGACAGGATGTCACCCGCGCCCCTGACCGCGGTCTTCCCGGCGACCTCGAGCACCGCCTCGCGGGCGACCTCCTTCTGGTCCCAGCCGTCCGTCTCGATGGCGCTGGTCAGGTGGTGCGCACCCTCGGCCGCCTGTTCCACCGACGACACGATCCACTCCCCGGCCCCGCTCTTGCGCAGCGTCCAGTACTCGACCGGGCGGGTCGAGCCGTCCTTGCGCTCGGCGTCCGGGCCTTCGCCGCGGCGTACGTAGTCCCTGAGCGTCGCGGTGATCCGGAAGGTGACGGTGTCGTTCACCTCGCCCGCGCGATTGGCCACGTCGACCAGCTCGGCCTCCGGGCCGGAGACGATCTCCACGACGTTGACCTCGCCGCGTGACGCGTAGTCGCGCAGCTCCTCGGCCCACTTGCCGTAGAGCACCGGGGACAGGATCTGCTGCAGCGTGGCGTGGTCGTGGTGGGTCCAGGCGTGCTGGGCGGTCACGTACAGCCAGACGGCCCGGTGCTCCAGCGCGGCGCGATCGAAGGTCGGATCCGTGTCGGCGAGGGCGTCGACCCGGGCCCCGACCTGGGCCGCGCGCTCGCGCGCCTGCGCGTCCGCGCGGTGCGCCACCCGGTCCGACACCGTGTTCAGACCAGCCGTCTGCGCCGCCTTCCGGTGCCGGTACACGAGCCACAGGATCAGGAGGACGACGGCCACGACCACCACCAGGGCGACGAGCCCGCCGCCACCGGCGCCGACGCCGTAGCCGAAGCCACCGCCGGTCGACCCGTGGAAGCCACCGCCGTGGCTGCCCCCACTACCGCCGCTGCCGCCACTGCCCCCGAACCCGTGCCCACCGCCCCCGCCGCGGGCGTACGCGGCCGTCGGGCTGCTCAGCGCGACGACTCCAGCAACCACGGGTATCCACCGACGGGCGCGCACCGAGCTCCCCCTTCACGAACCGGAACTGTTCCACGAGAGCCTACAAGCCGGGTCGCCCGGGAGTCTGCGGGGGCCGCGAGTCGCCCGAGGGCGGGGACGGCGGGCCGACCAGGGCAGGGATCCTCATGGTCGGCGGCGGTTGAGCACCCCGATGAGAGCGGCAAGGTCCGCGGCGCCCGCCGGGTCATCCGCGTAGCGGGTGGTCTGGAGGGGACCGACCTCAGGCAGGACGATGTCCTCCCGGGCGAGAACATGGACCAAGGTCAACAGCGCGGCGCGGGCATTGCCGTCGGTGAAGGGGTGGAAGAACGCCACATCGAGGTAGGCGCGGGCCGCGCGGGCCGCCAGCGGAATGTCCGGGTCGGTCGTCTCGCGCAGGCACGCATCGAAATCGGCTCGGGTGCGCGACGTCAGGCCGTAGCGCTCCCGGCCGGCCTTCGCATAGGCGTCGCTCACGCGGAACGGCGCCTCCGTTGCGGCGAGGACTTCGCGCTGCCAACCGGCCAGCAGGGCGAAGTCCAGCGGGGTACGGCGTGCGGCGTCCTCCCGGGCCACGGCGTGTGCGGCGAGCAGGCGCTCGGCGCGAACCGGGTCGCGCCGACGCACCGGCCCCTCGCACCAGGAGCGGAACCCATCGCGGTCGGGCGGATTCCGTTGCAGGGCCGGTGCGCGGCGCCAGTCGGCCTCACGTCGCACGCGGAGCCAGACCGTAAGGCTGTCAGTAGCGGTCATGGAGCACCTCCAGCGCCTCCCTCTCACGGTGACCCCGGTACGGGGCGTGGCCGGTGAGGCCGGCGGCCAGGTCCTCACCGACGGATTCGATCAGCGTCCGCTCCGGGGTGACCCAGCTCTTGAACCGGCCACCGATCGCGCGCTGCACCGCTCGCGCGGCTTCGGCTCGGTCCATGCCGGTGCTGGTGAGGAACCAGCCCAGGACGATCGAGGCCTGCCCGTACCAGCCGCCCTCCGCGCCCGAGTCCAGCGTGTGGGTCACGAGCCGGACGCAGGCCCGTTCCAGGTGCCAGCTGCGATCTTCGGGTGAGGCGTCCGGCGGCGGCGCCAGCTCGGCGAAGCGCCCGGCCGTTCGCTCCAACCACTCCCGCCACTCCAACAGCGCGGCGACGACGCGTTCTGCGGTCTCGTCCGGGGTCGTCACCGACCCTCCCCCGCTGACCCAGTTCCCGATGGGCCCGCCGTCGCGGTGACACCAGCTCCATCCCCAGGCCCAGGCGCCGTATCGCTCCCGGATGATCGCGTCTATCTGACGTTCGCACCAGTCTTCGGCCTGCCACCTGCCGGCCATACCCGAGAGCACGGGTGGCACCCACGCGCGGACCAGAGAGCGGAGGTGGGCTTCCTCGGCCTCGTCCCAGGCGAACGGTCGGCGGGCGGGGTCGAACTCATCCCAGGTCCGGATGCCCTCGTAGGTGATGGGGGGCACACGGTTCTCGGGGAAGGGCAGGGTGTCACGGTTGTACGTCAGCGCTGGCCACTCTTCCTCTCCGACATGATCGACTCACCAGTCTCCGCCCCATGCCCCCGGCACCGCGAACGGTTTTTTCGAGCCCACTCCGCGCGGCCACCGTCCACGGCACGACGGCTCTCCGCCCGCGCCCCGCTGCGATTCCACGCCACCGTCCGGCGCCGTGTGGCGCTCGCTCTGGACTTCCCGTCACCGTTCGGCTCATACTCACCGACGCACCTATTCAACGATGTGACTATGGAGTGATCCCGTGCATCCCTTCCGCAAGGCCGTCGAGGAGCGCGATGAGCAGGCCATCGCCGATCTGCTCGCCGAGAACGTGGTGTTCACCAGCCCTGTCGCCTTCAAGCCCTACCCGGGCAAGGCGATCACCGCCGCGATCCTGCGCGCTGTGATGCGCGTCTTCGAGGACTTCACCTACGTGCGCGAGATCGCGGACCCCGGCGGCCGCGACCACGCGCTCGTCTTCACCGCGACCGTCGACGGCCGGCAGATCCAGGGCTGCGACTTCCTGCACGTCGACGAGGAGGGGAAGATCGACGACTTCACTGTGATGGTCCGCCCGCTGTCGGCCGCCCAGGCCCTGGCGGCGGCGATGGGCGCCCAGTTCGACCGCATCGCCGCCGAAGCGGCCGAAGCGGGCGCAGGGGCCGCAGGGGCCGCAGGGGCCGCAGGGGCCGCAGGGGCGGAAACGGACGAAGCGGGCGCGCGGTAGCGCCCGGGGTCATCCGGTCAGCGAGGCCAGGTAGCCCGCGGTGAGCTCGGGGGTGGCCAGCCAGGCGGCGTGGTCGCTGGGCTCGGCGTAGGTGTTGGCGAGGCGGCGGGCGACCTGATCGTGCTCGGCGGCGGCGGCGAACACGCCGTGCAGGTGGTCCGGCATGGTGAGCATGGAGGCGGTGAACTCGACGGTGTGCCGCGCGTGTTGCTGCCAGAAGCGTTCGGCGGTGCGGCACATCCAGTCGGCGGTGAACGGGGCGTCGCCGTGCTCGACGACGGCCCGCCGGTAGGCCTCGGCGGCGCGGGCCGCGCTGTTGGCGCCCTGGCCGGTGATCGGGTCGTTCACCACCAGCGCGTCGCCGAGGCCCAGGACGTGGACGGCGTCCACGCCCGAGCCCAGCTCGGCCACCGCGCGCCGGACGGTCGGGGTGACGGCGCCGAACAGCCCGGCTCCGGCGTCGGTCGGCTCGGCCTCGGTCCAGAGCTCCGCCTCCCACGGCAGGTACTCGCCCAACAGGGCGCGGATCCTGGCCAGTTGGACGTCCGGCGGCGGGCTGTCGCCGAACGCGTCCAGCGGGCCGCCGGGCAGCGCCTCCCAGAGCAGGATCGCGCAGGGACCGGAGAGCGTCAGCGCCGGCTGCAGGTACAGCTCGCCGAGGCCGGGCAGGGCGTGCATCCGCGCCCTGGGCCCGGCGGCCGGGTCGGGCGCACCGACGCCGTGCGCGTAGAGGCAGGACAGCACCCGCTGCGGCCGGTCGAAGGGCGAGCGGGCGGGGTCGCGGGCGAAGATCCCGGCCAGGTCGCCGCGCCCGGCCGCGACCACGGTCAGTTCGTGCCGGCGGGCCAGTTCGCGCAAGCCGTCCCGGTCCAGCGAGCGGTACTCGACCCGGGCGCCGCGCCCGGCCAGCAGCTCCAACCAGCCGGCCAGCTTGAGCCGCTGGTCCACCGACTGGGCGGGCTCGTCGAGCGTCATGGTGAACTCCAGCGCCCGTACCGCGGGTGGCGCCGCCAGCACCGCCGCGACCGAGGGGACGGCCGGCGCGCGGCCCGCCCAGAGGTCCAGCCCGGCCGCCGCCTCCAGCCGCAGCGCCGGGCCGAACATCGCCTGGGTGGACAGCACCCGCCCACCGCGCAGCTGCTCCGGGGTGCGCTCGGCGACCAGCGTCACCTCGTACCCGTCCGCGACCAGCCCGAGCGCGAACTGCAGGCCGGCCTGGCCCGCTCCGACGACGGCGATCCGGCGCAACGCGGCCTCCCGGTGCTCTGTTGACGGCTCGTCAAGCGGCACAGTAGCCGAGCGGCGCGGATCGGTCACCGGTGCGGACGGCCGGAACCTGTCAGCGCCGCGGACGGCCCGGACCGGTCACCGCCGCGGGCGGTCTCAGCCGCCGAGGTGGGCGGTGAGCAGCCGGACGACCTCGTCGGTCCGGTCCGCCAGGTAGAAGTGCCCGCCCGGGAAGACCCGCAGGTCGAAACCGCCGGTGGTGTGCCGCTCCCACTGGGCGACCTGCTCGGCCGTGGCGTTCGGGTCGCTCTCTCCCGCCAGGCCGGTGACCGGCACCGAGACCGTCGCGTCCGGGGCGCAGCGGTACGTCTCGATGGCGGTGTAGTCGGCGCGCAGGGCCGGCAGGATCAGCTCCTGCAGGGCGGGGATCTCGACCACCCGCTCGTCCGTGCCGCCGAGCTTGACGATCTCCGCGAGCAGTCGGTCGTCCGACAGCTTGTGCACCTCGCTGTCGCGGGGCAGCGAGGGCGCGCGGCCGGCCGAGACGAACAGCCGCCCGAGGCCCTCCAGTCCGTCGCGCTCGAAGCGCCGGGCGGTTTCGAAGGCGACGGCCGCGCCCATGCTGTGGCCGAAGAAGACGAGCGGCCGGTCGGTCCAGCCCCGCAGTTCCCGGCAGAGCTCCTCGGCGAGCCCCTCCACGGAGCTGATCGTCGGCTCCGTGAAGCGGTTCTGCCGGCCCGGGTACTGGACGGCGAGCACATCCGCGTACGGCGCCAGCGCGTTGGCGTACTCCAGGTAGTAGCTGGCCGAGCCGCCGGCGTGCGGGAAGATCACGACCCGGGCGGGCGCGGAGTCGGACGGGTTGAACCGGCGGAACCACGGGTTGTCGACGGCGGCGCTGCTGGTCATGCGGGGTGTGGCCTCTCTCCGTGACGGACTGTGCTGCCCCCAGTCTGGCAGCGCCGGGGTGGCCGCGGGGTGTTGCGGTGATCACGGGCGGCGGGCCGCTCGACGCCGCTCCCCCACCGGCCCCACGCCGACCCCGCCGATCCCCTGCCGCCCCCCGACCCCACGCCGCCCCCCGACCCCACGCCGATCTCCGGTCGATCCGCCGTCAGTCCTCCTCCGGCCACTCCTCCCAGGGATCGGTCTCGACCTCCCTGTCCGGTGCGGTCACCCAGCCCGCCGCGAGCACCAGGCCGGAGGTCCGGTGGACGGCGAGGAAGCCGAACGGCCGCCCGAAGCCGACCCGGCAGATCCGCTGCAGGTACGGCGGGCGGGACGGCGCGGCGCAGCCGACGGCCACGGCGAGGGCGGTCACCGAGGCGGCCCGGAAGCCGAGCGGGCCGAAGGTCGCGGTGGCCTTCTGCCGGGCGCTGTCCAGGTACAGCGGCTCGCCGTCCGCGAGACCGGGCAGGCGGTGCTCGGTCAACGAGGGCCTGGACAGCGTCCGCAGGCCGAAGGCGTCGGCGTGGTCGAGCAGGTCGTGGTCGGCCTCGACGGTGAACTGCGGGACGGTCACGACCAGCTGGTCCTCCGGGGTGTAGCTCCTGACCCGCTCGACCGTGAGGCCGGGGCCGGGCGAGCCGTCGGGCAGGCGGTCGGCGGTGGTCCGGCGGTGCCGCCGGTCCAGCACCTCGATGCCGGCGGCCAGTACCCGGCCGGGGCGGGCGTCGGGCTCGCCGAGCAGCAGGTGCACGCTGATGTCGCCGTTCCCGAGCACCCGCACCTCGGTGACGGGCCCGGCGGGCGTCTCCAGGACGGCGGCCCGCTCCAACAGGGAGGTCCACCGCGAGAGGTAGCGGACGTCGGTGCACCAGGCGGGGTCGGCGTCGTCCGGGGCCCAGCCGTAGTCGTCGAAGGGCTTGATCCAGTCGGTCCGCACGGTGAGCGCGGAGGCGAGCACCAGGCGGGTCTCCTCGTTCGTCCGCACCGGCATGGTGTCGATCAGGCCGTCCGTGGCCCGGCTCGCCCAGCCGTCCAGCTCCTTGCGGTCCTGCTCGGCGTCGCCGGTCAGCGCTCCGTGCAGGTGCGCCGGGAGCCCGGCCAGCCACTCCGGGCGCAGCCGCAGCTGCGGCGCCGTCCAGAGCCCGAGGGCGGAGCCGACCGACGGGATGTCCCGCAGCAGACCGAGGAGTTCACGGGCGCGCTCGGCGGCGGCGGTCGGCGGGAAGCCGAGCGCCTGGGCCAACTCGCCCTGGACGTCCGGGCTCCCGGTCGGTGCGAGCAGCCCGAGCAGCGGCCAGAGGCCGGCCGGCATCAGGACCGTCCCCGGCGCGACATCGGCCCGCTCGACCCAGCGCACCCCCAGTGCGTTGGTCGCCCGTACGGCTTCGGCCCTGCTCATCCGCTCCCCCGTTCTCGACCGTCCGGCGCGCCGAGCGTAGGGCAGGGCCGGTCCGGGTGCGACCGCTTAAACCCGTCGAACCGCTTCGCGCGCCGCTCAAACCGCTTCGCCCAGCGGTCAAACCCCTTCTCCCGCCGCTCAAATCCCTTCTCCCACCGGTCAAAACCGCTTCTCCCGGCGGCCGGTGCGGTGGCAGGATGGCGCGCATGAGCGAGCCCGACCCCGAGTGGATCACCATCGCCGGCTACCGCAACCTGCCCGGCTCCCCCACCCCGCCGGCGGCCGTCCGCGCTTGACTGCGTGACCGGGGCATCGACTGGATGCCCTTCCCGGCGGAGGCGCTGCGCTTCGACCTGAGCTGCGGGATCGGGCCGGACGGCCGCTGGCGGTGCTGGGTCGGCGTCAAGGTCGCCGCCGAGGCCCTGCGGCCGCTCGGACTCCACCCCGACCAGCCCTCCGCCGCCGTCGACGGGCCGTCCCCGCCCCGCTGGTGGCACGCCGAGGCCGAGCGCCGTTCCTACCGTTGAGTCCCCGCGCCGAAGCGCACCGTCTCGGCCCGGGAGCGGGAGACGGCGTCCAGCAGCAGCACGGACGACGCCTCGGGGGTGGGCACCGGGCCGCCGGACCGGACGTGCTTGGTGAAGGCCGCCAACAGCCGTGCCAGGCCCCGGTGATGGCGGGCGAACACCCGGGCGGAGGCGTGCCGGCCGCGGGCCCGCTGGCCGTCCAGCGCGGCGGCCGCGCCGACGTCCAGCAGCACCAGGTGCAGTTCCCGGCCCCGGCGGCCGGCCTCCCGGGCCAGCCAGCGGCGCATCCAGGCTCGGCTGCCGCAGTCGTGCACCAGCAGCGGCCCGCCGCGCCGCACCGAGGAGCGCAGCAGCCGGAAGTGCTCCAGCCGCGCCCACGGCCGGTACACGGCGTACGGCAGACGCGCCGGCATCACCGCCTCGCAGGCCTCGTGCACCGTCCGCGGGTCCACCGCCCGCACCGCCGACGCCGCCCCCGGCACCGTCGCCGACGCCGCACCGGACCACCGGCGCAGCAGGGTGCTCTTCCCGGCCCCGGGCAGGCCCGACACCACCACCACGGCATCGGCCGGGTACGCCACCACGAACCCCGCCCCGGCCTCGCCGCGCAGGTCCACCACCCCGCACGGCACCACGACCGCCTCCACCCTGCTGCCCACCAGCCCCCCGTTCAGGTCCGACCGGGAACCCTAACAACCCGCGCCGACGACCCGCCCACCGGAGGCCGACCGCCGCCCGCGGCGTCCGCGCGGGCGACGTGCGGGCATCGTGCGAGCGACGTGCGAGCGACGTGCGAGCGACGTGCGGGCGTCCGCCCGGGCAAGAGGCCGGGCACGGACGGTGCCCCGGAGGCTCCGTAGGCCGCCGTGATCCCCGGGGTGGCCCTTCCGCTAGGCTGACGCGCCGTCAGACAGGAGGAAGGCCATGGCAGAGGCGGGTCCGACGTACACCGAGCTGGTGCTGGGCGGGTTGGCCCTGGCGTCCGGCCGGGTGGCGCTCCGGTCCGGGGAGGCCGCGCTGACCGGGCGGGACTGCCTGGACGCGGTCCACCGCACGGCCCGGGCGCTGGAGCGGATCGGGCTGGGGCGCGGGGACGGGGTCACGGTGCTGGCCGGGAACCGGCCGGAGGCGCTGCTGGTGCGGCTGGCCGCGAACCTGCTGGGCTGCCGGGTGGCCATGCCGTACCCGGACGGGACGGTGGCGGAGCAGGTGGCACTGGCGGAGTTCGCGGGCACCTCGGCGCTGGTCTTCGACCCGGCGCGCTGCTCGGCCGCGGCCGCGGGGGTCGCGCGGGCCGTGCCCGGGGCCGTCCTCCTCTCGCTCGGGCCGGGGCCGCTCGGGCTCGGGGCGGACCTGCTGGAGCTCGCCGCCGAGTGCTCCCCCGCTCCGCTGGAACCGCGGTACCGGCCCGAGGACGTGATGGCGGTGCGCTTCACCGGCGGCACGACGGGACGGCCGAAGGGAGTGCTGCGCCGGTTCGCCCGGCCGCCGCGCCCACCCTTGCTGTCCGGCTCGACCTTCCTGCTGTGCACCCCGCTCTGCCACGGCGGCGGTACGACGGCGGACCTCGCGCTGGCGGCGGGCGGCACGGTGGTGCTGCAGGACGGCTTCGACGCGGGGGCGGTGCTGGCAGCGGTGGAGCGGTACCGGGTCTCCCGGCTGTACCTGCCGCCGCACCTGCTCTACCGGCTGCTGGACCACCCGCTGCTGCCGGTCACCGACACCGGCAGCCTGCGCCGGATCGGCTACACCGGCTGCCCGCCCTCGCCGCGCCGGCTGGCGGAGGCGACCCGGCGGCTGGGCCGGGTGCTGCACCAGACGTACAGCCTGACGGAGTGCGGGCCGGTCGCCCGGCTCGGCCCGGACGAGCACCTGGACCCGCGGCTGCTGAGCACCGCCGGCCGCCCGTACCCGGACACCGAGGTGCGCGTCGTGGACGAGGAGGGCGCGCCGCTGCCGCCGGGCCGGACCGGGGAGGTCCTCGTCCGCACGCCGACCGCCATGGTCGGCTACTGGCGCGATCCGGAGCGGACCGCGCAGGTGCTGCGGGACGGCTGGCTGCACACCGGCGACCTGGGCAGCCTGGACGCGGCGGGCTATCTGACCGTGGCCGGGCGGCGCGACCCGATGGCGATCGTCGAGGGGCACAATGTGTTCCCCCGTGAGGTCGAGGAAACCCTGCGCACCCACCCGGAGGTCCGTGAGGCGGTGGCGTTCACGACCACCGGCCCCGACCGGCTGGAGCGCGTCCACGCGGCGGTGGCGCTGGCCGACGGCTCCCGCACGACGGCGGAGGAACTGCGCCGCTGGAGCCGGGAGCGCGGTTGTGCGCGGTGCGCGCCGGACACCGTCCTGCGGCTGCCCGTGGTCCCGCTGAACAGCCTGGGGAAGCCGGACCTGCGCCTGCTGCGCGCCCTGACGGACGGCGGAACCCGGGCGGACGGCGGAACCCGGGCGGACACCGCCGCCTCGGCCGAGAACGGCGCCTCGGCCGAGAACGGCGCCTCGGCCGAGGACGGCGCCCGGACCGGCGCCGCGATGGGGGCGCGCGAGGCGGTGTGACGCGCCCCGCCAACGCTTCGAGCGCCTACGCGGGCGACCTCTCGCGCGGCCCGCGGCGGGAAGAACCGTCCGTGGGCACTCGACCGTGCGGGCCGACCTGCCGATACATCCCCGGCAGCGTTCCCCGCACCGTCCCCCAGGAGGCACTACCTTGACCTGGCTACGCGTCCTGACCGCAGTGGGCATCCTCGCCGTGGCGGCCAGTGCCCTGCTCGTCTTCGCCCTCTGCACCGCCACCTCCCGCGGCGAGCGCGCCCCGGGGGAGGCGCCGCCGGACCTCCGCGCGGACGCCGAGGGCAGCGGCCTGTTCCAGCGGATGGGCGGCGACACCTGACGCCGCCGCCCGGCCGCCGGAAGCGGGTCCGGATCACGGCCCGGGTCCGGATCACGGCCCGGGTCCGGGTCCGGTTCACGGCCCGGATCCGAACCCGGGCCCGGATCCGGGTCAGTGCCCCGCGAGGTCGTCCGGGCGGACCTCGATGTGGTCGGCCGCGAGGTCGACCGCCACCCGGTGCTCCATGCCCAGCGCCTCCAGGAACTTGACCGGAAGCTGCACCCGCCCGGTGCGGTCCAGCATCACGTACTCGCGCTCGTTGACCGACTCCTCGCCGTGCTCGTCGGTGACGGTGCGGCGCAGCACCTCGCTGCTGGTCCGGCCGTCCCGGATGGCGACCGTGCGGCGGACCTCGCCCGCGACCATCGGGTCGTGGGTGACGATGACGACGGTGGCGCCGAGCTCGCGGTTGACGGTGCGGAAGGACTCGAAGATCACCCCGGCGGTCTCCGAGTCCAGCTCGCCGGTGGGCTCGTCGGCGAGCAGCACCGGCGGGTTGTTGGCCATCGCCACCGCGATCGCCACCCGCTGCTGCTGGCCGCCGGAGAGCTCGTCGGGTCGCCGGTGGGCCAGCTGCCCGATCTCCAGCGCCTCCATCAACTCGGCCACCCGGGCCGCCTGTTGCTTCGCCCGTCCGGCACCGGAGCGACGGCCGCGCAGCTGCATGGGCAGCGCGATGTTCTCGGCGGCGGTGAGGAAGGGCAGCAGGTTGCGGGCGGTCTGCTGCCAGATGAAGCCGACCACCTCGCGCCGGTAGCGCAGCCGTTCCTTGACGGACATCTCCAGCAGGTCGCAGCCGGCCACGGTGGCCGTGCCGGCGGTCGGCACGTCCAGCCCGGCGAGGATGGTGAGCAGGGTGGACTTGCCGCTGCCGGAGGCGCCGACCAGGGCGACCAGATCGCCCTGCCGGATGGTCAGTTCCAGGCCCTGGAGCGCCTGGACCTCCACGCCCTCGGCGCTGAAGATCCGGACCAGCCGGTCGCAGACGATGGCCGCGTCCTCGCCGTGCGCCTTGGGCGAGGCGGCGGCCAGCGCCCGCTCCCGGAGCTCCTGCAGGCTGGGGGCCTCGACGACCGTCTGCCCCTGGGGGGTGCTGTTCACCGCTCGTCTCCTGTCTCGACTGCCTGCACTGCGCGCACTGCCGGTACCGCCTGTCCTGCCCGCGTCGTCTGCGCTGAGGGCGCTGGAGGTGCTGTGGGAGCTGGAGGTGCTGTGGGCACGACGGGCGCTGTCACGACCGCTCCCCCGCCCGCAGTTCGGTGGCGATCTGCCGCCGCCCGGCGATCAGCGTCTCCAGCACCACGCAGAGCCCGACCAGCAGCGCCAGGCCCACCGTGGGCAGCAGCACCGGCACCAGCGCCGGGGTCAGCGCGTCGCCGACCTTGGCGCCGACCAGCGAGGAGATGTCGAAGGCGGGTCCGAGCAGTCCGACCGCGGCCGTGGCGACCAGACCGCCGCCGACGACCGCCGCCAGGGTCTGCGGCAGCGCCTCGGCGATGATCAGCGCCAGCCCTTGCCGGGGTCGCAGACCCATGGTCCGCAGCCGGGCGAGGACGGCGGTTCGGTCGGGCGCGGCCCGGAACAGCGTCAGCAGGACGGCCAGCAGGGCGAATCCGGCTCCCGCGGCGGCCGCGTACCAGAACAGCCGGCCGGCGGCGTG
This sequence comes from Kitasatospora sp. NPDC093550, assembly GCF_044764985.1. Lineage (NCBI taxonomy): Bacteria > Bacillati > Actinomycetota > Actinomycetes > Kitasatosporales > Streptomycetaceae > Kitasatospora > Kitasatospora sp. NPDC093550. The sequence goes on from NZ_JBIWJF010000007.1 coordinate 188,221, forward strand.
CTGCAGCGGGTCGTCGGCGAGGGCGGCGACGGTCTCCCGGCTGCTGTGCACGGTGTACCCGGAGGGCAGCCCGTGGGTGGCCTTCCCGGCGGCCGCGGCCTCGTCCGCGATCAGCTTGGCCAGGCCCGTCGGCCGGGTCACGCCGCCGTCCCGGAGGACCGTCCTGACCTGGTCGGGGTCGACGTCGCCGACCTCGAACCACTTGTTCATCCGCTTCAGTTCCGGCAGACGCTCCCCGGCCGGGCCGGCCGGCACCACCACGAACGGCTTGCCCGGGTCCGGCAGCGCCGGGGTCGCCGCGACCGTTCCGGCGACGGTGGTGCGCAGCTGGTTCCCGCTGGGCGTGCGGACCTGCGGCGCGCCGGAGGCCAGCCGCTTGGCCAGGTCGCGGCTGAACAGGGCGGGGACGGGGGTGTCCGGGCCGCCGGGGCCGGCGGCGAGCGCCGCCGGGTCGAACGGCCCGACGCCGACGGTCCGGGCGATCTCCGCGTACGCCGTCGGCTCGACGACCACCAGGATCGCCTCGGTGTACTCCTTGTCCGCCCCGATGAACAGGGCCTTGGACTCCACCCGGGCCCCGGTGGCGGCGCGGACGCCGGGCAGCTTGCCGGCGGTGTCGGTGAACGTCTCGGGCAGCGTGCCGTAGTCCGGGATGGCGACGGAGACGTCGCCGCCGGTGGCCAGGCGCGCGGCCCGCATCCGGACGTGGTCCACGGTGTCGAGCACCGTGGCGCCGAATCCGGCCGTGGTGACGGCGATCAGCAGCGCCAGCAGCGGCAGGGCGGACGGCCGGCGCCGGCCCGTGTTGTCGCGGGCTGCCCGGGCCAGGCCGAGGAAGCCGATCAGCCCGCGGCCCCGGCCGGCCAGCGCCGCCAGCCAGCCGACCACCACCGGCTCGATCCGGGCCAGCAGCAGCCCGCCGGTGACGGCGAGCAGCAGCGGGGCGGCCACCAGCAGGGGGTCCACCCCGGTCGTCAGGGCGTGGCCGACGCCGCGTCGGCGGACCTCCGCCACGGCCGCGACGGTGACGGCGAGCACGGCGAGTTCACCGATCACCCGGCGCCAGCCGCCGACGCCCCGGGGCCGCGACCACATCAGGGCGGCGCGGGCCGGGAAGGCCAGCAGGGCGAGCAGGGTGGCGGCCAGCGCCGCGAGGAGCGGGTAGCCCCATCGGGGGGTGGGCAGCAGCAGCACGGCGAGCGCCGTCCCGAGCACGGCGGCGGGCAGGACGGTCGCCGTGCCCTCGCCGAGCAGGCGCAGCAGCACCCCGGCGCGTGAACCGCCGCGGGCCTGGAGCAGCTTGAGCTCGCCGGCGCGCCGGTCGGTGTTCAGCGCGGCGGCCAGGCAGAGCACCACCACGGCCACGCCGGCCACCCCGGCCGGGCCGATCGCGCTCAGCGGCATCGCGGCCTGGTAGCGGGCGTCCGCCCGGTTGAGGATGTCGGTCAGGTTGGAGGAGGTGTGCAGGTCCGGGCGGCCGGTCGCGCCGACCAGCGCCGTGGCGCCGGGCCCGGTCTGGAAGGACGCGAGGGCGGCCCGGGTCCGGTCGAGCCGGTCGGCGTGCAGCCCGGCGGGGTCGACGGGCAGCCGCCAGAAGTTCTCCGCGCCCGAGCCCCAGAGGTTCAGGGCGGTCAGGCTGCCGCCGTCGACGAAGCCGCTGGTCTGCCACCAGAAGCTGCCCTTGGCGGAGTACAGGCAGGCGCGGGCCGGGCAGCCGAGGTCGTCCCAGAACGGGTCCTGCGGGTCGTTCACCCGGTAGAGGCCGACGACCACGCTGCGGCGGGTCGCGCCCGGTCCGCCGTCGCCGTTCTCGACGGTGTCGCCGAGCTTGACGCCGATGGTCTCGGCCGCCGCCTTCGCCACCACGATCGGGAGCGGGGCTCCCGGGGTGGCGGGGGCGGCGCTCGGCCAGGTGCCGTCGGTCAGGGTCACCCGGTCCTGGAGCCCGTGCAGGTAGAGCAGGGCGATCATCGGCGGGGCGTTGTCGGAGAGCCGGGCGTAGCCCTGGTTGAGCATGGCGCCCTGGGACTCGGCCCGGGCGCCGTAGGCCTCGCCGGCCGGCGACAGCGTCAGCTCCCGGCCGACCCGCTCGGTGATCTTCCCGTGCACGGCGTCCAGGTCGGCGGCGGTGTCGTTCAGCCGGGTCTTGGTGGCGCTCTGCAGGCTGGTCAGGTTGAGGCCCTGGTGCCCGACGTAGTCCCGCAGGGCCGCGTCCGCTCCCCGGTCCGCGACCCGGGGGAAGGCCGCCGCCAGGAAGACGGTGACGAGTGCGAGGGCCGCCATCAGCAGGGCGGCCGCCGGGTCGGCGCGCAGTCGGGTGCGGACCCAGCGCGCGGGCCGGTACGCCGGCTGCTGCGCGGGGTCGGCGGTGGGCACGGGGGTGCCGGCCTTGGTGGTCACATCTCCTCCACGAGGCGCAGCCGGGTGGCCACGTTCCTGCCGCGGCGTCCGACGAGGAAGGCCGACAGCAGCGGGACGACGGCGATCGCGGCCGTGAGCAGCAGAGCCCGGCCCACCGGCAGTTCGACCAGCGCCTCGGGCAGTGGGCGGCGGGCGGCGGGGGTCAGCACCACGAACGGCACGATCAGGTGGACGAGCAGAGCCCCGAGCCCGAGGCCGACGGCTCCGCCGAGGGCGACCAGCAGGGCCGGCTCGGCCGCGGTGGTGCGGGAGACCAGTCGGCGGGGCGCGCCCAGCGCGAGCAGCAGGGCGGAGTCCTGGGAGCGCTGGCGGGCGGAGCCGGCCACGGCGGCGCCGAAGCCGATCGCGGCGAGCACGGCGGTGACGACCGCGATGGCCGTCAGCGCGCTCTGCGGGGCGGCGCCGACCGGGTCGGTGAGCAGGCTCTCGGCCGTCTCGTCGTAGAGCCGGACGTCCTGCGCCCCGGGGCCGGCCCGCAACGCGGCGGCGGCCTCGGCCGGGGTCCGGTCGCCCGGGTGAGTGGCGGGCAGCCACCACTCGGCGCTGCCGGAGACCGTACGGCCCTGGGCGATCAGGACGCGCGCGGTGGTGGCGAGGTCGACCACGACCGCGCTGCGGCCCGCCACCGGCAGGGCCTCGACGGCCGCGGTGACCTTGATCGGGAGGACCGTCCCGCCGAACGGCACCCGCAGGGTGTCGCCGACGGCGGAGCCGGTGGCCTTGAGGTAGTCGCGGGTGGCGACGCCCGGCACGGTCCCGGGGCCGCCTCCGGCCGGGGTGGCGCCGGGCGGGGCGCTCCCGGCCGGGGCGCTCACGGACGGGGCGCTGCCGGCCGGGGTGCTGCTGACGGGGGTGCTGCCGGTGGGGGCGCCCGACCAGGTGACGCCGGCCGGCACCGGGACGGCGGTCGCGGGTCCGTCGGCGGTGTCGGACACCGCCAGCCGGCGGACGGTGGCCGGCCGGTCGTCCTTGCCCTTGGCGGAGGCGGTCGCCCCGATCACGGTCAGCGGCGCGGCGACGGAGCCCATCGGCGCGTCCACCAGGGTGCTCAGCGGCGCCGAGCCGCGCACGGTCTCGTCGACCGGGGCACCGGTGAACGGGGCCTTGTAGACGATGCCGAAGCGGTCGCGCAGCAGCAGGGTCACCCGCAGGGTGCGGTCGGCGGCCGGGTACCCGGTCTCGGCGGTGTAGACGTCGGCGTCGATCCGCAGCGGGCGGCCCGGCAGCGGCACGCCGTCCTGGCCGCCGGCCGGGACGGGCTGGGCGCCGCCGGGGACGGGCTGGGCGAGCGGCCGGAACAGCTCGTCCCGGGTGTGCCCGTCGAGCAGGTCCCCGCGCATCGGGACGCGGTCGGCGAGGGCCGCGGCGTCCACCGCGAGCACCTGGCCGGTGCCGGACGGCAGCTGCTGCTGGTCGCGCACGACCGGCACCAGCCGGTCGCCGCCGGGCAGGGCGCCGAAGCGGCCGGCCTGGCCCATCAGCGAGCTGTGCGCGCCGGAGACGCGCAGGCCGCCGAGGGTGTCGAAGGCGGCCTGGTCCCGCTGGGAGGTGGTCCAGGTGGCCTGCTGGCCGAGGGCGAGCACGCCGGTGGCCACCGCCATGACCAGCAGCAGCACCGGGCCGGTCGCGCGGGCGGGCTGACGGGCCAGCTGCCAGCCGACCATCGCCGGGCCGAGGCCGCGGCCCCCGGCGGCCACCCGGGCGCCCAGCCGGGCGGCGAGCGGCAGCAGGCGCAGCACCACCAGGGTGCCCGCGCACAGCGCCAGGGTGGGGGTGGCGACCAGCAGCAGGTCGACGCCGAGCTCGCCCGAGGAGTCCGTGGACAGCCCGCCGCCGTACCGGCTGAGCTGCTGGTAGGCGAGGGCGGCCAGGACGAGCACGGCGAGGTCGCCGCCGTTGCGCGCGATGCCGGAGACCACGGCCTGGCGGCGTCCGGCCCGCCGGCGCAGGGCGGCGCCGGCACCGCGCAGCAGGCTGGGCACGGTGGCCAGCACGATGCAGGCGAGCGCGCAGAGCCCGGCCACCGGCCAGAGCGTCCAGCCCAGGGCGGTGTCCAGGGCGACCTGGTGGGAGTGGCCGAGGCCGGCCAGCACCCGGACCAGGAACGGGGTCAGCAGCGGCGCGAGCACCGCCGCCGGAGCCGCGAGCAGCACCAGCTCCAGGGCGGTGAAGGCGCCGAGCCGGGTGCCGGAGGCGCCGCGGGCGGCGAGCAGCTCGTTCTCCCACTCCTGGCGGGAGGAGATCAGCCGGACGACCAGCAGCAGGGCGGCCGCGGCGAGGACGGCCAGCTGCAGGGCGCCGATCAGCAGGGTGGACCGGGCGACCATCATGCTGGCGGACAACTCGCGCATCACGTCGGACAGTTCGGTGGTCGCGCTGAGCGAGTCGGCCTTCCGCAGGTCATCGGTCAGGCCCGGGGCGCGGTCGCCGATGGCCTGGGCCGCACCCTGGCCGACGCCCGCGAAGTCGGGGTCGAGCAGCCAGCTCCGGCTCCCCTGCAGCAGACCGCCCGCGGTGAAAGCGCTCTGATCGACCATCATCGGGCCGAAGGTGGTGAAACCGCCGACCTCGACCTCGTGGCCGCCGACCGGATCGATCCGCCAGTACGGGTCGAACGGGTCGACGGCCCGGTAGGCGCCGGTGACCCGGACGGTCAGCACCTGGCCGTCGAAACGGTCGGTGAGCTGGACCTCTGCGGGCAGCACCGGCTCGCTCAGGCCGAGCCGCCCCAGCATGCTCTGCGGGACGGCGACCTGCGGGGCCGCGGAGCGGACCGGACCGGAGGCGGCACCCGGCCACGCTCCGGCGACCAGTCGGGTCCGGCCGCGGTCGACGTCGGCGAGGAGCGTCAGGTCGACCTTGGCCGCACCGGCCTGACCGGACTGACCGGCTGCCTGCCCCGGGGTCGCGCCTGACGCGCTGTTCGCGCCCGACGCACCGCTCGCGTCGGGCGCGCCGTTCACACCGGCCGCCGCGCTGGTGCCGGGGAGGCCGAAGGAGCGGCTGCGCAGCATGCTGTCGGCGCGTACGGGCAGGTCGCCGAAGAGCTTCTGCCGGTAGGCGGCGAGCGCCTCCTCGTCCTTCGCCCGCTGGTCCAGCCCGTGTTCGGCGGTCACCACCACCGTGGTCCGGACGTGGCCGGGGCCCTGGAGCGCCTGCCGCAGACCGGCCTGACCGACGCTGCTGTTGAACGTCACCAGGGCGGTGAGCACCGCCGTGGTGATCAGGACCGTCAGCAGGACGGCGGCAGCCAGCGGCAGTCGCCCGCGCAGTCGGCGCACGACGAAGCCGAGCATCACGTTCCTCCCCCGGATTGCTCCCCCGGTAGCGTCGACCGACCCCGCCCGTCGACCCGATCCGGGCACAAATCGGCCACGGATGGACACATCGAGAGCACACCGGCGCATGGATCACCGGCATTCGGTCACCGGATAGCGGACGATGCTGTCAGATTCGATCCAGGAACGGAAGGGACTTGCGCGAATCAAGTAAGCAATGAGCAAATTCCTTTCATAGGTAACATCCCGACCGACGCGGCACCGTTGAAATGCCATGCACACTTCACAACTCTGGCTTCACGGCGCCGCGTTGGCCGGGCACTCCGCCCCCTTCCCGGATTCCCTCCGGGAGCGTGAACCGGCGGAGCAACCGCACCCGTAGACCCCGGATAGGACCGGGTCGCCACGCCCACAGGGGGGACGCCGCATGACGCAGGACCAGGCCGCCAACGCCACCACGGCCACGGTGACGGCCACCACTGCCACCGCTGCCATGGAACCGATGGTGGCCGTGACCGGTCTCCGACGCAGCTTCGGGTCCGGCGAGCGGACCGTGCACGCCCTGCGCGGCGTCTCCTTCACCGTCGGCCGCGGTGAACTCGCCGCACTCAAGGGCCGGTCCGGCTCCGGAAAGACCACCCTGCTCAATCTGGTCGGCGGCCTGGACGCCCCGACCGGCGGCACCATCTCCCTCGACGGCATCGACCTCGGCGCACTGAACGAGGACGGCCGGCTCGCTCTGCGGCGGGAGCGGATCGGCTTCGTCTTCCAGTCCTTCGGGCTGATCCCGATGCTCACCGCCGCCGAGAACGTCGGCGTGCCGATGCGGCTGCGCAAGGTGTCGCCCGCCGAGCGCGAGGAGCGCGCCCACACCCTGCTGGCCCTGGTCGGCCTGGCCGACCACGCCAACCAGCGCCCCGGCGAGCTCTCCGGCGGCCAGCAGCAGCGCGTCGCCATCGCCCGCGCACTGGCCAACGAGCCCGGCCTGATCATCGCCGACGAGCCCACCGGCCAGCTGGACTCGGAGACCGGCCGCTCGATCATGGAGCTGCTGCGCGCGGTGGTGCGCAGCGAGGGCGTCACCGTGCTGGTCGCCACCCACGACCCGACGCTGATGGGACTCGCCGACCGCGTGATCGAGCTCCGGGACGGACGGATCGTCGAGGAGGAGGCCGAACGGGCCGCATAGGGCCCGCGGCACAGCCCTTCTCGGTCAGGGATCAGGAACGGATGAACGCGAGGATGTCCGGGTTGAGGACCTCCGGGTGCGTCGACAGCATCCCGTGCGGATAGCCCTCGTAGGACTTGAGGGTCCCGTTCCTCAGAAGCCTGACCGTCAGGGGTGCCGAGTCGTCGTACGGGACGACCTGGTCGTCGGTTCCGTGCGCGACGAGGACAGGCACCTCGATCTGCTGCAAGTCCTCGGTGAAGTCCGTCTCGGAGAACGCCGCAACGCACTCATAGTGCGCGATCGCCGCGCCCATCATGCCCTGGCGCCACCAGTTGTCGGTCAAACCCCGTGACACCCGCGCTCCAGGACGGTTGAAGCCGTAGAACGGCCCCGAGGGAATATCAATGAACGACTGAGCCCGGTTGCCCGCAACGCCCTCACGGAAGCCGTCGAAGACCTCCATCGGCAAGCCGCCCGGGTTGGCCTCCGTCTTCAGCATCAGCGGTGGCACCGCGCCCACCAGGACCGCCTTTGAGACACGGCCGGGCTTAGCGCGGGCGACGTAGCGGGCGACCTCGCCACCGCCGGTGGAGTGGCCGATGTGTACGGCGCCCCGCAGGTCGAGTGCGTCGGTCAGGGCGGTCACGTCCGCGGCGTAGGTGTCCATGTCGTGGCCGGTCGCGGTCTGGGTGGAGCGTCCGTGGCCACGGCGGTCGTGGGCGATGACTCGGTAGCCCTGCGCCAGGAAGAACAACATCTGATTGTCCCAGTCGTCGGCGCTCAGCGGCCACCCGTGGTGGAAGACGATCGACTCCCCATCGCGAGGATCCCAGTCCTTGTAGAAGATCATGGTGCCGTCGTCGGTCGTGACCGTACCCATCGCAGATCCTCCGCTCGTCCAGGCGCCCCCAGCCAATGCCTCAGAGATCGTGTTCTGTCGTCTCCAGCCGCCTTGCGAGACAGACCAAAGCGTCGCAACAAGCGGCGACGGCGCACCGCGTCCAGATCGACTTCACCGAGGCCCGCCTCGCCCTGAGGCGCCCGTGCAGGCACGGCACGGGCGACCTCGACCGCCGTCCGTACGTCAGGTCGCCGCAGCCACGGCCGTCCTGGTCGACGCGCTCCTGCGGCCCGGCCTCGCCCGGGCCGGGTGACGCGCGTCTCCTGGCTGCCCGTCCGATGGACGTCCGGCATTCACCCCTCGATTGGCTTCCCGAACCACGGTGCGTCTACATTCCGACTTGTCATGACCCACGCCGCTCAGGCGGACTCGTAGGAACAGGGACTCGTGCAGATCCTCTTGCTGGGGCCAGTGGAACTCCGGGCGCGCGACGGCTCCGCGGTGCACATCGGGGGAGCCAGGCGCCGTGCCGTGCTGGCCGCGCTGGCGATGGAGGTCAACCGGGTGGTGCCGGTCGAGCGGCTGCTCGACATGGTGTGGGACGAGGCGCCGCCACCGAGTGCCAAGGCCGTGCTGCAGGGTCATGTGGCCAGCCTCCGCGGGCTGTTCGACGACAGCGTCCGGCTGATCACCAGGGAGCCCGGGTACCTCTTGCAGGCCGACCCGGAGCAGATCGACGCGCACCGCCAGGACGGGCTGCTGGCCCGCGCCCAAGCCGAGGAGGACCGGGCGGCGGTGCCGCTGCTGCGCCGGGCGCTGGGCGAGTGGCGCGGCCCGGCGCTCGCGGACTGCGGCTCCCGGGCACTGCGCGAACGCTCGGCGCAGCACTTCGAGGGCACCCGGCTGCGGGCCCTGGAGCAGCTGGCCGAGCGTCTGCTGCGCTCCGGACAGGGCGCACTCGTCACGGCCGAGCTGGCCGAGGCGTTCACTGCGCACCCGCTGCGCGAGTCGCTGGCCCGGCTGCTGATGCTCGCCCTGCACCAGGACGGCCGCGCCCCGGAAGCCTTGGCGGTCTACCGGACCGTGCGCGCCCGGCTGACCGAGGAGGCCGGGGTCGACCCGGGGACCGATCTGCGGGCGGCCCTGCACGACGTGCTCGGCACCGCCCCGGTGGGGGCCGGCCGGGCCCGCGGCGCGCGCCCCGCCGTACCGGTCCGCACGGCGGAGCCCGCCGCCGACCAGCCGCCGGCGGCCCCGCCGATCCCGGTCGGCGCTCCACGGCCGCCCGCGCCGGCCCCCGCGCCGGCCTCCGGGCCGCCCGAGCCCGCGACCGACCAACCCGTCAACCAACTCCCCCGCGAGGCCCGCGGCTTCACCGGCCGGGCGGCCGAACTGGAGTGGCTGGACGAGCGCGCCGGTCAGGCCGTGGGACCGGCCGACGGTCCGAGCCACAGCCTGCTGGCCGTCACCGGCCCGGCCGGGGTGGGCAAGACCGCGCTGGTGCTGCGCTGGGCGCACCGCTTCACGGGCTCCTTCCCGGACGGCCGGCACTGGGTCGACCTGCGGGGGTTCGACGAGAGCGCGCCGCTCACCCCCGAGGAGGCGCTCGCCGCGCTGCTGCGCTCGCTCGGGGTCGCCCGGGCCTCCGTGCCGGAGGACCTGGCCGGCCGGACGGCGCTGTACCGGACGGTGGTGGCGGAGCGCCGCGCGCTGATCGTGCTGGAGAACGCCCGTGACGCCGAGCAGGTCGTCCCGCTGCTGCCCGGAGGCGCCGGGTGCCTGACGGTGGTCACCAGCCGGGAGCGGCTGTTCGAGCTGGTGGCACTGGAGGGCGCGGCCGTGCTGCCGCTCGGGCTGCTGACGGCCGGGGAGGGCATGGCCGTGCTGGCCCGGGTCGCGGGCCGGGACCGGCTCGCCGCCGAACCGGCCGCGGCCGCCCGGGTGGTGGAGCTGTGCGAGGGGCTGCCGTTGGCGCTGCGGATCGCGGCGGCCCGGCTGGCCACCCGGCCGGGGTGGCCGGTGGCGGCGCTGGCCGGGGAACTGGCCGACGAGCGGTCACGGCTGGCCGCGCTGGCCGTGGCGGGCTCGCTGAGCATCGAGGCCGCGCTGGAACTCAGCTGCCGCACCCTGCCCGGCCCGGCGCTGGAGCTGTTCGGCGTGCTCGGACTGCACCCGGGTCAGCAGGTCGACACCCATGCGGCCGCCGCCCTCGCGGGCACGGACCTGCGGTCGGTCCGCGCGGCGCTCACCACGCTCGACTCCGCCCACCTGCTCCAGGAGACCGCACCCGGCCGGTACGCCCGGCACGACCTGGTCCGGCTCTACTCCCGCCAGCTGCCGGAGCCCGGGCGTTCCGAGGACCCTGCACGCGCGACCGGCCCCGCCGACGCCGGGCAGCCCACCGACCCCGGGCACCTCGCCGACCCCGGGCCGCCGCCCGCCGCCCGGACCCGGGCCGCCCGCACCCGCCTGCTGGACTACTACCTCGCCGCGACCACCGCCGCGGCCGCCACCTTCCGCGCCCACACACGCTGGCACCAGCCGGATGCACCGCCCACCGGCGGCGTGCCGCGGTTCTCCGACCCCGCGGAGGCCCTCGGCTGGTTCCGCCGCGAGGAGCCCGCCATCCGTGAGCTGGTCAGACTCGCCCAGGGTTGGGGGCTGGGGGACCCCGGCTGCCGACTGGCCGTCAACGCCGGCCTGCTCTACTACGACGACGGGGGCCTGCTGCGGGAGTGGGAGCAGACCGTCACCACCGCGCTGGCCGGTGCCGAGGCCGCCGGGACGGCCGATCGCTGGGCCGACCTGTACGCCGACCACGCGGGCGCGCTCAAGGAACAGGGCCGGTTCCGGGAGGCCCTGCGCCCCGCCGAGCGCGCCTGTCTGCTGGCCGACCGGCTCGGCGACCCGGCCCTCGCCCACCTCACCCGGACCAGGCTGGCCAACCTCCTGGTGGCGGACGGACGGCCCGAGCAGGCCGTACCCCACCTGGAGGCCACCGTGACCGCCGCCCGGCAGCTCGCCGACGACCGCCTGCTGGGGCAGTCCCTCAACAACCTCGCCAACGCCTGGCTCGGGCTGGAGCGCCCGGCAGCCGCGCTGCCCGCCGTCCGGGAGTCGCTGCGCCTGCTCGCCGGCCGGACGGCCGACCCCTTCCTGGTGATCTCCACCCAGTCCTACGCCGAGGCCCTGCACGGGCTCGGCCGCGCCGGGGAGGCGATCACCTGGAGCACCCGGGCCCTCGAACTGGGGCGGGCCCAGGGCAACCACCGGGTCGAGGGGTACTGCGCGGAGTTCGTCGGCGACGTGCTGGCCGAGCTCGGCCGCCACGAACAGGCCCGGGCCCGGTGGCGGCACGCCCTCGACCTGGCCACCCGTCAGGGCCGTCCGACCGCACGGCTCAGCGCCAAGCTCGCAGTCGGCCGCCCCCGCCGCTGACGGCCTGCCCGCACCGCGGCCTCACCGCGGGCGGCCCAGGCCGATGAGCAGTCCGAGCTCACGCCGCACCTCGAGGGCCGTCTCCGAACGGGAGGTCTCCAGCAGCAGGGCTGCCCGGGCCAGGTGGCCGGCGGCCTCCTCCCGGCGGCCGAGTGCGGCCAGCAGACGGGCGAGCAGCCGCCGGATGTCGGCCTCCCCCGCCGCCGGGCCGTGGCGGTCGCTCAGGTCGAGCGAGCGGCGGGCCGAGACCAGGGCCTCCTCCAGCCGGCCGAGCGCGTGCAGGGCGCGGGCCTGGATGGTCAGCATCCAGACCAGGTCCGGCTTCGAACCGCCCGCGAGCAGGGCCAGGCCGCGCCGGGCGTGTTCCAGGGCCGTCCCGGGCTCGCCGAGGGCGAGCAGCGTGGCGGCCAGGTGATGGCTGGCGGTGGCCTCGGTGCGCGGACGGTCGGCGGCCTCCGCCAGCCGGGCCGCCTCCTGGAGCAGCGGCCGGGCCCGGCCGGGCTGCCCGGCGTCGAGCAGGCCCTCGCCCAGGGTGAGCGCGGTCGGCAGCCGTCGGCGCCACCCTCCGCCCGCCGCGGCGGCGTCCGCAGCGGCCCGTTCGAGCTCCGCCAGGCCCGCCGCCCACTCCTGCGCCTTCACCAGCGCCAGGCCCAGCACCCGGCGCAGCCGCCAGACCCCCTCGGAGTCGCCCGCGCGTTCGGCGGCCCGCAGCCCCGCTTCGGCGACCGTCCGCCACCGGCCGAGGAAGTCGGGGTGGGTGTAGTACGCCGTGCTGCAGTTCTCCGCCAGCCGCCAGGCCCGGTCATGGTCGCCGCGGGCCGTCGTCTCCTCGACCAGCGCCCGGATCACGGGTTCCTGTTCGCGGAACCACGCGAGCCCGGCGGCGTTGGTGGCCATGGCAGGGAGGTCCAGCGGCCGGTGCTCGCGGTGCCGGGAGAGCAGCCAGGGGTACGGGGTGAGCCGGTCGACGGCGGTGGCGACGGCTGTCAGGTGGTAGTCGGTCAGCCGGGCGGTGGCGGCCGCGCGCTCCGCCGGGCCGTACCGCTCGGCGAGCTGCCGGCGGCAGTACTGGGCGACCAGGGCGTCGCGGCGGTACCGGCCGGGGTGGGGCTCGCCGATCAGGTGGGCGCCGGCCAGGCGGCCGAACGTCCGTCGGGCCTCCTCCGCCGGGCAGCCGAGCAGGGCCGCGCCGCCGAGCAGGTCGATCTCCGCGCCGGGATGGGCGCCGAGCAGTGAGAGCAGTCGGGCGGCCGACTCCGGCAGCAGCCGGCTGCTGAGGGTGAGGGCGGCCGTGACGCCCGCGCCGCCGGGGTGTTCGGGGCCGTCGGGGTACGCCTGCTGCTCGGTGATCTCCTGGACGAGGTGGGCGATCCGCCAGCCGGGTCGGGCGGCCAGTCGGGCGCCGGCGAGCCGGACGGCGAGCGGCAGGCGGTCGCACAGTTCGACCAGTCGGGCCGCCTGCTCGGGCTCGGCGGCGACCCGGGCGGGGCCGATCGCGGCGGCGAGCAGCGCGAGCGCGTCCCGCGGCCCCGGGCGGTCCAGCGACCGCCAGGCGCCGCCCTCGCGGGCGATCAGCTCGGCCAGCGCGGACCGGCTGGTGACCACGGTGGCGCAGCCCGCGCCGGTGGGCAGCAGCGGGCGTACGTCGGCCGCCTCCCGGGCATTGTCGAGCACCAGCAACAGCCGCCGGGTGCGGGTCAGTTCGGCGAACAGGGCGGAGCGGTCGGCGCCGTCGGCGGGGATCTCGGCGGCGGGGACGCCGAGTGCGTGGAGGAAGCCGCCCAGCACGTTCTCGGGCCGTTCTGGGCTGCGGGTGTCGTAGCCGCGGAGGTCGGCGAAGAGCTGGCCGTCGGGGTAGTGGCCGGCCGCGTGGTGGGCCCAGCGCACCACGAGGGCGGTCTTGCCGACCCCGGCCGGGCCGACCACGACGGCCAGCGCGGGCTCCTCCGGGTCGGCCTCCCGGACCCGGTCCAGCCAGTGCCAGTCCTCCTCCCGGCCGACGAAACCGCCTCCCGCGCGGGGAAGTTGGCGCGGCGTGAGCGGAAGCGCCGGGCCTGCGGGTGCGCCCGCGGCGGCGGGCGGGCCGACGGGTTCCGGAGGCGTAGCCGGAGCGGAATCCGGAGCCGTCGACAGGACTGGAGCCGAGGGCACGGCCGCGCGTGCGGGCTGTGCCGACGGTACGGGCGGTGCCGCCCGCAGCACCTGTTCGAAGGCCTCGCGCAGGCCCGAACCGGGTTCGACGCCGAGCTCCAGCAGCAGCCGTTCGCGGGTGCGGTGGTAGAGCTCCAGCGCCTCGGCCTGCCGCCCGTCCTGCCGGAGGCAGAGCATCAGGACCCGGACCAGCGACTCCCGCAGGCCGTCGGCGCGCACGGACTGGTCGAGCGAGGGGATCGTTTCGCCACCCCGGCCGAGGGCGAGTTCGACCTCCGCCCAGGATTCGAGCACGCCCAGGTGCTGCTCCTGCAGGGAGCGGGCGGCGGTCTCACGGCGCTCCCCGGCGGGCAGGTCGGTGAGCGGGCAGCCGCGCCACAGGGCGAGCGCGTCGCGCAGCAGGCCGGCCTTGATCCGGGGGTCGTCGGTGTGCGCGGCCCGGCCGGCCAGTTCCTCGAAGCGGTAGAGGTCGACCTGGTCGGCCGCGCCGGTGAGCCGGTAGCCGTTGTCCCGGGTCTGCAACTCCAGTCCGCCGCCGAGCAGTTTGCGCAGCGCGGCGACATGGCCCTGGAGCGCCTGCCGGGCCCGGGGCGGCGGGGTGCCCTCCCAGGCCAGCCGCATCAGCCGCCCGACGGGGACGGTCCGGTTGAACTCCAGGGCCAACCCGGCCAGCACGGCGCGCCGTTTGGCGCTGCCGATGGGCACCACGGCGCCCCCTTCGGCGCACAGCTCGACCGGACCCAGCAGCAGGACCCGCACGTGGCCCTCCCCCTCTTCCTCTCGGTGTCGGCGGACACCCGGTGGACGTCCGATGATCGCAACACGAGACCGACGCGCCCGGTCGGCCGGCGGCTCAGGCGGGCGGCAGCTCGAACAGCGCGGAGCCGGAGAAGGCGCCGTTGGCGACGTTGACGACGCCGACCCCGCTCTCCACCGCCGTGCCCCGGGCCAGCACCCCGGCGAAACCGTCCGCCATCGTGAAGACCCCCCAGACGATCAGCCAAGGCCGCAGGGTGCCGTCCTCGTCCGGGAACAGCTCGGTGACCGGCCTGATCCGGCGCTGCAGCACGTAGGGGCCGTCGAGCGCGGCCGCGACCTGCTCGCGCCACCGCTCGGCGGTGACCGACTCGTCCCAGCCGAGCACGATGCCCTGGCCGCCGTGCGAGACGGTCGGTTTGAGCGCCAGCTCCTGCCGGTTCGCCAGCGCGTGGTCGAGGAGGTCGGCCGTCGTGCCGTCCTCCAGGGTGACCGCGCCGGGGCGCACCATCCTGGTCCACGGCAGCAGGCGGTCCAGGGCGGCGAGTTCGTCCGCGCCGAAGAGCCCGCGGTTGCGCTCGTCGGAGAGCATCGCCAACGCCGCCTTGCTCGCGTACAGTTCGGCCTCCAGCGGGGCGAACAGGTGCACCTCGCCGCGCTCGGCGGCGTCCAGCACCCGGCCCATCAGCGCCGGCGCCTCGGCGGACTCCAGCAGGTCCTCGTTGATGAAGATCCGCAGCACGATGTCCACCGCCCGCCCGCCGAGCCACACCCGCCCGTCGCGGTACTCGAACTCGCCGAGGTGGCAGGGGTGCGCGTCCACACCCAGGTCCCGGAGGTGGGCGCAGAACTCGGCCAGGATCGGGGCCCATCGCTCCTGGTAGCTGCTCGGCCAGTCGGTCATCGCGACCACGGGCCGGCTCTCGGCGTCCAGGCCGGTCTCGGCGTACATGGTCGCCACCAGTTCGCCCATGGTGTCCAGGCAGCCGAGGCCGTGGCGCTCGGCGAAGTCGGCGAGCAGCGGGTGCTCCAGCAGGGCCCGGGCCATCACCGCGTTGTCCATGCCGCCCAGCGCACTGCTCATGTTGGCTTCGAGCAGCTTGAAGCCGGTCTCGTCCACGCACAGGTCGGTCCGGGCCATCCGGGTCACCGAGGCGCCCCGGCTGCGCAGCATCGTCTCCAGCCGGACCCCGGTGACGCCCACGGCCTCGCCGAAGGCGGCCAGGTCCCCGCCGAAGAGCCGGTCGGGCAGGCTCAGCAGGGCGCTGCGGAAGAGTTCCAGGTCGGCGGCGAGCCGGGTCCTCTCCTCGTGGCCGAGGAAGAGCGGGCGGGAGAGGAAGCCGTTGTAGTTGGTGGTGAGCAGCTCGATCTCGGGCTGGCGGCCGATGAGTTCGGCTGCCTTCGCGCCGCGGGCGGTGACCTCGGCGAGGTAGCGCTCGGTCAGGGTGGATCGGTCCATCAGGGAGCCTTCCATGGGATGACGGTACGTCAGCCGCGAGAGACGCGACGGCGGATGAGGTCCGCGAGGGCGGCGAGGTCGGGCTGACGCATCACCTCGGCGGCACGGCAGCGGATCCGGTACTCCTCCTCGATGGCCGCCAGCAGCCGCGCGGCGGCCAGTGAAGTGCCGCCGGCTTCGGCGAAGTTGGCATCCAGGGTGAGGTCGGGCCGGTCGAGCAGGGTGCGGCAGGTGGCGAGCACGAAGCCCTCGGGGCCCGCGCCGACCGCATCCGGTTCCGTCGACGGCTCCCCTTCCACCGGAGGCTCCACGGACGGTTCCGGCCCCACCGACGGCTCCCGCTCCAGCAGTGCGGCCAGCTCGGTGCGGTCGATCTTGCCGTTGGCGTTGAGCGGGAAGTCCGCGACCACCCGGACGACGGCGGGCACCGCCTGGGGCAGCAGCCGGGCCCGGGCGGCCGCCAGCACCTCGGCCTCGGCCGGCTCGCCTCCCTCGGCCGGTCGCAGGAAGGCGGCCAGCCGCGGCGCCCCGCCGGCGCCCGGCACCGGGACCACCACGGCGCGGCGCACCGAGGGGTGCGCCTCCAGGGCGGACTCCACCTCGGCCGGCTCGATCCGGACACCGCTGATCTTCACCTGGTTATCCAGCCGCCCCAGGAACTCCAGCACCCCGTCGGCCCGCATCCGCACCCGGTCGCCGCTGCGGTAGACCCGCCCGCCCAGGCCGTCCGGGCCCGGCGCGAAGCGCTCGGCGGTGCGCGCCGCGTCCAGGTAGCCGATCGCCAACCCGGCTCCGCCGATGAGCAGTTCACCGCTCTCGCCGCGTGGCAGCAGCTCCCCGTCCGGGCCCACGACGCCCACCGTGACGCCGCTGACCGGCACCCCGATCGGCACCGGCTCGGCGGCGTCCGCGACGGCCTCCACCCGGTGCGAGGTGGTGAGCACGGTGGCCTCGGCCGGGCCGTACATGTTGTGCACCGCGGCCGTGCAGTCGGCGGGGGGCCGCACCCGCATCCGGTCGCCGCCCACGGAGAGGTGCCGCAGCGCCAGGCCCGCGGGCCACGGCCGGGAGAAGGCCAGGTCGGCCAGCGGAGTGGGCAGGATGCAGTGCGTGACGGCCGCCTCCCGCCACCAGTCGAAGAGCCCGGCGGTGGAGCCGCGGGCCTCCTCGGGGGCGATGTGCAGCGCGGCCCCCGAGCACAGGGCCGCCCAGAGCTCCATCAGGTGCGGGTCGAAAGTGGTGCCGATCAGCAGACTCACCCGGCTGCCGGGGCCGATGGCGAGGCGGTCGCAGGTCCAGCGCACGAGGTTGGCCAGCCCGGCCTCGGGCACCAGCACGATCTTCGGGGTGCCGGTGGAGCCGGAGGTGGTCACCGCGTAGAAGGCTTCGGTGCGTCGGGGCGCCGGGCCCTCACCTCGGCGCGCCACCCCCAGGCCCGACAGCCCGCCTGTTGCCCCGTCAGCCGACGCCGGGGCGGGCTGTTCCAGGTCCCAGCCGACGGGCGGCTCGGCGCCGGCCTCGGTGAGCAGGCAGCCGATCCCGGCGTCCTCGGTGAGGGCGCGCAGCCGCTCCTCGGCGGGCTCGGTGCCGAGCGGCAGGTACACCGCGCCGAGCCGGGCCAGCGCCACGGCGGCCGCGACCAGCAGCGGTGAGCGGTCCAGTCGGACGCCGACCAGCTCGCCGGGGCCGACCAGGCCGCGCAGTCGTTCGGTGATCAGGTGGGCGTTCCGGTCCAGCTGTCGGTAGCTCCAGGTGTCGGGGCCGCAGACCACGGCCGGGGCGTCCGGGTCCTTGGCGAGCCGGCTCTCGAACCAGTCGAGCGGGCCCCCGCCCGTCCCGGGGGCGGAGACGGGCTCGCCGCCGCGGGCGAGGCTCGGCGGCGGGGTGGTGGCGGTGGTCACGTCGTGGTCCTCTCGGTCGGTGGGTGGCGGGGCCGTCAGAGGGCGGCGAGCGGGGTGTCGGCAGCAGCGAGGTAGTTGCGGAGCATGGCGGTCAGCTCGCCGTGCAGGGCGTCGATCTGCCCGGGCGTGAAGAGGTCCGAGGCGTGGTCCCAGATCAGCAGCATCCCGGCCCGGCGGGTACGGGAGTTGACGGTGCGACGGGCGTCGGGGATCAGCACCACGTCGAGGTCGAAGCGCGAGGTGCCGGTGTTGTAGCCCTCGTGGATGGAGACCTCCAGACCGAGTCCGTCCAGCTGCGGCAGCGGCGCGTCGTGCGCGCTGAACATGACCCGGAAGAGCGGGTTGTCCAGGCCCGCGGTGGAGTGCGCGCCCAGCTCCCGGGCGAGGTCCTGGATCGGCACGCCCTGGTGCGGCAGCGAGCGGAACAGCACCTCGGTGACGTCGTCCACGGCCGTGAGCGCCGTGTCCGCCTGGTCCAGGCGCACCCGCAGCGGCACGGTGTTGACGAACATCCCGACCGTCTCGGCGTGGCCGGGCGGCCGGTTGCCCACCGCGCTGCCGATCACCAGGTCGGTGCGGCCGCTGTGCCGGTGCAGCAGCTGGGCGAAGAGGGTGAGCAGGATCGAGAACGGGGTGTGGCCGTCCCGCCGGGCCACCGCCCGCAGCCGGTCGGCGAGGTCGGGCTCCAGCAGGTAGCGCAGTTGCTCGCCGTGCGGCACCGCGCGCACCCGTGCGCTGTCCACCAGTCCGGGCAGCGGCAGGTCGAAGGCGGCGCCCGCCAGGGCCTCCCGCCAGTAGGCGACCGCCTCCCGCCGGTGCCCGGGCTCGGCCTGGGCGGCCAGCTGCTCGCGGACGTGCTCGGCGTACGAGCGCGGCGCGGGCAGCTCGGCGGGCACACCGGTGGTCAGCTCGCGGTAGGTGGCGAAGACGTCCCGCAGGACCAGGCCGAAGGACCAGCCGTCGTGGACCAGGTGGTGCTCGGTCTGCAGCAGGCGGTGGTGGTCGGGGCCGAGCGCCGCCAGGGTCCAGCGCACCATGGGCGCGGCGGTGGTGTCGAAGGGGTCGTCGTGCTGCTCTCGCCAGAGCGCCTCGAAGGCCGCCTCCGCATCGGGCTCGCCCCGCAGGTCGACGGTGCGCCAGCGCAACCCGCAGTCGGGGTTGACGCGTTGCAGCGGCGGGAAGCCGTCGGGCACGAGCTCCAGGCGGAAGCCCTCGTGGCGTTCCAGCACGGTGGCCAGGCTGCGGCGCAGCGCCTGCTCGTCCAGCGGTCCGCGCAGGTCGAGGGCGGCGGTGAAGTTGTAGGCGCGGCTGTCGGGGAAGAGCTCCTCGTGCAGCCAGACGATCTCCTGCGATCGGGAGAGCTCGAACATGGACGGCCCTTTCAGAGCGGTCGGCGGGGAGGACGGGACGGAGGCGGCGGGCGCAGCAGCAGACGCGGCAGGCGCAGCGGCGGGGGAGGCGGGCGCGGCTCAGCCGTCCGCCGCGGAGGTGTCGGTGAGGGTGTCGCGCAGCAGGAAGTCCAGGCCCTCGCCGTGCAGCCAGCGCTCGGCGAGCGCGCCGTGGCCCGGCTGGTCCTGCTCCTCCTCGGCCAGGCGCCGGCGGGCGTCGGCGACCCGCTGACGGGCGTCGGCGCAGTAGACGTCGGCGAGGTCCTGGCTCGGGCCGGTGCCGGAGACGTCCAGGTCGGCGGCCCGGGCGAGCACCACGGCCATCGTGAACAGTTCGGCGTTGACCCGGTTGAGCAGGATGAGGGTGCGCTCGCGGGCGAACAGCTCCTCCTGGTCGGGGTGGCGCTCGGCCAGGCTCCTGGCGAGGGCCGCGTACTCGACCGCCTGCTCGGCGACGAAGCGCAGGTGCCCGCGGTTGCGCGGGGCCAGCGCCTCGGTCTGCCAGGGCCGGTCGACGGGCTCGGTCGCCACCGGCAGCGGCTCGGGGTAGTGCCGGGAGAGGGCACGCCGGGAGGCCCAGTGGTCCACCAGGAAGTCCACCCCGCCGGCCACCCGCAGGGCGCGCGCATCGCGGAAGTAGCGTTCCACCGGCAGCGGTTGGGCGCCGCGGCGGGCCTTGCTGCGCGCGGTCTCGTAGCCTTCGGCGGCGAGCAGCGAGAGGGTGCGGTCGATGATCCGCCAGGCGGTGAGCGAGGTGATGTTCTTGGCGGCGGTCTGCTCCGGGTCGAGGTCGATACCGGGGTGGGCGTCCTCGGCGAGCAGGCACCACTCGACGACGCTCTCCATCGCGAACACCTCGGCGAGGCCGGTCGCCACGATGCGCCGGATCTCCTCGTACTGCTCCAGGCCGCGGCCGGCCACCGAGCGGCGGCGGACGAACTCGCGGCTCCAGTGCAGGCTCAGGCGCCCGACCGCCAGGGCGGGCGCGGAGATCGGGTACATCCGTCCGCGCACGCTGATGCTGTGCAGGGCCGGGGCGAGCCGCCACTCCGCGTCGGGGTCCAGACCCGCGGGGGCGAACACCCGGCTGTGCGGGACGAAGACGCCGTCCAGGGTCAGCGCCGCGTTGGGCAGGCCCTTGAGGCCCAGGTACTCGTGCCAGGACCGGACGGCGAAGCCCGGGTCGGCGGTGTCCACGAAGAACAGCCGGATCGTCTCCCGGTCGCCTTCGCACACGGTGGCCGAGACCCGCAGCAGCCGGGCGATCGGGCCGTTCTGGATGAACACCTTCTCGCCCGTGAGCAGGTAGCCGCGGCCGTCCTCGGTGGGCACCGCGGTGGTGGTGCGGGAGCGGTTGACCGCCCCGGCGGGCTCGGTGTCGGCGTCGCCGGAGATCGCGCCGTCGGCGAGGATCCCCACCAGTTCGGCCTTCAACTCGCCCTCCGCGAGCACCGGCAGGTAGGCGCCGGCGCCGAGGCCGAGGTGCACGGCCATCGCGTAGCAGGCCGTCACCGACCAGCTGGCGGCGGCCTGGATCATCCGGAAGGCGTTCTGCGCGGAGAGGCCGAGGCCGCCCTGCTCGGGGGCGTCCTGGAGGCGGAAGTAGCCTCGCTCGGCGCACTGCCGGTGGAAGTCCTCGGGCAGGGCACCGCTGCGGTCCACCTCCTCCGGGTCGACGGCCGCCCGCAGGAAGGCCGTCAGCTCGGCCACGGCGGCGTCGCCCCGGACCCGGTCGGCGGGGCTCTGCCGCGGGAAGGGGCTGATCAGGTCCCAGCGCAGCCGCCCGAGTTGGAGCTCGGCGAGGAAGCCGGTGGGGCCGGTGGGGCCGGTGGCGGTGGCGTCGTCCGTCGTGGTGTCGTTCGTGGCAGCGTGCGTCATGGCGGCCTTCACAGGTGGTCGGGGGTGTGGTCGAGGGCCGGGGTCAGCAGCACCCGGCGGAGGTGGCCGAGCAGGGCGGCGCGCTGCTCGCGCAGGTAGAAGTGGCCGCCGGGCAGCAGGTGCAGGCTCAGCGGGCCGTCGCTGTGCCGCTCCCAGGCGGCCAGGTCCTCGGGCGTCAGCCGGTCCTCGCTGCCGCCGAAGACGTGCAGCGGCAGGCCGAGCGGTGGGCCGGGCCGGTGGCGGTGGGTGTCGACGATCTCGAAGTCGGCCCGGTGCGGCGCCATCACGAGGGCCAGCAGCTCCGGGTCCTCGGTGATCTCCTCGGGGAGTGAGCCGTACTCGCCCTGGATCACGGCGAACAGCTCCTGGTCGCCCAGGTGGTACAGCGGTGGCAGCCGGCGGGCCAGGTGCGGGCCGGGGTGGGCGGAGAGCAGCAGGCACTCGGGTTGGGGCAGCCCCCGGTCGCGCAGGGCGCGGGCCGTCTCGTAGGCGAGCAGGGCACCGAGGCTGTGCCCGAAGAAGGCGAACGGGCCTTCGAAGGAGGCCTGTTCGACCAGGGCGGCGACCAGCGGTTCGACGGCGGTGTACGGCTCCTCGTCGAGCCGCGAGCCCCGGCCGGGGAGCTGGACGCCCCAGACCTCGACCTCGGGCAGCTCGTCGCCCCAGCGGACGAACTCGCCGACCGCCCCGCCGCTGTGCGCGAAGCAGTACAGCCGGATCGCGGCCGCGGGCCGCCGGTGGCGGGTGACCAGCCAGCGCGGGGCGGCCGGGTCGGGGTGGTCAGACATGCTGGTCCTCCTTGGTCGGGCCGTCCGTGGGAGTGGCGGCGGGAGTTGCGGCCGGAGTCTCGGCACTGGTCGTGGCAGGGACGGCCGCGGCGGCGACGGGCAGCTCGCGAAGGGCGCGCACCGCCGGGGCCAGCAGCGGCAGCCCGGCCAGCACAGCGCCCGCGCCGGCCAGCCAGAGCACCCCGCGCAGCCCGAGCGGGCCGGCCAGCGCACCACCGAGGAAGGTGCCCAGCGGGATCACCCCCCAGACCACGAACCGCAGCGTCGCGGTCATCCGCCCGCGCAGCTCGGCGGGGGTGACGGCCTGCCGCAGGCTGACCTGGTTGACGTTGAACACGGCGGCGCAGAGTCCGGACAGCGCCATCGCGACACCCAGCAGCGGCAGCGCGGTGGCGGGCCCGGCCAACGGCAGCAGCAGGAGGGCCAGGCCCATCGCGACGGTCGCGCCGAGCAGCGCGGAGCCGACGCCCCAGCGCCGGACGACCCGGCCGTTGATCGC
This sequence comes from Kitasatospora sp. NPDC093550, assembly GCF_044764985.1. Classification (NCBI taxonomy): domain Bacteria; kingdom Bacillati; phylum Actinomycetota; class Actinomycetes; order Kitasatosporales; family Streptomycetaceae; genus Kitasatospora; species Kitasatospora sp. NPDC093550. The sequence goes on from NZ_JBIWJF010000007.1 coordinate 210,190, forward strand.
CGCGCCGAGCAGCACGCCCGCGTTGGCCACGGCCAGCACTGTACCCAACTCGCCGGCAGAGAAGTCGAGTTCGCGGACACAGTAGAGCACCAGCACGGCCTGGACCATCCCGAACAGGCCGAACAGGTTGCCGATCCCGGCGCTCAGCGCGATCGGCCGCAGCAGCGGATGCCGGAAGACGTACCCGAGCCCCTCCCGGATCTCGGCGACCAGGCCCGGGCCGGCACCGCGCCGCGACTGCTCCTCGTCCACCCGTACGGCGAGCAGCAGCAGCCCGGAGACGGCGTAGCCGACCGCGTTGGCCGCCACCGCGACCGGTGCACCGACCAGCTGGGCCAGCAGGCCGCCCGCGCTCGGCCCGGCCAACTGGCCCGAGGTCTGGGCCAGTTGCAGCTTGGTATTGCCCTCCACCAGGCGCTCCTCGCCGATCAGGGCGGGGAGGAAGGACTGCGCGGCCAGGTCGAAGAAGACGGTGGACACACCGATCAGCGCGGCCACCGGAAAGAGCAACCACAGCTGCAGCACGCCACACCAGGCGGCCAGCGGTACGGCCAGCAGGACCGCGAAGCGCGCCAGGTCCGCCACCACCATGACGGGCCGTCGGCGCAGGCGGTCCACCCAGGCCCCGGCCGGCAGGCCGATCACCAGGAACGGCAGGTACTGCACGGCCGCCAGCAGGCCGACCTGGAAGGCGCTCGCGTGCAGCACCGTCACCGCCGTCAGTGGCAGGGCGAGTTCGGTGATCTGGGCGCCCAGCACGCTCACCGCCTGCGCGCCCCAGAGCTTGCGGAAGCCGGAATGACGCCAGAGACCCGGCGCCACCCCGCCACCGGAGGCCGCAGCGGTCATCGCCCGGCCCGCTCGCGCACGCTCAGCGGGCGCAGGTCGGCCCAGAGCCCGCCGATCCTGGCCAGGCACTCCGCCCGGGAACCCGTCGTGCCCTCGCCGGCCCAGCCGGGCGGGAGCTCCCGGCCGGCCGGCCAGAGCGAGTACTGCTCCTCGGCGTTGCGGACGACCCGGTACGCGCGGTCGTCGTCGTCCTCGAACATGCTTCTCCTCGGTGTTCGTCGCTCGGTTACGTCGGCGGTTTCGTCGACGGTGTCGTCGCCCGCTTAGGTCGACGGATTCGTCGGCGGTTCGTCGACGGTTTCGTCGCCCGGTCCCGCCGGCCGGCGCCGTCGGCGGTGCTGTCGCCCGGCGCCGTCGGCGGCCACGGGGACCGGTGGTTCAGGCCTGTTCGGCGGTCAGCAGCCGGGCCAGGCGGGCGGGGGTGGGTGCGCCGAAGAGCTCCTTGACGGTCACCCGCACCCCGAACTCGGCGCGGACGGCCGAGACGAGTTGCACGGCGATCAGCGAGTCGCCTCCCAGCTCGAAGAAGTGGTCCTGCGGGCCGACCTCCGCCAGTCCGAGGACCCGGGCGAACAGCCGGGCCAGCCGCTCCTCGCGGCTCCCCCCGCCCGGCGCCCGCCGCCCGGCACCGTCGGCGGCCTCGGCGACCTCCGCACCGCCGCCGTCCGCGGCACCGACCGTGACCTCACCCTGGGGGCCGCCCGGAACAGCCGAAGCCCCGCCGGGCAGCGGCGAGTGGCGGTCCCGGCTGAACGGATAGGTCGGCAGCGGCGTCCGCCACGGTTCCCGACTGCCCCGCAAGGCCTCCCAGGAGAGCGGTGCGCCCGCCGCCCACAGCCGCCCGGCGGCCGCCAGCGCCGTCCGCAGGGCGGTCTCGCCGTCGGCCGGGTGCGGCAGGCTCGGGACGGCCGACTGCCCTTCGGCTAGGGCCGGGTGGCGCCGGGCCAGACCGGTGAGCGTCCGTCCGGGGCCGACTTCGAGCAGGATCCGGGTCGGCTCGGCGAGCAGCGTGGTGAGCGTGTCGGAGAAGCGGACGGCCTCGCGCATGTGGGCGGTCCAGTACGCGACCGTCGGCGCCCGGTCGACGGGCACCCAGCCGCCGGTGGTGTCACCGACCCAGGGCAGGGTCGGCGGCCGGAACTCGACCCGGGCCAGCGCCTCGGCGAACTCCGCAAGGATCGGCTCGACCACCGCGCAGTGGCCGGCGGCCGCGATGTGCAGCAGCCGGGCGTCCACGCCGTCGGCGCCGAGCCGTTCCTGCAGTCGTCCGACGGCCGGTGCCGGCCCGGACAGCACGCACTGCTCCGGCCCGTTGACGGCCGCCAACTCGACTGCGAGGTCAGGGAGTTCGGAGAGAATCCGGTCGACCGCCGACTCGGCGAGCGGCACCGCCAGCATCGCCCCGGCGGGCAGGGTGCCCAGCAGTCGGCCCCGCTCGGCGACGAGCAGCAGGGCCTCCGGCAGCGTCATGACGCCGGCCACACAGGCGGCCACGAACGCGCCGAGGCTGTGCCCGGCGACGGCCGTCGGACGGATCCCCCAGTGCTGCCACAGCTCGGCGAGCGCGTACTCCACGACGAAGACGGCGGGTTGGGCGATCCCCATGTCCCGCAGGGCCTCCCGGGCGGCGGCCGTCTGCTGTTCCCCCACCGGGTGGAGCACGTCCCGCAGGTCCCGTCCGAGCACTCCGGCGAGCAGCGCGCAGCACTCGTCCACCCGGGCCCGGAAGACCGGCTCCTGTTCGTACAGCTCCCGACCCATGCCGATGTGCTGTCCGCCCTGGCCGGGGAAGACGAAGGCCACCTGTGGGTCGCCCGCGGGCCGGCCCGCCGGGCCGGTGGGGTCGAGCAGCTGCTCGACGGCCTCGCGGTGGTCGCCCGCGACGGCGAAGCGGCGGTGCTCGAAGGCGCGGCGGCCGGTCTGCAGCGTCCAGGCCGCGTCGGCCAGCGGCCGTTCGCCGCTGTGCTGCAGGTGCTCGGCGAGCCGGGCGGCGGAGGCGGCCAGCGCGGGGGCCGTCCGGGCGGAGAGCACCAGCAGCTCCGGTCGCGGCGCCTGCTGCGCACGGGCCCGGGTCGGCGGCTGTTCGACCACCACGTGGGCGTTGGTGCCGCCGATGCCGAAGGAGCTGACCCCGGCCCGACGCGGGTGGCCGGTCGGCCGCCAGTCGTACAGCTCGGCGTTGACCACGAACGGGCTTTCGGCGAACGGGATTTCGGGGTTGGGCTCGGTCCAGTGCAGGCTCGCCGGGATGAGCCCGTGCTCGACGGTGAGGACGGCCTTGATGAAGCCCGCCACTCCGGCAGCGGCGTCGGTGTGCCCGATGTTGGTCTTGACCGAGCCGATCCGGCAGAAGCCGCGCCGGTCGGTGCCGTGGCGGAACGCGGCGGTGAGGGCGCCGAGTTCGATCGGGTCGCCGAGCGGGGTGGCGGTGCCGTGCGCCTCGACGTAGCCGATGGTCGCGGGGTCGACCTCGGCCACCAGGTGCGCGGCGCGGATCACCTCGGACTGCCCGGTGACCCCGGGGGCGGTGAAGCCGACCTTGTCCGGGCCGTCGTTGTTGACGGCGGTGCCGCGGACCACGGCGTGGATGTGGTCGCCGTCCGCCAGGGCCTCGGCGAGCCGCTTGAGCACGACGATGCCGACACCGTTGGCGCCGACCGTGCCGCGCGCCCGGGCGTCGAAGGCCCGGCAGTGGCCGTCCGGCGAGATGACCCCGCCCTCGGCGTACTCCCCGAAGCGCAGCGGCACGTTCACCGAGGCCCCGCCCGCCAGCGCCAGGTCGCACTCCCCCGCCAGCAGGGCCTGCGCGGCGACGTGGATCGCGACCAGCGAGGTGGAGCAGGCCGTCTGCACGGTGATCGCGGGCCCGGTGAGGCCGAGCTTGTGGGCGACGCGGGAGGTCAGGAAGTCGATGCCGGTGGCCAGCCGCAGCTGCCACTCGCTGACCGGCCCGAGGCTCGCCCGGTGCGCCAGCAGGGTGTCGAGGTAGGAGGTCTGGCTGCTGCCCGCGTAGACGCCGATCGCGCCCTCGCACGCCTTGGCGTCGTAGCCCGCCGCTTCCAGGGCCTCCCAGGCACACTGCAGGAAGAGCCGCTGCTGGGGGTCGAGGATCAGTGCCTCGCGGGGCGGGTAGCCGAAGAAGGCGGCGTCGAACTCCTCGGCCCCGTCGAGGAGTCCGAGGGCGGGCGTGTACTCGGGGGTGTCCGGCGCGGCACCGGGGAAACGGGTGATCGACTCCTGCCCCTTGAGCAGGTTGGTCCAGTACTCCGCCACGGTCCGCGCCCCGGGGAAGCGCCCGGCCATGCCGACCACGGCCAGGTACGGACCGTCCGGGTCGGGTTGCTCGACGGCGTCCGGCGCGTGCCCGGCGTCCACGGCTGCGGGCGCGGTCATCGGGCACCTCCGGCGGTCTGCCGGGCCGCGCGGCGCTGCTGGAGCCGGGTGCCGGCGGCCCGCCGGGCATCGGCCCGCTCACCGGAGCCCGACCCCGAGCCGGCGCCCGGGCCTCCGCCCGGGCCTGCGCCGGGGACGTCCCCCGATCCGTCGCCCGCCTCCCGCCCCGTCAGGTGCGCGGCGAGCGTACGGACCGTCGGGTGCGCGAACAGCTCGACGCCGTTGACCGGTCGGCCCAGCTCGGCGGAGAGCTTGCGCTGCACCTGGACGAGCAGCAGCGAATGCCCGCCGATCTCGAAGAAGCTGTCGTCCAGGCCGACCCGGTCGGTCTTCAGCACCTCGCACCAGATCGCCGCGATCCGCCCCTCCAGCCCGGCCGCCGGCGCGCCGACGGCCGGAGGAGCGGAGGTGTCCGCCGGCGCCGGAACGGGCAGGGCCCGCTGGTCGATCTTGCCGTTGGCGGTCAGCGGCAGCTCGTCCAGCAGCACGTAGGAGGCGGGCACCATGGCCGGGAGCAGCCGGGCGGCGAGGTGCCCGCGCAGTTCGGCGACGGTGGCGGGCTGCGACCCGAGCGCGGCGTAGGCCACCAGCCGGGTGTCGCCGCCGTCGTCGCGGACGGCCCGTACGTGCGCCTGGCGGACGGCCGGGTGGGTCAGCAGGGCGGCGCTGACCTCGGTCGGCTCCACCCGCTGGCCGCGGATCTTCACCTGGTCGTCGCTGCGGCCCAGGAAGAGCAGTTCGCCGTCGGCCCCGAACCGGGCGAGGTCGCCGGTGCGGTAGAGCCGGGCGCCGGGGCGGCCGCCGAATGGGTCGGGCACGAAGCGCTCGGCGGTCTGCTCGGGCCGGCCGAGGTAGCCGCGGGCCAGCAGGGCGCCGCCGAGGTAGAGCTCTCCGGGCTCACCGGCCGGAACGGGGGCGAGGTCGGCGTCCAGCAGGTGCGCCTCGACGCCGGGCAGCGGGCGGCCGATCGGCAGGGTGTCCGTCCCGGGCAGCGGACGGTCGGCGAGGTGGTGCAGGGTGGCGGTGATCGTGGTCTCGGTCAGGCCGTACGCATTGACCACGGGCACGGTGCCGTGCCGGCGCCAGGCGGCGAGCGTGTGGGTGTACGCGGTGTCACTGCCGACCACCAGCAGGCGCAGCGCGGCGGGCAGCGGACGCGGCTGGGCGTCCAGGTCCCGGGCCCACTGGTCCCAATACGGGGTGGGCAGGTTGGCGAGGGTGACGGCCTGCTCGCGCAGGAACTCCTCCAGTTCGACCGGCGGCGGCACCGGGGCGGGTGCGACGGCGACGCCCGCGCCGGTGACCAGGGCGGGGTACAGCTCCTCGCCGAGCACGTCGAAGCCGGGGTTGGCGAACTGCAGCACCCGGTCGGCCGGGGTGAGTCCGAAGGCGTCGCGGATCGCCCGCGCGTGGTGCGCCAGCGAGCCGTGCGTGACGGCCACCGGCTTGGGGCGGCCGGTGGAGCCGGAGGTGAAGATCACATAGGCGAGGTCCCCGAGGGCGGGGGCCTGCGGCCGGTCCTGGTCCGGGCGGGCGGCGAGCTCCGGCGCCGCCGGGTCGACGGTCTCGACGCCGTCCTCGGTGCCGGTGCCGATCAGCAGCCGGGCGCCGGCGGCCGCCAGCAGCTCCGCACGCCGCTGGGCCGGCAGGGCCGGGTCGAGCGGCAGGTAGCCGGCCCCCGACTTGAGCACCGCGAGCACGGCGGTGACGAGTGCGCGGCCGCGCGGCAGGCTGATCGCCACGACGGCCTCGGCGGCCGCGCCGCGCTCGACCAGCAGGTCGGCCAGCCGGTTGGCGTCGGCGTTGAGCCGGGCGTAGGTCACCGCGCCCGCCGCGTCGCTGACCGCGACGCCGTCGGGGTTGGCCCGCACCCGCTGTTCGAACAGCCGCGACACGCACTCGCCGGTGCCCGGCTGCTCCGTGCCCGGAGCAGCGACCGTTCGGCTGTCCATCGGTTCGGCTTCCATCCGCCCCTCCTCGGTCCCGCGGTCCGGCGTCCGAACCGCTGTCGCACCGAGCCTGGGTGAACGCGCCAACGCCGCGCCATCGATCGGGGCCTCCGGTCGATGGCGCGGCGTTGGCCGGCCGTTCCGCAGGTCAGCGACGTCGAGGAGAGCGTCGACGCTGGCGGCGGTCCGCTCGGAAGGCGGAGTCGGCGAACCACGGCGCCAGCAGCTGCCCGTCGCCGGCCACGGCGACCCCGGCCGCCGAGCGGTCGGGGCGTCGACGCGGTGGACGAGGGTTTCGAAGAGCATCCGGCGCACCCGGAACCGGGCGTGCTGGTCGGCGCCCAACGTCGGACGGCGCCTCCCCTCGGGTTATGGTTCCGGCTGGCCTGGTCTCAACGAGTACTCAGACGAGGATCCCCATGGCGGAGAGCCGAAGCACCGCGACCCGCGCGCTGGCGATGGCCGGCGCCCTGCTGCTGAGCGGCTGTGTCTCCTCCGGCGGTCACCAGCACAAAGCCTCCGCCGCCTCCGCGCCCGCGGCGCCGGGCGTCTGCGTGACGGCGGTACCCACGACGGTGCCCACGGCGGCGGTCACGCCGGTGGACCTGAGCGCCTGGACGCTGGTGCTGCCCACCGCCAAGCCCGGAGACCCGTCCGTGGCCGAGCAGCTCACCCCGGCCCGGCTCACCGACCCGTACCTCACCCGGGGGCCGGGCGGCGGACTGGACTTCTGGGCCCCCGCGGGCGGCGCCACCACCGCCCACTCGCTGCACTCCCGCACGGAGCTGTCCGCGCCCCGGAGGTTCGCCCCGGGCACCGCCTGCCACCACCTGACCGAGAGCCTGGCGATCACCCAACTGCCGGACGTCTCGCACAAGATCACCGTCGGCCAGCTGCACGGAGCAGGAGCCGACGAGGCCGCGCCCTTCGTCATGCTGGCCGTCCAGGGCGACGGCGTCGACGTGACTCTCGAGACCGTGCCCAAACCGCAGGGCTCGGTCGGGTCGATCCCGGCGGGCGAGAAGAACCTCAAGTACCACCTGCTCAGCGGGGTACGGCTGGGGGCGACGTTCGGCTACACCATCGCCGACAACGGCAACGGCTCGCTGACCTTCGCCGGCGACTGCGCCGGCGCTCCCGGCTGCCAGGCCGCCCCGCCGGTCACCGCCCCCGTCCCGCCCGCCTGGACCGGGCACAGCGTGCACTTCATGGCGGGCGACTACGAGCAGGACGACGCCGCGACCTCGCACACCGGCGGCGGCCGGCTCACCTGCTACGCGCTCAGCTCCGACTGACGGTCCATCAGGGAGCAGTGCCGGGGGCGACGATCCTCATCGCCGCCGGACTCCTCCGAGGGGATCGGAAGGACGGCGTCGCCCGGCGCGAACGAGCGGTACGCCGTATTCGGCAGCCGTTCACGGTACCGTCACCCGCCTCGCCTCGAACCGCATTGTCAGTGGCCCCGGCCAGGGTCGCCGACGACGCGACGGAATCCGCTTCCACAGAGGTTCGATGGCGATCTTCTTCCGCATTTCCGGGGCGCTCGGGAGCATCGGGAACATCGGCCGGAAAACACGGCTGTGGTGGCCGGCAGCACCGCCGACCACCACAGCCGTCGTCCCGGGCGTCAGCCGCCCGGAGGCCGGACGGTCGGACCGTCCGGATCACGCGCACCGCTCGGACCACTCCGAGCGCTCAGAGCACTCAGAGCACTCAGAGCACTCAGACCGCCGGGAAGATCTCCGCGTCCGGCTTCAGCAGCTGGCCCGGCTTCGGCGCGGTGCCGTCCACCAGGTAGCGGGTGACCAGCGCGTTCAGCGCCGAGCTGCGGCCAACGGCGCAGTGCTCGATCGAGTCGACGCTGACCAGCACGGCGTTGCCCAGCTCCTGCTGCATCCGCTGGGCGAACTTGTACTGGGTCGCCGGGTCGTAGAGGTTGCCGATGACCATCACGGTGTTGGAGGTCTTCTTGTTCCACGGGCCGGTGAAGCGCTCGGCGTCCCGGGCCGGGGCCGGCCAGCTGGCGCAGGCGGGCGCGTCGAAGGCCTGGTAGCGACCGAAGGTCGGCGACTCCTGCTCCCAGGTCTTGGCGACGTTCGCGAACACCCGGTCGTTCGACGGGTACGGCTTGTCCTGGCAGTTGACGCCCATGTAGGAGTCGTCGGCGGTGTACTCGGAGTCCGCCGGGGCCTCCCGCAGCGCCCGCGGGACGTCCACCGAGAGGAGGTTGGCGTCCTCCTCCGCGACGTTCGCCTTCGGGGCCAGCAGGTTGGCGGCGGCCGGCTTCTGCAGCACCTGGTAGGTGGCCTGCAGCGACTTGGCCAGCGGGGCCAGCTTGGCCTGCGAGTACAGCGCGCTGGCGACCTCGCTGGTGAAGCTGCTCAGCGTCACCTGCTTGCCGTTCGGCAGCGTGATCGGGCTGGTCCGCAGGTGGTCGCGGAGCGCGTCGAACTTGGCCCGGGTGTCGCCCTCGCCGAAGGCGCAGCGCGGGGCGCCGGCGGTCTGGCAGCGCTTCAGGAACTCGTCCAGGGCCAGCTCGAAGCCGCCCGCGCGCTGGCGGTCGTACTCCAGGCCGTTGTGCAGGCGCAGGTTCGGGTCGACGTTGCCGTCGATGATGATCGCCCGGACCTTGTTCGGGTACATGTTGGCGTACGTCGAACCGATCAGGGTGCCGTAGGAGAAGCCGGCGAAGGTGAGCTGGGAGTCACCGACGGCGCGGCGCATCCGGTCCAGGTCGCGCACCACGTTGATGGTCGACATGTGCTCGATCAGCGGGCCGGCGTTCTTGCTGCAGGCGTCGGTGTAGTCCTCGTCCGCGTCCAGCGTCTCGTTGATCTCGGCCTTGGTGACCGGCACGCCGACCATGCGGTTGTTGACCGCGTCGGCCTCTTCCTGGGTCTTGAAGCACTTGAGCGGGTTGCTCCGGGCCACGCCGCGGGGGTCGAAGCCGACCAGGTCGAACTTGGACTGCACCTCGGGGCCGAAACGGCTGGTCGTCGCCCACAGGTAGCCGCTGCCGCCCGGGCCGCCGGGGTTGAGGAAGAGCGAACCGATCCGCTTGGACGGGTCGCTCGCCCGCCGCCGCATCATGGCGATGCCGATCTTCTCGCCCGACGGGTTGTCGTAGTCCAGCGGCACGGGGTAGACGGCGCAGTCGTAGATCCCCGGGTCCGGCTTGCTCGGGTCGGGGTTGCACGGCTTCCAGCCGACGGGGTCGACCTTCGCCTCGGCCAGGCTCGGGGCCTGGTCGATCGGCGCCGCCGACGCGGCTACGGCACTACCGGTGACAAGGGCAAGGGCACAGGTGACCGCTCCGGCCAACGTGGATATGCGGGACAAGGAACCTCCTCCGTACTGAAAAGGGCTGCCCCAGACTGTCAGCCGGAGATCTCCGTGTGAAGACCCGTGGGCGGCGGAAAATCATCCGCGCCCCCTCCCGGATTCCGCGGAATATTCTGTGAATAAACCAACTTGACGGTTGTTTGACCTGATGGCACGTCACATCGGGACGTTCCTCGGCTCTGCTATTCCGCGATCGGCTGCGACAGGTGGTCCTCGGAGCGCACCCGGTGGACGGCGTTCAGGCTCGGCGGGCCGGCCAGGTCACCGCCGGCCGGCGAGTGACCACCGGCCCGTGGCCGCCGGCCCAAGACCGCTCAGCCGCCCCCCGCCCCGCGCAGGGCGGCCGCCACCAGCCCGTGGATCTCGTCGGCCCCGGGCTCTCCCCCGCCCACCAGACGGTCGAAGACCAGACCGTCGATGCAGGCCAGCAGCGTGCCGGTCCGCCCGTCCGGATCCGGTACGCCCCGCTCGACGAGGAAGGCCCGGACGGCGGCCCGCCCCGCGTTCTCCCGCGGGACGAGGATCTCCCGCAGCTCGGGATCCCGCACGCTCTCGACCGCACACGCGTACCGGGCGAGCGAGCGCCGCCGCCCCTCACCGGTCAGCCGGTGCCGCGTCAACGCGAGGATCCCGTCCACCAGTTCCTCCACCGAGCGCACCGGAATCCGCTCCCCCATGGCCTGCAGCTCCCCCTGGTCCAACTCCACGAGCCGCCGCACCAGCGCGGTCAGCAGCGCCTGCCGGGTCCGCAGATAGGCCGAGGTGGTCCCGGTCGGCAGTCCGGCCGCCGCGTCCACCGCCCGGTGGGTCAGCCCGCGCACCCCGAGGTCCGCCAACACCCCGATCGCCGCGTCCGCCAGCACCGTCCGCCGGTCCGGTCGTCCCTGCTCCTCGTCTCGCCGCATCCCCCCTTTCTACCGGCACCGCCCGCCCCACCGCCCACCGGCGGGGACACCCGGCAGGCCGGCGGGCAGCCCTGGGCAGCCGGGCCGGGACACGTTGTCGGCCCGGCGCGAGAGGATTCCGGGTATGACGATCACACCCCGACTGGTGGCCACGTATCCGATCCCGGACCGGGACGGAGCCCTGACGTACCTCGACGCCACCGAGCCGGTTCCCCGGCTGGTGGTCCGGAGCACGGAGTCGCTGCGCCTCTACGAGCTGGGGGAACGGGCGGAGCTGATAGCCGAGTTCGCCGCCCCGTCGCCCAACCGGTGGTCGCGCCACTGGGTCGCTCCCGACCTCTCGTTCGCCGTCTTCGGCGCCGAGACGGAGTACGTCGCGGTCGCGCCGGACGGCACCAGGTTGTGGACACAGCCGTACGGCACCTGGGAGGTGAGTCGTTGGGGCTCCCTCGACTTCTCCGTGACCGGCGGCGCGTCCCGTCCCGCCGCCGGCGACTCCGGGGCGGGCGGTGCCGATCAGGAACTCCGGATCTGGTTGCGGCTGCCCTCCGGGCTGCCGGACAGCACCCTGATCGTCACCCTGGACGCCGAGGGCACCGTGCTGGCGCGGAGCATGCTCCCGTGCGGTGGCTACGAGCAGTCCGTCAGCCTGCTCTGGGACGAGAACGACGAGGTCGCCGGGGTGACCGTGTCCGGCGAGCGGGGGGCATCCACGTACTACGACGCGCGGTGGGAGTCCGGCGGCATCGTCCTGGGCGAGCGTTTGCCGCAGGACCCGGGCAGCCTGCTCCTGAGCGGGCGCGACTACCTGGGCACGGACTCACGGAACTCCCGCTGCATGACCGTCGACCGCAGGAGACGGGACGTCAGCTGGCACAGCCTCCCCACGTACGAGGTCACCGCCTCACTCCGTCTGGGCGACTTCCCGGCCCCCGGCACCGGCGACTGCTCGGTGCACAACGACCCGCAGCTCTCCACGATGAGCGGCTTCGTGGACGACGACACGGCGATCGTGACGCTCTACAACCCGTACGACGAGGCCGCGGTGTACATGTTCGGAAGGGACCGCTGGAGGGAGAACAGCCACTGGCTCGCCGACCCCGCCACCGGCGCCCTGCACGGCCGCATCGAGTACCCGATGGCCGAGGTCGACAACGTGATGCCGGTCGGCGACGGCACCTGGATCACCGAGGAATGGAACGCCGTCTACCGCTGGCGGCGCTGATCCCGTCGGCGCCGCGCTCGTCGCGGCGCACGCGGAATAGCCTGAGGGCGCAGACGTGTCGGGCCGAGGGGGCAAGGGGAGCGACGTGGGGGTCAAGGATCCGACCGGGAGCGACGATACGGGCGACGCGCTGCCCACGACCTGTCCGCAGTGCGCGCGGGACCTGGTGCAGGAGTTCACCCGCGCCGGGGCGTACGGCGGCACCCACGAGTGGTGGACGTGCCCCGGCTGCGGGTTCCTGGGGCGTCCCGATCTCAAGGGCCGTCCGGTCCTGCACCCGTTCCGGTACGTGACCGGCGAGGAAGCGGACTGCGTCTTCTGCGGCTGGGAGGACTGCAACCGGGCGAGCGAGCCCTTCGCCTGGGACGGCCGGCAGTGCGAATGGATCGTCTGCGCGACCTGCGGACGGGAGAACGTCCGCCGGATCGGGCGCGATCGCGCCTAGGGCGCCGGTCTTTCAGCGGAGGCCCAGGTGGGCCGGATCACGGAGCAGTGGTACCCGAGGTGGCGGGCGCCGCGCGGGCTCCCGCCCCGGGCGTCAGGCGTGGCGGGTGGCCCGGGTGTGCGACAGGGTGATCCGGCGGTGGGTGGGGTCGACGGCGATGATCTCCACGGCGAGGCGGTCGCCGACCCGGACGGCGTCCTCGGGGCGGTCGACGGGCGGCTCGGCGAGGTCGGTGGTGTGCACCAGCCCTTCGAAGCCGTCCTTCCGGTCCTCGATGCGGACGAAGGCGCCGAACGGCACCAGCCGGGTGACCTCCCCGGTGACGATCCGGCCGACCTGCCGGGCGATCCGCGGCATCGGGTCCTCCTGCAGGGCCTTGAGCGAGAGCGGTACGCGTTCCCGCACCAGGTCGACGTCGAGGACCTTCGCGGTGACCTGCCGGCCGACCTCGACGACCTCGCCGGGGTGGCCGAAGGGGCGCCAGGACAGTTCGGGGATGTTGATCATCGCGGTGAAGCCGCCGATGTCGACGAAGGTGACCCCGAAGGAGGCGATCCGGGTGACGGTGCCGGTCACCGTCTGACCGCGGCGCAGCGTCCGCAGGAAGGCCCAGGCCCGGTCGCTGGGGGTCGGTTCGGTCCGCCACCGGGCGCGGACGGCGCCGTCGGCGTCGGGCAGCACGGCCGTGAACAGCGGGGTGCGCTCGTCCACGTACGCCGGGAGCACCGCGGCGGCCCGGGCACCGGCGAGCCGGGCGGCCGCCGCCGGGAACTGCTCCTCGTCGGCGACCACGCTGGTGATCCGGCCGTCCCGGTCCTCCCAGACGAACTCGACCAGGCCCTCGTCCGGGAGGCCGGCGAGGACGGCGCCGACGTCGGTGGAGAGGTCCGGCCAGACGGCCAGCCGGGCCCGAGGGGTCAGCCGCGCACGCACCGCGTCGAGGGAACCCTCGCCGAGCCGGTGCCAGCGCGAGGCGTTGTCGAGGTGCATCTCCTCCAGGAGCGCCGCCTCGCCCGTCGCCACGCACGAGCGCAGCCGGGCCCAGAAGACGTCGTCGGCGGGGCGCTGCACACCCGGCTCGTCCGGTTCCACGTCGTACGGGGACGCCTCCACCGGCTCGGGGAAGAGCCCCAGGTCGCGGGTGCGCTCCACCGCCGCCTCGCAGGGCACGGCGCTGCCCACGTAGACGTACTGGTCCCAGCCGACGTGCACCGCGAAGGTGTCCTCGACCTCCAGCCGGCACCAGGCGCCGTTGTCGCGGAGCATCGCGCGCACGAGTTCCAGGCCGAGCGGCACCGGTACGAGTGCGCCGTCGTGGAAGCCGGTCAGGTCGGGCGGGAAGAGTCCCGCGAGGCCTCCGCCCTCGACCGCCGGCTCCAGGCCGAAGTGCGCGAGGCCGGGCGCGGCCTGGGGTTCGCGGACGGCCAGCTGCCGCACACCGGTGTCCTCGGCGAAGGCGGCGACCGCCTCCAGGTAGGCGGCCTCGACCGGCCCGTGGTCGCTGACCGGCTCCTCCGACCCGGTGTAGGAGCCCCGCTCGTCGCGGTCCGCGGGGTCGTACTTGGTGACCCGCCACACGTAGGGCAGCACGCGTCACGCCTCCGCAGCCGCTACGACGGGAGCCGTGGCCCGGGTGCGCACCAGGGCGTTCGCGCCCGGGCGCGAGGGGAACGTCCGGCGCCGACGATGAAGGTTCATCGGGCCATCCTGCCGGAAGCGGCCGGTCCGGCGCTCCCCTGTTTCCCGCGGCCCGCCGCCCACCACCCTGAGCCGACCACCCTGAGCCCGCAGCCCTGAGCCCACCGCCCCCTGAGTGCCCGTAGTACGCTCCTTCTACATCTGTAGAAGACAGCGCGCGGCGACACGGGAGGGACCGGGCATGAACGGCAACAGCGCGGTGGTGGTCGGGGGCGGGATCGGTGGACTGGCGGCCGGGATCGGGCTCCGGCTGGCGGGGTGGGAGGTGACGGTGGTCGAGCGGGCGGCCGTGCTGGACGACGCCGGGGCCGGGATCTCGCTGGCCGCCAACGGGATGCGGGCACTCGCCGCCCTGGGCGTCGGCGAGGCGGTCGAGGCCGCCTCGCGCCGCCAGTACAGCGGCGGCACCCGCACACCGGACGGCCGCCGGCTCGCGGTGATGGACGGGCAGGCGCTGGAGCGGGAGCTGGGCGCGCCGATCGTGGGGATCCCGCGCGCGGCGCTGCACCGGATCCTGCGCGAGGCGCTGCCGGCCGACTCCCTGCTGATCGGCGCCGAGGTGACCGAAGTGACTGAAGTGACCGACGTGAAGGAAGCGCCCGACGTGGACACCACACATCCCGCCCGGGTGCGGGTGAGCGCCGGCGGCACCACCCTGGACGCCGACCTCGTCGTCGCGGCCGACGGGATCAACAGCCGCCTCCGCCGCCGGCTCTTCCCCGCCCACCCGGGGCCGACCTACAGCGGTTCGACGGTGCTGCGGGCGATCACGGGGCGCCCGGTCGACGGCCTGACGGCGGACTTCGAGATCACCTGGGGTCACGGCGCCGAGTTCGGCCACATCGCCTTTCCGGACGGGACGGCCGAGTGGCACGCCGTCCTCAACTCCCCGCCCGGGGTCCGCTACCGCGACCCGCTGGCGGAGGTCCGCCGCCGCTTCGCGCACTGGCACCAGCCGATCCCGGCGCTGCTCGCGGCGACCCGCCCGGAGGCCGTGCTGCACCACGACGTGAACGAGCTGGCCACCCCGCTGCCCTCCTTCGTCGCGGGCCGGATCGCGCTGCTCGGCGACGCCGCGCACGCCATGACGCCCCACCTCGGCCAGGGCGCCTGCCAGGCCCTGGAGGACGCGGTGACCCTGGCGGCGGCGCTCGCCGAGGGCCCGACCGTCGCGGGGGCCCTCGCCCGCTACGACGCGCTCCGCCGTCCACGCAGCCAGACCGTCGCCCGCGACGCCCGCCGGGCCGGCCGGATGGGCCAGCGGCTCGCCAATCCACTGGCGGTCGGCCTGCGCAACGCCGCGATCCGGCTGACCCCGCCCGGAGTGATGGTCCGCACCGTCCTGAAGCACGCCGACTGGACGCCGCCCCGGATCGCACCCCGCGCCACCTAGGACCCGCCTGAGATCCCGCCGAAGACCCGCCCAGGACCCACTCGCCTGCGGACCCGCCCGGGCGCCACCGGAACACTCCCACTCCCCGAGAAGCGCCGGCCGCACCGGCCGCACTTGACGAGGGATCTGATTAGGCGCCATATTACTTCTCGTGACCCAGCACTCCGAGCCCGACCCCGGCGCACCCACGCTCGACCAGGCCCGCCGCCAGATCGCCCGCTACGGCCTCGCGGCCCAGGCCGATCCGCAGGCGGTCCTGGTCGCGGCGCGGCTGATGGCGGCGGGGGCGAGGATCGGCCAGGCCGGCGAGGTGCACTTCGGCCGCTTCGGGCTCTCCACCGGCCGCTACCGCCTGCTGTCCGACCTGGAGGACCACGGCGGCGAGAAGTCGCCGTCCCAGCTCGCGGCGAGCCTCGGCGTCTCCCGGGCGACGGTGACCGGACTGGTCGACGGCCTGGAGCGGCAGGGCCTGGTGGCACGCCGCCCGTCCACCGAGGACGGGCGCGGCAACGTGGTGATCCTCACCGCGCGCGGCGCCGAGAAGCTGCGCGACCTGGCCCCGGAGCACTTCGCCCGGATGCAGGCGCTGGTCGGCGGACTCTCCGTCGAGGAGCGCGCGACCTTCCTCGACCTGCTGGCCAGGGTGGTCGCGGGCATCGACGCGCTGACCGCCGACTGACCACGGACCGACCTCGACCCCGGGCGGGCCGCCGAACGGCCCGCCCTTCCCTCAGGCCCAATAGTTAGGTGCCTAAGCACTAATACTTAGGCACCTAATCAAGCACCGACGAGAGGACAATCCCATGAGCAAGAAAGCCCCCGGCGCTCCCCCGCGCTTCGTCCTGTGGCGCGAGGTCCTGGTCGCCTACCTGATGCCCGCCGTGACGGCCGGCCTCGGCGGTGCCGCCACCGGGCAGCGGCAGCTGGTGATCGCCGCGCTCACCACCATCGGCGGCACCTCCGCCCTGGTGGCCGCCGCACTCGGCTCCGTCCTGCGCCGCCGACCGGTCCGCAGCAGGCCGCCCCGGACCCCGCGCGTCCTCGCGGCCGCCACGCTCGGGCTGCTCGCCGCCGGGTGCGGCCTCGCCGTCGGCCTGGGCGCCGCGCACTGGCTCCCGCACGTCCCCGGCCTCGCCGGCCGTGCCTGGCCGGACCGGCTGCCGATCGACCTTCCGGCCTCCTCCGCCATCGCCGCCACCATCACCACCTGGCGCTGGCGGGGCAGTCGCCGCACCCCAGCGCCGCAGCACCGCCCCGACAGCCACACCCACACCCACACCACCACCCCCACCGCACCCCAGCCCGAAAGGCAGACATCGTGATCGTCATCATGGGCGCCGCCGGCGCCACCGGCGGCGCCACCCTGCGCAGCCTCGCCGCCCTCGGCACCCCGAGCCGCGCGCTCAGCCGCGACCCGGCCCGCCTGGCCGCCCGGCTCGCCGCCGACCCGGACGGGCCGACCCTCGCGCGGGCCGAGCCGTTCGCGGCCGACGCCGCCGACCCGGACTCGCTCCGCGCGGCCTTCCGCGGCGCGCGGCAGCTCTTCCTCACCATGGCCAACGGCCCGGACCAGGTGCGGCACGAGCTGAACGCCGTCGACGCGGCGCTCGACTGCGGAGTGGAGCACATCGTGAAGGTGTCCGCACCCGCCGCCGAGCCGGACTCCCCCGTCGCCGTCTCCCGCGGCCACCACCTGATCGAGGAGCGCCTGCGCCGCTCCGGCGTCACCACCACCGTCCTGCGGCCGTACGCGTTCATGCAGAAGCTGCTGCTCCTGGCGCCCGGCATCGCGGCCGCCGGGGTGGTGCACGGCGCGCTGGGCCGGGCGCGGTGCAACTACGTGGACGTCCGGGACATCGGCGATCTCGCCGCCGACGTGCTCACCCGCCCGGAGCTGGCCGGCGGCAGCTATCCGCTGACCGGCGGGCGGGCCTACAGCCACCCGGAGCTCACCGCACTGCTCGGCGAGCTGCTCGGCCGCCCGGTCCGCTACCTCGACCTCCCACCGGCCGAGCTGCGGGCCCACCTGGTCCAGCGGTCGGGGATGCCGGACTGGCTCGCCGCCCACGTCGTGGAGATCCAGCAGCTCGCCGTGGCCCGCCGGGAGGTGCCCGACGGCGCGTTCACGCAGGCCACCGGGCGCAGTCCGCGCACCCTGGAGGCCTTCCTCCAGGAGCACCTGCACCTCTTCCGCTGACCACCCCGCCACCGTGGCGGGCCCGGACCCGAGGAGCCACCGGGACGCCGGGCCCGCCACCCGAAGGGAGCAGCGATCGCTGTGGCATGGATCACGATGGAAAATCAGATCTGACGATCCGTCAATTTGCCTGACCGTCCGTCACATCAATGTTTTGAAGCCTCAGTTATTGACTGATGGTCCATCAGATTCAGTGAAAATCGGCCGAGTTGGGTCGATCGACACCCCGGCGTCTCCGGAAATACGGAGCTACCATCGGTCGGGTTGTCCGCTCCGACCCCGGAGTGGGGTCACCCGGTTACGGCGAGTGGTCCCCACCGCCCCCAAGGGTCGGGCATCGATCCTTGGGAACGGGGCGAGTGACGAGGAGCGCACGGGTTGCCATGACAGCTGAACCGAGCCGACCCAACGAACCGAACCACCCGGACCGTCCCGACCACACGGACTACCCGGACCACCCGGACCGCACGGACCACACGGACCACACGAGCCACACGAGCCACTGGGACGAGACGAACCCGACCGCCGCACCGCCGCGCGCCCTGTTCCCCGGCCGCCCGGCCGCCGCGCCGCGCACCCTGGTGGACGTCCTGGACGCCACCGTGCGCGCCCACCCCGACGAGCCCGCCCTCGACGACGGCCACGCCGTGCTGAGCTACCGCGCGCTGGCCGCCGAGGTCGAGCAGCTGCGCCGCCGCCTGGCCGCCGCCGGGATCGGCCCGGGCGACCGGGTCGGCGTGCGCGTGCCGTCGGGCACCAACGACCTGTACGTCTCGATCCTCGCCGTGCTCACCGCCGGGGCCGCCTACGTCCCGGTGGACGCGGAGGACCCGGACGAGCGCGCCGAACTGGTCTTCGGCGAGGCCGGCGTCGCCGCCGTGCTCGGCGCCGACCGCGTCATCGCCACCACGACCGAGCGCGCGCCCTCCCCGGAGCGCCGCCCCACCCCGGCCGACGACGCCTGGATCATCTTCACCTCCGGCTCCACCGGCAAGCCCAAGGGCGTCGCCGTCACCCACCGCAACGCGGCCGCCTTCGTGGACGCCGAGGCCGCGCTCTTCCTGCAGGAGGAGCCGATCGGCCCCGGCGACCGGGTGATGGCCGGGCTGTCGGTCGCCTTCGACGCCTCCTGCGAGGAGATGTGGCTCGCCTGGCGCCAGGGCGCGTGCCTGGTGCCGGTGCCCCGCTCGCAGGTGCGCAGCGGCGCCGACCTCGGCCCCTGGCTGAGCGAGCAGGAGATCACCGTCGTCTCCACCGTCCCGACCCTGGCCGCGCTGTGGCCGGCCGAGGCGCTGAACGAGGTCCGGCTGCTGATCTTCGGCGGCGAGGCCTGCCCGCCCGAGCTGGTGCAGCGCCTGGTCACCGAGGGCCGGGAGGTGTGGAACACCTACGGCCCGACCGAGGCCACCGTGGTCGCCTGCGCCGCGCTGCTGACCGGCGAGGGCCCGGTGCGGATCGGCCTGCCGCTGGACGGCTGGGACCTCGCCGTGGTGGACGAGGCCGGCGAGCCGGTCGCCCCCGGCGGCACCGGTCAGCTGGTGATCGGCGGCGTCGGCCTGGCCCGCTACCTCGACCCGGAGAAGGACGCCGAGAAGTACGCGCCACTGCCCTCGCTGGGCTGGGAGCGCGCCTACCGCAGCGGCGACCTGGTCCAGGCCGACCCGGCCGGCCTGCTGTTCCTCGGCCGCACCGACGAGCAGATCAAGCTGGGCGGCCGCCGGATCGAGCTCGGCGAGGTCGACGCGGCGCTGCAGGCGCTGCCCGGCGTCGCCGGCGCGGCCGCCGCCGTGCGGACCGCCCGCGGCGGCAACCAGCTGCTGGTCGGCTACCTGGTGGTCCAGGACGGCTTCGACCGCGAGCAGGCCGTCGAGCGGCTGCGCGCCGAGCTGCCCGCCGCCCTCGTCCCGCTGCTCGCGACCGTCGAGACCCTGCCCACCCGGACCTCCGGCAAGGTGGACCGCAACGCCCTGCCGTGGCCGCTGCCCGAGCTGGAGGCCGCGGGCCCGAGCGAGCAGCTGTACGGCACCGAGGCGTGGCTGGCCGAGCAGTGGGCCGAGATCCTCGGCATCACCGTCAGCGGCCCGCGCGACGACTTCTTCGCGATCGGCGGCGGCAGCCTGGCCGCCGCCCGGCTGACCACCCTGCTGCGCACCCGCTACCCCAGCGCGGCCGTCCTCGACATCTACCAGAACCCGACGCTGCGCAAGCTCGCCCGGCACCTGGAGCGCACCGCCGCGGACAGCGCCGAGGCCCGTACCGTCACCCTGGTCCCGACCAGGGCGAAGCTGCTGCAGCTGCTCCTGCTGCTCCCGCTGTTCACCGTGGTCGGCCTGCGCTGGACGGTGGCCCTGCTGGCCGCCGGGAACCTGCTCACGCACCTCGGCGACTACCCGTGGGCGCCCACCGCCTCCTGGTGGTGGGTCGGCGCGGGCGCGCTGGCGCTGTTCTCCCCGGCGGGCCGGCTGGCCGTCTCGGCGGGCGGCGCCCGGCTGCTGCTGCGCGGTGTGCGCCCCGGCACCCACCCGCGCGGCGGCTCGGTGCACCTGCGCCTGTGGGCGGCCGAGCGGCTCGCCGAGCTGAGCGGCGCGACCTCGCTGTCCGGCTCCTGGCTGGTGCGCTACGCCCGCGCGCTGGGCTGCAAGGTCGCACCCGACGTGGACCTGCACTCGCTGCCGCCGGTCACCGGGATGCTGAAGCTGGGCCGCGGCTGCGCGGTCGAGGCCGAGGTGGACCTGTGCGGCTACTGGCTGGACGGCGACCGGCTGCTGATCGGCCAGGTCAAGGTCGGCTCCGGCGCCGTGGTCGGCACCCGCTCGACGCTGCTGCCCGGCGCCCGGATCGGCAAGCGCGCCCAGGTGGTGGCCGGCTCCAGCGTCACCGGGCAGGTCCCGACGGGCCAGCGCTGGGGCGGCGCGCCCGCCGTCAAGCTGGGCCGCGCCGAGCGCACCTGGCCCAAGGACCGCCCGGCGCGCCGGGCCCGCTGGGCGGCGATGTACGGCGCCGGCGGTGCCGCGCTCGGCCTGCTCCCGGTGCTGCCCGCCGTCGGCGCGCTCGCCGTGCTCTCCCGCTTCGTCCACCAGGGCGACGCGCTCGGCCCGGCGCTCGGCGGCGCCCTGCTCGGGCTGCTGCCCGCGACGCTGGCGTACGGCGCGGTGTACGCGGCGCAGCTGCTGGTGCTGGTCCGGCTGCTGAGCATCGGCCTGGTACCCGGCGTGCACCCGCTGCACGGGCGGGTCGGCTGGCAGGCCTGGACGGTCAGCCAGCTGATGGACCGGGCCCGCGAGGTGCTGTTCCCGCTGTACGCCGGGCTGGTCACGCCGCTGTGGCTGCGGGCGCTCGGGATGCGGATCGGCCGCGGCGCCGAGGTGTCGACGGTGCTGGCGCTGCCCAGCCTGACCACGGTGGGCGACGGCGCGTTCCTGGCGGACGACACCCTGATCGCGCCGTACGAGCTGGGCGGCGGCTGGGTGCGGCTCGGCGAGGCGAAGGTCGGCGAGCGGGCGTTCCTCGGCAACTCGGGGATGACCGCGCCGGGCCGCTCGGTGCCCAAGCGCGGCCTGGTGGGCGTGCTGTCGGCGACTCCGGCGAAGGCGAAGAAGGGCGGCTCGTACCTGGGCATGCCGCCGATGCGGCTGCCGCGCTCGGCGGACCGGGCCGACCAGAGCCTGACCTACGAGCCGCCGACCCGGCTGCTGTGGGCGCGCGGGCTGGTCGAGCTGGGCCGGCTGGTGCCGGTGCTGGCCTCGGCGGCGCTGGGCCTGCTGACGACGGCGGCGCTGTCCTGGCTGGCCGCCGGCTCGCCGCCGGCCGCCGCGCTGCTCTCCGGCCCGGTGCTGCTGGGCGCCGGCACGGTGGCCTGCGTGGTCGCGGTGGCGGCGAAGTGGCTGCTGGTCGGGCGGTTCCGGGCGGTGGAGCACCCGCTGTGGAGCGGCTTCGTGTGGCGCAACGAGCTGGCGGACACCTTCGTGGAGATGCTGGCGGTGCCGTGGCTGGTCGGCTCCGTGCCGGGCACCCCGGTGCTCAACCTGTGGCTGCGGTCGCTCGGCGCGAAGGTCGGGCGCGGCGTCTGGTGCGAGAGCTACTGGCTCCCGGAGGCGGACCTGGTCACCCTCGGCGACGGGGTCAGCATCAACCGGGGCTGTGTGGTGCAGACCCACCTCTTCCACGACCGGATCATGCGGATGGATACTGTGGTCCTCCGCGAGGGCGCCACCCTGGGCCCGGGCGGCATCGTGCTGCCCGGCAGCACGGTGGGCGCGCGCAGCACGCTCGGCCCGGCCTCGCTGGTGATGCGCGCCGAGTCCGTCCCCGCCGACACGCGGTGGCTGGGCAACCCCATCGAGGCGTGGCAGACCACGTCATGACCGCCTCGACGACCCCCCGTCCCGGCCCGCAGGAAGCGCACGTCCCCGTGAAGTCCAAGCACGCCCCCGCGGCCGCCGGCGCCCCGGACCCGTACTTCCCGAACAGCGGTGACCACCGCTACCGGGTGCACCGCTACGAGCTGACGCTGGACTACCGGCCCGGGCCCAACCGGCTGGCCGGTTCGGCCCGGCTGAGCGCGGTGGCGGACGCGGCACTGGCGGAGTTCGCGCTCGACCTGGCCGAGTTCCGGATCGGCCGGGTGCTGGTCGACGGCCGGGCCGCCCGCTACACCCACCGCGCCGGCAAGCTGCGGGTCCGCCCGGCCAAGGCGCTCGCGGCGGGCGCGGCGTTCACCGTCGAGGTGCACTACACCGGCAACCCGCGCCCGGTGCGCAGCCCGTGGGGCGGCCTGGGCTGGGAGGAGCTGACCGAGGGCGCGCTGGTGGCCAGCCAGCCGATCGGCGCGCCGTCCTGGTTCCCGTGCAACGACCGGCCCGCCGACAAGGCGACGTACCAGATAGCGGTGACCACGGCGTCCCCGTTCACCGTGGTGGCCGGCGGCCGGCTGCTCACCCGCACCACCCGGGCGTCCAGCACCACCTGGGTGTACGAGCAGAGCGCGCCGACCCCGACGTACCTGGTGACGGTGTCGATCGGCCACTACCGGGCGGTGCCGCTGGCCGCCCGGCCGGCCGTGCCGCAGACCGGGTACGTGCCGGAGCGGCTGGCCACCGGCTTCGCCCGGGACTTCGCCCGGCAGCCGGAGATGACGGCGTACTTCGCCGAGGTCTTCGGGCCGTACCCGTTCGGCGAGTACGCGGTGGTCCTCGCGGACGAGGAGCTGGACGTCCCGGTGGAGGCGCAGGGCGTCGCCACCTTCGGCACCAACCACCTCGGCGGCGGCTGGGAGCGCGAGCGGCTGATCGCGCACGAGCTGGCCCACCAGTGGTTCGGCAACAGCGTCACGATCGCGGACTGGCGGCACATCTGGCTGAACGAGGGCTTCGCCAAGTACGCGGAGTGGCTCTGGTCCGAGCACGCCGGCGGCCCGGCCGCGGCCGCCCGCGCGCACGCCGCCCACACCCGGCTCGCCGGCCAGCCGCAGGACCTCGTCCTCGGCGACCCGGGCCGCAAGCTGATGTTCGACGACCGGCTGTACCAGCGCGGCGGGCTCGTCGTGCACGCGCTGCGCCGGGCGCTGGGCGACGACGCGTTCTTCGCGATGCTGCGGGACTGGGCGGGCCTCAACCGGCACGGCGTGGTCGACACGGCGGACCTGCGGGCGCACGCCTCCCGGTACACCTCCGTGCCGCTCGGCCCGCTCTTCGAGGCCTGGCTGGAGCGCCCGGAACTGCCGCCGCTGCCGGTCTGAGGCCCCGTCGGGGTGCGACGGTCGCACCGCCCGGGGCGCGGCGGGCACGGCGGTCGAACTGCCCGGGGCACGGCGGAATCCGCTCGGGATCGGCGCCGCGCTGGGCTACTGTCCGTCCACATGTCGATGAGTTCAGAAGCCCACATGACCGGTCTGCCGGACGAGCTGCTCCCCACCACCCGCCGCGCCCTGCTGCACCGGGTCGCCCTCGCCCAGGCCGAGGGGCGGGCGCCCGCCGTGGTCGCCGGGGTGGTGCGGGACGGACGGCCGGTGTGGAGCGGCGCCCGCAGCATGATCGACGGGCACGCGCCCACCCCGGACGTCCAGTTCCGGATCGGCTCCATCACCAAGACCTTCGTCGCCGTGCTGGTGCTGCGGCTGCGTGACGAGGGCCTGCTCGACCTCGCCGACCCGCTCTCCCGCCACCTGCCCGGCACCCCGGCCGACGACGCGACCGTCGCCCACCTGCTCTCGCACTCCTCGGGACTCGCCGCCGAGACCCCCGGCCCGTGGTGGGAGCGGACCGAGGGCTCGCTGCGGCCCCGCCTCGACGACCTGCTGGAGGCCGAACGCCCGCTCAAGCACCCGGCCGGCCGCCTCCTGCACTACTCCAACCCCGGCTACGCGCTGCTCGGCGCCCTGGTGGAGAAGGTGCGCGGCGAGCCCTGGGGCGAGGTACTGCGCCGCGAGGTGCTGGCCCCGCTCGGCATGGACCGCACCACGCTGCTGCCCGAGCACCCGCACGCCGGGGGCTTCGCCGTCCACCCGTGGGCCGACGTGATGCGGCCCGAACCGCTCACCGACACCGGCCTGATGGGCCCGGCCGGCCAACTCTGGTCCACCGGCGCCGACCTGGCCCGCTGGGCGGCCTTCCTCGGCGCGGGCGACGACAAGGTGCTCGCCGCCGACACCCTCGCCGAGATGCGCCGCCCGGTCGCCGCCCCGCTCGACGACGGGTGGACCACCGCCTTCGGCCTCGGGCTGCAGCTGCTCCGCCACGAGGGCCGGTTGCTGTACGGGCACACCGGCTCGATGCCCGGCTTCACGGCCGGACTGTGGGTCAGCGAGGCCGACGGCCTGGCCGCGTACGCCCTCGCCAACGCCACCAGCGGCGTCGGCACCTCGCTGCTGACCGCGCGGTTGATCGCGCTCACCGCCGAGCACGAGCCGCGGCTGCCCGAGCCCTGGCGCCCGCTGCCCGAGGTCGACCAGGAGCTGCTGGAGCTCACCGGCCCCTGGTACTGGGGTGCCGCCCCGAACGTCCTGCGACTGCGGGCCGGGCGCGTCCTGGAGCTCACCCAGCTCGGCGGCGGCACCCGGGGCTCGCGCTTCCGGCCCGAGCCGGACGGCACCTGGACCGGCCTGGACAACTACTACGCGGGCGAGACCCTGCGGGTGGTCCGGGGCGCCGACGGCTCGGTCAGCCACCTCGACATCGGCTCCTTCGTCTACACCCGCGAGCCCTACGGACCGGCCGACACCGTCCCGGGCGGCGTGGACCCGGAGGGCTGGCAGGCCATGTGAACCGGCCGGGCCGGGTGAGCCGACCGGGCCGGGTGAGTCGGCCGGGCGGGACAGCGGGGGCGCACGGTGCAGCTGTGCACCCCCGTTGTCCACCCCGCGCGGAAGAGCGCCGGGTGCCGGGCAGGTGACCGGGAGGCCACGGGTGGTCCCATTCAACAGGTGCACATCTGCGATCCGCCGGGCCGCAACGTGAATGCCAACCGATTCGGAGAGACATACCGGGACCGGTTCGCGTCCATGCCCGACCACCAGCGGACCGGGACGGTGCCCTGGCGATCCACGGCACCGCCGATCGTGCTGCCCTGGAGGGTCCGCCATGAGCACCGTCCCCACGTACGCTCCGTCCGCAGTCGCCCCCGCCCACGACGCCCCGGCGGTCCCCGCCCCGCGCCACCGGCCCGCGCCGACCGCGGCCCCCACCCCGGCGCCCGCGTACACCGTCTCCCTCGCCCGCGACGAGGACGACGTGCGCGCCGCCCAGCAGCTGCGCCACCAGGTGTTCGCCGCCGAGCTCGGCGCCCTCCTGCACAGCCCGGTCGCCGGCCTCGACATCGACCCGTTCGACGAGTACTGCGACCACCTGCTGGTCCGCGAGGGCGAGCACGGAACCGTCGTCGGCACCTACCGGCTGCTGCGCCCCGAGGCGGCCCGCCGGGCCGGACGCCTCTACTCCGAGGGCGAGTTCGACCTGTCCGCCCTGGCGCCGGTCCGTCCCGGCCTGGTCGAGCTGGGACGCTCGTGCATCCGCCCGGACCACCGCGGCAACGGCGCCGTCATCAACCTGATGTGGGGCGGCATCGCCCGCTACCTCGCCGACACCGGCAACACCTGGGTCGGCGGCTGCTGCTCGATCGGCCTGGAGGACGGCGGCGCCACCGCGGCCCGGGTCTGGGACACCGTCAGCACCAGGCACCTGGCCCCCGCGGAGTACCGGGTCTCCCCGCACCGCCGCTGGGACGCCGCCGGCGTGCCGCGCGCCGAGCGCGGCGCCCTGCCGCCCCTGCTCCGCGGCTACCTGCGGCTCGGCGCCTGGGTCTGCGGCGAGCCCGCGTACGACCCGGACTTCCACTGCGCCGACCTGTACGTGCTGCTCTCGCTGGAGCGCACCGACCCGCGCTACCTGCGGCACTTCCTCTCCGGACTGCCCGCGCTGGGCACCACGTCATGAGCGTCTGGCTGCCCACGGCGACCTGCCGGCCGGAGACCTGCCTGGCCGACGCGGCGCCGGAGGTGTCCCACCCCCGGCGCGTCCTGCGGCTGACGGCCTGCCTGCTGGCGGTCCTGGCCGGCGTCGTGCTCAGCCTGCCGGGCAGGCTGCTCCCGTACGGCGGCCGGGAGCGGCTGACCCGGCTCTGGGCGCGCGTCGTGCTGCGCGCCCTCGGGGTGACCGTCCAGCTCACCGGGCCGGGCCGCGGCCCGGGCGCCGGCGGGGTGCTGGTGGTCGCCAACCACGTGTCCTGGCTGGACATCCCGCTGCTCGCGGCCGGCCGGCCGGGCCGGTCGCTGGCCAAGTCCGAGGTCCGGCGGTGGCCGGTGCTCGGCCCGCTGGTCGCCTGGGGCGGCACCGTCTTCCTGGACCGCGACCGGCTGCGGACGCTGCCGGACACCGTCGCGGCGGTGGCCGGGGTGCTGCGCTCCGGGCACCCGGTGATCGTCTTCCCGGAGGGCTCGACCTGGTGCGGGCGGGAGAGCGGCAGGTTCCGGCCCGCGCTGTTCCAGGCCGCGGTCGAGGCGGGCGCCTTCGTCCAGCCGGTGACGATCCGCTACCGGCTGGCCGACGGGCGGCCGACCAGCGTCCCCGCGTTCGTCGGGGACGACGGGCTGCTCACCTCGCTCGCCCGGGTGGTCGCGGCGCGCGGGCTGGTCGCCGAGGTGACCTTCCTCCCGCCGATCCCCCCTCCCGCCCCGCAGGCCACCCGGGCGGGCGCCCGGCGCGAGCTGGCCCGCGCGGCCCAGGCGGCGGTCGAAGGGATCCGCTGACCGGCCGCCCCACGGCGGCCGGTCACGGCCGGTGAGGGTCTGCCGGTCACGGCCAGTGAGGGTCGGTCAGGGGCGGTCAGGGTCGGTCAGGACGGATGGCGCGGGCCCGGTCAGGCAGGTCCCAGCGGATCGCGCCCCGGCGGCTCGCGCACGTCACGAGATCAGCTCGATGTCGTGGAAGCGCATGACGCCGAACCAGGCACTGGTCTCCTCCCGCATGACGCGCTCGGTCTCGACCGCGACCTCGCGGACGCGTTCCAGGGTCTGTGCCCGCACCATCTTCGATTCGAGGTCCTCCAGTAGCTGGGCCATGCGTCGATAGCGCTGACAGTGCTGCCGGAACTGGGCCTGGGTCCGGATCCCGTGCACGGCCGCGCCGATGGTCGGCATGCCGATCGACAGGACGACGAGGAGGAGCCCCCAGTCGGAGGGCCGGTCCGTCTCCTCGCCGGTGCCGACCATGTGCAGCACGGCCGCGATCAACGTGATCCCGAAGATGACGCTGGTCGCCAGGTAGAGCCTGATCTCCCAGGCGCCCTGCCGGTCGGCTGCCTTCCGGTGGTAGCTGATCTGCGCCCCGATCCAGTGTCGGCTGAGGTAGTCGCGCAGGAACGGGACGTCGGACGAGGACATCGGGATCGCGGGGCGGTGGGCGGTGACCTCCCGAAGGGCCCTTCTGACCCATGCCTCCGAGGGATCGAAGAGCCGGCTGCCGCTACGGGGCCGCTGCCCGCGGTCACCGGTTCCGGCGACGGCGAGGAAATAGGCGGACCGCAGCCGCTCGGCCAGGAACCGGTAGGAGATCCAACGGTCGAGCACCCGCTTCCGGCGGCTCACCACGGGAACCACGAGCAGCACGCCCAGCAGCGCGACCTCGACGGCGGTGATCCACTCCCGCTTGGGCAGGAAGGTCACCTGGACCGCGATCGCGACGACGGACGCGGCCGCCATGAGGAAGATCGCCGCCCCCGCCATCCGGAACCGCCGGTGCAGGCGGCATGCCAGGGCGTCGGCCCGGACGAAGTACGGGAGGATCCAGGCGGCCGCGACCTCGTGGGCCCGCGCGACGGCGTCGGACCGCCCGGTGTGCTCGGGCTCGAGCCGGTCCCGTTCGTCCCCCAGCCGGACCGGGAGGTCACGCAGGGCCGCGGCGTTGTAGCGGCGGAACTCGTCCGCGGCGCGTCGCGTGTCGCGGGCGCGCTCCTCGTCCAGCAGGAATTCCAGCTCGGCACCACCCGTCGTGCGGACCCACGCCAGCGGCACGCCGCGTTCCTTGGCGTAGTCGACGACGGTCGCGGTGCCGCCCCGGCCCCGTGCCGGTCGGCCGTCCCAGAGGGCGACCAGCACGTCGGACCGGTCCACGATGTGGCGGCCGGCCCGCTCGTAGGCCTCCTCCCTCGTCCTGCTCGGGGGAGCCTGCCAGGTGGCGGCGGACCGGGAGAGCAGGTCGGAGAACTCGGCCTTCGACGCGGCACCGGCGAAATCGGTCAGGTAGTCCTCGGGAGGCAGCGGCAGGACCGCCTCGAAGCGCGCTCCCGGCTCGGTCAGCAGCTCCCTGACCACCAATCGATCGGCGCCCTCCGCCAGTGCGGAGAGAACGACCAGTGGGGGCGGCCGGGAGCCGCCGAGGAGGCGTTGGGCGAGCCCTCGGACGGCCTCGTGGATCACCGGTGTCAGGGCGGACGGATCGTCGAGGCTGCGATGGCCGGTCACTCCCACGCGCAGCGTCAGCGGCAGGCGCCCCGTCCGGTCGGCGGGCTCCGGCAGATCGGAGGGACGCGGGGTCACGGCCGCTCCCCCGGCTTCCCGCGCCGTCCGGGCTCGACGGCCCGTTCGGCCTCCTGCCTCTCCCGCAGCTCCTGCAATGCCTCGTTCATCTGGTGGACCCATCCGGATCGTTCGCGGGCCAGGACCGTCTCCGTCCTCCTGACCAGCTCGACGACCGGGTTCGCCCCGCGCTGCTCATGGGGCCGGCGCGCCTCCCACGCGTCCCGCAGCACTTCCAGGTCACCGACGGCCCGGTTGTAGGCGATGATCGTGCTGTCCGCCTGCAGGTATCCGAGGCCGGCCAGCGCGGCGGTCGACAAGCCACCGGTGAACCCGATCCACGGGTCGATCCCGATGGCGGCGAGAAGCGTTCCCGCGCCGCCCGCGGTGATCGCCAGCGCCTGCAGGCCGGTCCGCAGCCGGTCCAGCTGGCGCAGTCGCTGGTAGTAGTAGGTGATCTGGTCCCCCACCCGGATCTCGACGTAGCGCTCGGCCGTCAGCGGGCTCAGGCCGTCGTCGGTGCTGCCCGCGCCGAAGAGCTCGGGTGGCATCGGCCCGTCGTACGGGGAGAGGGGAGCCGTACCGGCCTCCGTTCTGACCAGGCGGCTCTCGATCGCGCCGAGGCTCTCCAGCAGCTGCCTGCGTCGCTGGAGCGTCGCGTGCCCCTTGCCGCGTTCCGACGCGTACGCGCACTTGAGGGCCCGGTGGCGGTAGATCTCCGCCTTCACGTCCTCGGCCGCGGAGCGGAGGGCGATCCACCGCTGTCCGCTGGCGCGACGGCTGGTCCATGCGATGAGCACCGAAACGATGACGGGTGCCACGACGACCACCCAGTGCAGCGTCCTGCCGCCGATCTCGGCGTCGATCAGCGCGAGCAGGGTCGCGAAGACGCCGAGCGCGAGGATCAGGGCCTGGAACCGCTGGAAGGCCCGGCGCAGGCGGCTGGCGAGGCGGTCGTACGTGGCGAAGGTCCGCCAGGCCGCTTTCAGGACGGGCTCGTCCTGCAGGTCCCAGCTGATCCGCCGGGCGAGCGCACGGGGTTCGTCGGCGGTGAGCAGCCGGAGGTCGCCCTCGCGGATGATCTCGCCCACCTCGGCGTCGTGGTCGGTCACCGCGAGCGACGCACCGCCCCGGTGCCGTCGGCGGAACACGGCGGGGTGCTTCGACCGGTGGAGCTGCCGCCACTGCTCGCCGAGCTCCCGGGCCAGCCCGCCTGACCACCCGACGACGAAGACCGGCAGCCCGCGGCGCACCGCCGCCAGCACCTCGGCCCGGGCTCCCGGGCCGCCGCCCACCAGCACCACCGCCACCGGTCCCCCTCCGGCCAAGACGGCGGCCACCGCCGGTTTCCAGGTGGCGTCCGTCCCCCAGGCGACCACGCTGATGGTGACAGCACGTGACCGTTCCCGTCCCTGCTTCTCGCCAGCGCCTCCGGGGGGCGCAGGGCGCTCCGCCCGGCCGGGCGGAGCGCCCAGAACAGTACGCGGGCCCTCCGCTCCCCGGGCGCGACTGGCGCGCAGTGCCGCAGCGGCCACCACACCGGTGGCGTGGTCCACCACGACGGCGCCGGTCAGCTCCGCGGCCAGGGAGACCGCGGCGCCCACCGTCTCGCCGGTCCGTCCCGGCGGCGTCGCCTCCGGGTCCTCGACTCCGCCGCTGACGACGACCACTGGTTGACCGTCGGGCGGTGCCGGAAACGGCGGCTCGGGGTGATCGGGGTCGACACCGGTGGTGGTGGTTCCGAGCCCCTGGCAGCCGATGCCGTGCCCGTGCTGCCGGGGGCCGCTCCCGGCCGGCGGGTGCGTCGCGGCACCGCGCACGGCCGCCGACCGTGCCACCGGCCCCCGGGACACGGGTCCGCCTGCTGGCCGGTCCTCAGGCGGTGGGACGTCATCTGCCGGTAGGCCGGGGGCCGCCCCGTGGTCGGGGTCGAAGGTCATGCACGGTCACCTCGGAGAACAGCTGGTTTCCGGTGCTTCCACTCCCACCTTCAGGATCTCCGACCGCGCTCGCTCCCGCACCAGCAAACCCCGGACGTATCTGCACCACCTGGTGCCCGTCCGCGGGAATAAAAGCTAGCCTGAAAGGAGAGATCGTATGCATACAGCTGGGTGGGACTCATGTCAACCACAGCTCCGGGGGCGCCGCACAGCGGACGCCGCCTCTTCATCTCGTACGCGCGAGCCGACAGCGACGCGGTACAGCTGTTGGTGAAGCTCCTCCGCGCGATGCATCACGATCCATGGTTCGACAACGAGCTCGAATCCGAGGGCGGCAAGGAGTGGTGGGACCGGATCCTCTCCGAGATCCGGGACTGCGACGCGGTGGTCGTCGCCGTGTCGCCGTCACTCACGAAGTCGGTGCCCGCCAGGCTGGAACGCCAGTACGCCAAGGATCTGGGCAAGCCGGTCGTCGCCGTCATGGTCGAGACCGTGCTCTACACCTTGTTGCCGAAGGAACTCGCCGTCCTGCAGATCGTCGACCTCACCAACGCGGGCCCCATGACCGGGATCAACCTCGCGAACACCCTGGCGGGCCTCGCTCCCGCACCCTCGCTGCCCGATCCGATGCCCGCCCTGCCGGACGTGCCGCTCAGCTACCTGGGCGACCTGGCCGACCGCGTGCGGGCGGAAACGATGACGCAGGACGAGCAGCTCCACCTGATCACCAAGCTACGGCTCGAACTGAAGGACCGACGCGGACGGAAGGCCGCGATCACCCTGCTGCAGGAGCTGTGGGAGCGCCGCGACCTCTACGCCGACGCGTGGCAGGAGTTGGACTCGGTGCTCCGCATCGCGCGGGACGAGGAGCCGGAACCCCGGGCGACGCAGCAGACGGCCGACTTCCCGCCGGCGTCGGACCGCTCCGAGCCCGCCCCGCCGGCCGGCTGGTACCCGGACCCGTCGGGCCGTCACGAGCTCCGCTGGTTCTCCGCGGAGTGGACCGACTACGCCGCCGACCACGGCGAGATCGTCGAAGACCCGGACTTCTGAGACACCGAAGGGAGAAGCGATCATGGCTATGCCAGGACCTCCACCAGGCGACGGTCGTGCACCTCCGAGCCCTCCCCGGGGGCACCGGCACCCGCCGCCGTCGGCCGACGAGCGGCGCACCGCCCAGTCGTTCCCGACCGAGCAACCCCCGCACCCGACGGAGCACTTCCAGCAACCGGGGCAGAGGCCGGTGCCACCACCGGACACCCGGCCCAGAACCTACTGGGCCTTGTCGATCATCGCGCTCGTGCTGTTCTTCCCCATCGGCGCGCTGGGGATGTACTTCTCCGCCCAGGTCACCAGTCGGTGGCTCGACGGGGCCCCGGCCGGGGCGAAGAGCGCGTCGACGACCGCGCTCGTCCTCGACCTGTGCTTCATCGTCATCGGCCTGCTCTTCTGGGTGATCATCATCATCGCCGCCGCTTCCACCGGCGACAGCACTGACTACAACTATTGACGGAGGTACCTGCGCCCGCGGTCGGCACCGCACCTCGTCACCGCACGCCGATCCGGCAACGGCAGTCGACCCGACCGACTGCGGAACTGCCCGCGGCGGACGCGACCCAGCACGGCGGACGCGCCCTCAGGGCACGGCGCGGCACGGACGAACACCGGAGCCGTGTGCCGATCCGTCCCGGGGCCTCACGGCCCCGGGTGACCCGAGGCATCACGGTCCCGCCCTCGGACGGACCGCCGGCAACCCCTGCCTGCGCGATCCGCCGTCAACGGACTAGGCTCGCCGGGACCGGCCGGGACGACCTCGGAGGAGCCACCGATGAGCGCGCTGTACCCCCTCTACGAGCCGTACGCGCAGGGCTGGTTGGACGTCGGTGACGGGCAGGAACTGTACTGGAACGCCTCCGGCAACCCGGCCGGCACACCGGCCGCGGTAGTGCACGGCGGGCCGGGATCCGGCCACGGCCCGGGCACCCGGCGGTACTTCGACCCGAAGCGCTACCACGTCGTCCAGTTCGACCAGCGCGGCTGCGGTCGGAGCCGGCCGCACGCCGCGGACGCCTCCACCGGGCTGGAGCACAACACCACCGCACACCTGATCGCCGACATGGAGCGGCTGCGCGAACACCTCGGCATCGACAAGTGGCTTCTCCACGGCGGCTCGTGGGGCTCCACGCTGATCCTCGCGTACGCCCAGGCCCACCCCGAGCGGGTCTCCGCGATCGTGCTCTGCGGCGTCACCATGACCCGCCCCGAGGAGACCGACTGGCTCTACCGGGGCGTCGGCCGCTTCCTGCCGGGCCCCTGGGCGGAGTTCCGGGACTTCCTGCCGCCCGCCGACCGGGACGGCGACCTGGTCGCCGCCTACAGCCGGCTGCTCAACAGCCCGGACGAGGACGTCCGTCGGGCCGCCGCCAGCGCCTGGGCCACCTGGGAGGACGCGGTCATCTCGCACGAGACGCTGGGCAAGCCGAACGCGTACTCCGACCGCCCCTCCGACGCCCTGATGGCCTTCACCCGGATCACCGCGCACTACTTCTCGCACGGCGCCTTCCTGGAGGACGGCCAACTGCTGCGCGACGCCGGGCGGCTGGCCGGCATCCCGGGGGAACTGATCCACGGCCGACTGGACCTCGGCGGGCCGCTCCACACCGCCTGGCAACTGGCCGAGGCCTGGCCGGACGCCCGACTGACCGTCATCGACGAGGCCGGACACACCGGCAGCCCCCGGATGCGGGACGCCGTCCTGGCTGCCATCGAGCGCTTCGCCTGAGCACCCGGGGGCCGGTGGGATCGCCCCGGGCGGCGGGACCGTTCGTACAAGTGGGCCATTCCTGGGAACCCCTACGATACGACGCATGATCGCCTATGCCCCAGCCGCCCTGTCCTTCCTGCTGTTCGGGATCGGGGTACTCCGTGACCGCCGCCGGTTCAGCAACGCCGTCCTCCTGGGCATCGCCGTCTCGCTCCTCTCCCTCGCCCTGCTCGCCGAACTGCGCAAGGCACCGACGGTGGTGGTGGAGGTCGTCGCGGCGGCGATCATCCTGCTGCCGGCCGTCGGCACGGTGGCCCTGGTCTGGTTCCTGATCTCCAACGGGATGACCATGATCCGCAAGGAGGGGAGACGGCCGGCCAACCTGCTGTCGCTGCTCGCCGGACTGGGCATCATCGCCGTCATCGTCCTGCTCGGCGCCGCCGTCGCCACCGGCTCCCGGTCGTTGGCCATCCTGGCCGGCGCCGCCGTCCTGGTGGTCCTCTACGTGTCCTTCCTGTTCGTCTGCTTCGTCGGCTACGCCTTCCTGTACAGCCGTCACCGGCCGCGCCGGAACGTGGACTTCGTGGTCGTGCTCGGCTCCGGACTGATCGGCGGCGAGCGCGTCCCGCCGCTGCTGGCCAGCCGGCTGAACCGGGGCCGCGAGGCGTACGAGAAGCAGGCCGCCCGCGGCAACCCGCCGGTCCTGATCACCTCGGGCGGCCAGGGGCCGGACGAGAAGCTGCCGGAGGCCCACGCGATGGCCGACTACCTGGTCGACGCCGGCTTCCCGGCCGAGCACATCGAGCGGGAGGACCGCTCGCGCACCACCGAGGAGAACCTGCTCTTCAGCAAGGCCATCATGGAGCGGGCCAAGCCCGACTACCGCTGCGTGGTGGTCACCAACAACTTCCACGCCTTCCGGGCTGCGCTCCTCGCCCGCCAGACCGGCGTGAACGGCCACGTCCTCGGCTCGCCCACCGCCAGGTACTACTGGCCGAGCGCGACCATCCGCGAGTTCGCCGCGGTGTTCCTCTCGCACAAGCTGGTCAACTTCGGCATCTGCGGCCTGCTCGCCCTCTGCGGGGTGCTCGCCGCACTCTGAGTGGCCGGACCGGACCGGGCCGGTCGGTTCGGCGAGTTCGGCGAGTTCGGCGAGTTCGGGCCCCGGTCGCCGAGGCGGCCGGGGCCCGGGGCCCGGGGCGCTCCCCGCTCCATTCCCGTCAGAGCCGCTCAGATTCCGTCAGACCGCCGGACGGGGCGTCAGGATCGCACAGGTGGTGGTGGCATGGGCGTACAACTTCCCGTTCTCGGTGCCGATCACCCTGGCCTCGGCGGTCGCCATCGTCCGGCCCAGGTGCAGCACCTCGGCCTCGCAGCGCACCGGCGCCGAGTCGGCGAACAAGGGACGCAGCATGTGGACGTTCAACTGCGTGGTGGTGTAACCGACTCCGGCCGGCAACCGGCTCAGCACTGCGCAGCCGAGCGCCGAGTCGAGCAGGGTGGCCAGATAGCCGCCGTGCACGGTGTTCATCGGGTTGTGCAGGTGGTCGCCGAAGTGGCCCTCGAACACGGCGGTGCCCGGCTTGACCTCGATCAGGTGGAAGCCCATCGTGCTGCAGATCGAGGGCTCCGGAATCCGCCCGGCGATCCACTCCAGCAGGATCTCCTCTCCGGTCAGGTGGGAGTACTCGGCGATCGGCGGACCGGCCGTCCAGGTGTGGGTGCGGGTGCGCTGCTCGTGGCCGACCGGGCGCCGCTGCTCGTTGGAGTCGATCTCATCAGTCGTCATGGGATCAACCTGCCCGGTTCGAACCCCTGCCTCAAGTCCCCTCTGCCGCAGGGCGGTACGGCCCGCGCCGGGAATACCCCCGGGCACTTCGACGAGGCATGGCGGCCCGCGCCATGCGGGGGTGGCGGACCCCGGCTGACCACCACATGGCCCCGGGGTACGGGGCGCGCCACGCTGCACGTGACCGGCCCCCACTCCTCCCCCACCCAGGAGTCCCCGTGCCTCTGCGCCCCGCCGCCGCCGCGCTGTTGACGACCCTCGCCCTCACCGTCGGCACCGCGCCCGTCACCGCCGCTGCCACTCCCATGTCCGCCGCTGCCACGCCCGTGTCCGCGGCCACCCCCGCCGCCGACCCCGCGGGCGGGACCTTCCGGCAGGTCACCGGCTTCGGCGCCAACCCGGGCAACCTCGCCATGTACAGCTACACCCCCGCCGGACTGCCCCCCGGCGCACCCCTGGTGGTCGCCCTGCACGGCTGCCTGCAGAGCGCCACCGACTACTACCGCGACTCCGGCTGGACCGAGTTCGCCGACCAGTACGGCTTCGCGGTCGTGTTCCCGCAGACCGGCAGCACCAACAACAGCCTCTCCTGCTTCAACTGGTTCGACGCGAGCAAGGACGCCCGGGGCGTCGGCGAGGCGGAGTCGGTGGTCGAGATGGTCACCACAGCCGAGGCCCTGTACGGCTCGGACGCCCACCGGGTGTTCGTCACCGGGCTCTCGGTCGGCGGCGGGATGGCCGCCGACCTGCTGGCCGACTACCCGGACGTCTTCGCCGGCGGGGCGATCGACTCCGGCCTGCCCGCTCACTGCGCCACCACCCCGAGCGCCGCCTCCGGGTGCCAGAACACCGACCAGGGGCTCACCCCGGCGCAGTGGGGCGACAAGGTCCGGGCCGCGCACCCGGGCCACACCGGGCCGTGGCCCCGGGTGGCGATCTGGCAGGGCAGCGCCGACACCGTGGTCAGGCCGGTGAACGCGACCGAGCTGCGCGACCAGTGGACCGACGTCCAGGGCATCGCCCCTCGGCCGACCAGCACCCGCAACCTCCCCGGCGGCACCAGCGAGGAGCTCTACGCCGACGCGGCCGGGCGCCCCGCCGTGGCACTGTTCACGATCAGCGGGATGGGCCACGGACTGGCCGTCCACCCGGGCACCGGAGCCGACCAGTGCGGGGCGACCGGCGCCTACTTCCTGGACACGATCTGCTCCGGCTACTACACCGCGCGGTTCTGGGGCCTGGACGGCGGCACCGGCCCCACCTCGCCCGGCCTGCCCGCCCCGGTCGGGCTGACCGCGGCCCCGGCCGGGGCCGGCTCGGTGACCCTCGGCTGGCAGGCCGTCAACGACGCCGCCTCGTACCGGATCTACCGCGACGGCAGCCAGGTCGGCAGCACCACCGGCCCCTCGTTCACCGACACCGGCCTCGCCGCCGGAACGACCTACGGCTACGCCGTGGCGGCGGTCGACGCGACCGGCGCACTGGGCAGCCGGTCGGGGACGGTCACGGTGACCACCCCCGGTGGCGCTCCCCAGTGCTTCACCGCCGGCAACTACGACCACGTCCGAGCCGGCCGCGCCACCCAGAGCGGCGGTCTGACGTACGCGCTCGGCTCCGGCCAGAGCATGGGGCTGTGGAACACCTTCGTCATCCACACCCTGAAGCAGACCGGTCCCGGCTACTTCGTGCTCGCCGACGGCCAGTGCTGAACGGGCACCGGCCGACCCGGCACCGGTTGGCACGACACCGGCCGACAGGGCACCGTTTGGTACGGCACCGGCCCCCACGGAACCGGCCGGGGCGCCCAGGACCCACACCCTGACCCTCACCCCACCCCCTCTCCCGCCCGGAGCCCGGCGAACAGGTCGGTCTCGACCCCGCCCCCGCCGGCCGTCCCGCCCGAGCCGAGGGCGCCAGCGGCCCCGGGCACCAGGCTCCGGGCCAGGTGGTAGTCCTCGGTCGGCCACACCTCGCGCTCGACGTCCCGCGGGTGGGCCATGAACGCGACGCCCGGTGCGACCTGGGTGGCGTGCGCCAGCAATGCCGCGTCCCGGACGGGGAACTGCTCGGCGCACGCTATCCGGGTGGTGGTCGCCAGGGCGGGCGGGGTGTCGGGCCACTCGGCGAGCAGTCCGCCCATCACCGAGGGGAGGCCGCGCTCCGTCATGGCGTCGTGCAGGGTCTGGAACCAGGCCCGGGAGAGCGCCAGGTGGTAGTAGAGCTTGGCGACCTGCCAGGGCTCGCCCGCCTCGGGCTGGTGGTCCGGGTCGGCGGCGGCCTCGAAGGCCGCCACGGTGACCCGGTGGGTCATCACGTGGTCCGGGTGCGGGTACCCGCCGGTCTCGTCGTAGGTGATCACCACATGCGGTCGGAACTCCCGGATCAGCGCGACCAGCGGGGCCGCCGCGACCTCGACCGGCAGAGCGGCGAAGCAGCCGTCCGGCAGCGGCTCGTCCGGCCCCGGCATGCCGGAGTCCACGAAGCCGAGGAACTCCTGGCGCACACCGAGGATCTCGCGGGCGGCCGCCATCTCCTCGCGTCGGATCCGGGCGATGTCGGCCCGGACCTCGGGGCGGTCCATCGCGGGGTTGAGCACCGAACCGCGCTCGCCACCGGTGCAGGTGGCGACCAGGACGTCCACGCCCTCGGCCGCGTACCGGGCGAGGGTCGCCGCGCCCTTGCTGGACTCGTCGTCGGGGTGGGCGTGCACGGCGAGCAGGCGCAGCCCGCCGGGGTGCTTGGTGAACATGGGTACCTCCGGATCGTCGGTGGTGTGGCTGCCGGTCGTACGGCTGCCGGGCGTACGGCTGCCGCCGGGGCCTGACGGCCGCTCAGGCAGCGTTCTTACGGGTGTTCGGGTAGAGCCAGGCCGGTCCGATCGCCAGGGCGGACAGGGCCAGCACCCACCAGAAGGTGTCCCCGAAGGCCGCGCCCGGCCGCTCCGGGTGACCGTGCTGCGCCTGCTGGAGGGCCAGCGTCAGCACCGCCGTGCCGAGCGCCCCGCCGACCCGGTTCAGCACGTTGACCGCTCCGGCGGCCGCCGGCACCTGTTCCTTCTCGACGCTCCCGTACACCGCCGCCAGGCCGGGGATCGAGATGATCCCCATGCCCGCGCCGCGCAGCGCCAGCGAGCCGGCGATCAGCCAGTGCGCCGGGTCGGAACCGCTGCCGAGCCGGGTGAACGCGAGTGTGCCGACCAGGGAGCAGGCGATGCCGATCAGGATCAGCGGACGGGGTGCGACGCGGTCGGTTATTCGGGCGGCCAGCATCGCGGTGACGGCCGTGCCGAGGGCCTGCGGCGCCAGCAGCAGACCGGCCTCCACCGCCCCGACGTGCTGCACCTGCTGGTAGTAGAGCGGCACCAGGAACATCGAACTGTAGAGCGCGGCCCCCTGCAGGAAGCTGTTCGCGGTCGCCACGCTGAAGCCGCGCCGGGCGAACAGCCGCAGGTCGATCAGCGGCGGCCGGGCTCCACCGCGCGCCACCCGCAACGCGTGAACGCCGTAGAGCGCCACCAGCACCACGCCCGCGACCAGCGCGACCCAGCCGGCCGTGCCGCCGGCGCCGATCGTCGAGAGTCCGTAGACCAGCCCGGTGAGGCCGGGCGAGAGCAGCAGCAGGCCGGTCACGTCCAGCGTGGGCCTCGGCACGTCCGAGGCCTGCTCGACCGGGAGCCAGCGGGCGGCCAGCAGCAGCGTCAGCAGCCCGACCGGCACGTTCAGCAGGAACATCCAGCGCCAGTCGAGGTGCTCCAGCACCACGCCGCCGAGGATCGGCCCCAGGACCGGTGCGAGGCTGATCGGGAGCATCAGGGTGCCCATCACCCGCCCGATCCTGGACGGCCCGGCCGCTTGTATGATGATCGCTTGGCCGAGCGGTTGAATCATCCCGCCGCCGATCCCCTGCAGCACCCGGAAGGCGATCAGACTGCCCGTCGACCAGGCCAGGCCGCACAGCGCCGATCCGAGCACGAACAGGACGACCGAGGCGAGCCACGCCCGCCGGGCCCCGAAGCGGCCGGCCGCCCACCCCGAGAGCGGCATGGTCAGCGAGATCGCCAGCAGGTACCCCGTGGCCACCCACTGCACCGCCGCGATCGAGCTGTGCAGATCGCGGCCCACCGCGTCGATGCCGACATTGACGATGGTGGCGTCCAGCAACGCGAGCATCGGGCCCAGCGCCAGCACCGCGCCCATCTTCCACAGGCCCGGCGGGATCGACTCCGGCTCCCCCTCCCCGACGCCCCCTCGTCGACCCTTCGCCGTGACGGATGCGGTCATGCGCCCCTCCCCTGAGTCGCTCCTCGGGTGAGAGCCGGCCTCACGCAGGCCGACGGTCACCCCGGGCGGCCGCTCCGACCGCCCGGGAAGAACTTAGGACGGACCCACTGATTGGGTCAAGCCTAATTCCTGTACCCGACCCAGCGAACTGCGTTAGGCTCCCGCCATGACCGAGACCGGCACCACCCCCAGCCCCAGCCCCAACCTCCGCGAACTCAACAAGCGCCGCACCCGCGAGGCGATCTCGCACGCCGCGACCAGGCTCTTCATCGAGCAGGGCTTCGACCGGACGACCATCGCCGAGGTCGCCGCCGCCGCGGGCGTCGCCAAGATGACCGTCACCAACCACTTCCCGCGCAAGGAGGACCTCTTCTTCGACCTGCACGAGGAGCTCGCCGGCCGGCTCGCCCGGGTCGTCGCCGAACGCGCGCCGGGAGAGTCCGCCCTGGCCGCACTGCGCCGCGACTGCCTGGCCCGGATCGACCGGCACGACCCCCGGCTGGGCTTCTCCGGCCGGGACTTCGCCCGCACGGTCGTCGACAGCCCGGCCCTGGTCGCCCGGCTGCGCGAGCTGCAGGAGCAGGGCGAGGCCGCCCTGGCCGAGGCCCTCGCCGAGGCCGTGCACGAGAGACCCGTCGGCTTCGAGAGCCGGGTCGCCGCCGCCCTGCTCGCGGCCGTCGACCGGGCGGTCTTCGCCGAGGTGCTCCGCCGCACCCTGGCCGACGAGGACCACGCCACGATCGCCGCCGCCGTCCGCCCCTCCGCCCTCCGGGCCTACGACCGCCTGGCGGGGGCACTCGGCGGCTTCGCCGTCCGGGAGGCCTGACGATCCCCCGGCCCCGTCACCCGCACCCAGCGGGCGGCATCGCCTCAGACCCCGACTGTGCCGAGGGCCGCCGCCCGCAGCCGGATGGCGGCCCTCCACGCCCTTCTCGTCACCGGGCGCCTACGGCGTGCCGCAGGTCAGCCCGAACTCGTGGTGCTCGACCGTCACCTCGCCCGGGTCCGGTTCCCCGTTGGCGTTCAGGTCCCGGTAGACGATCTGGTGGTCCTCGTGGATGGTCAGGGTCCCGATGACCGTCCCGTCCGCGGCGTGGATCGTGCGCTCGTCCTGGGTGCTGACGTCGGCCACCGTGTCGTACGGGAGCCGCAGCACCACCTGGAAGTCGTCCCGGTCGAGGCCGCTCCGCACGTACCGTCCGTCGGGGAGGTCCATGTGGAAGTCGACGCACCTGACGCCACCGGCCGCCGTCCCACGAGGTCAACCGAGTGACCTGCCCCGGCGAGGTCCACCGAGTGACCCGCCCCGGTCCACACCGGTCTCTTGGCGAAAGGTTGACCTGCTCACGGCAGAAGCTTGGCGATCGCCACCCCTATCGTCGGCGCATGCCCTCACAGCCCATCAGGCCCACCACGCTGCCGGTCCTGCCGTACCGCAAACCCACCCGGGGCCGGGACTTCTGGGTCCTGAACGACGTGCTACCCGACCCGGACGCCGTCCGCGAACGCTGCCTGGCCCGCGACGAGTGGACCGAGGGCTACCCGCACCGCCCCGAGACCTGGCCCGGTCTGCGCACCATGCCCGGCCTGGAACCGGAGGAGCTGGCCCGGGTCGAGTCCCTGGTCCGCAAGGCCACCGGCGCCTCCCGCCTCTGGGTGCAGAGCACCCCGGGCGGCGGCACCCTCAACCACAACTGCGTGCAGGTCGTCGGCGCCGGGGAGTCGGAGTCCCGCCCGCACACCGACTCCCGCGCGCTCTGCCGCTACGCCGCCGTGCTCTACCTCAGCCCCGGCGCACCCAAGGACGCCGGGACCAGCTTCTACCGCCAGCAGTTCCCCGGCGGCCGTCTCGGCGGCAACGTGGTCGAAGCCCCGCACAACAACCTGGTCGAGGCGCTCGGCACCCGCCGCGTACCCGCCGACCACTTCGTCGAGGACGTCCGCGTCCCCAACCGCTACAACCAACTGCTGCTCTACAACGCCAACCTGATCCACAGCGCCACCAGCTACTACGGCAACGAGCTGGCGGAGCGCCGGATGACAGCGGTGTTCTTCTGGATGGCCTGACCCCCGCGAACCCCCGCCACCGCCGCCCTCGCCACCGCACCCCTGCCACGGCGGCCGTCAGCGGGATCGCCGCCGCTTCGGCCACGGGCGTTCAGTCCGGACCGGACCAGTCGAAGGTGATGGTCTTGCTGGACTGACCGGTGCGGTCCCAGGCGAACCCGAAGGCGTCCGCCCGGTCCGTGGTGGCGCGACCCCAGGTGGCGAGCTGGCCGGGCCCGGTCTCGCAGCCGGGCAGGTTGGTCGACTGCACGCGGGCACCGGCCGGGGTGGTGGGGCCGGTGAGCGCCTCGGCGCGGGCCTCGACCCGCCCCGGCACACTGGCCCTCCAGGTGGCCAGGTCCTCGTCGATCTCCACCTCGATGGGGGCGAAGTCCATGCCCCGCACCTCGAAGGCGGCCATGCTCACCAGCTGCGCGGGCCAGCTGCCGGCCTGCCCACTGAAGATCATCTGCAGGGCCTGGCGCTGTCCGTCGTCGGCCCGCTCGTCGAAGATGAACGCCGCGTACGAGTCCGAGTGCTCGCCCCAGATGTTGCCGACGAAGGAACCGAGCATCACCATGTTCAGGCCGTCCAGCCGGACGTCACCGTAGTTCCCCTCGCGGATGTGCCAGACCAGGACGCCGTCGCAGTCACCGGTGGTGGGCTGCTGTCCGAAGGAACACGGACACGGGATGTTGCACTTGCACGTGTCGAACCAGTCACCCACCACACGCCAGGCAGGCACGGTCCCCGCCGCCTGCGTCATCGCTCTCACTCCTCACACGGCTGATGCCACGGGCCGAAGGAGCGGAGCGCAGGACGGGTGACCCGTGTCCGTTCCGCCGCGCCCAGCGGCCGGAATCGGCTGTCCCCTCACCTCCATCGTGCGCCCCGGCCCGGCAGGGCAGCCAGCGCGGGCGGGGGGGTTTGCCGCGCCCGGGATCCGTGCTGTGCTGGAAGGGTCCCAGAGGAGTGCGTCATGCGGACGATTCAGCGGCCGATCACCAACGACCACCCGTTGCGGCCGGGGGTGCTGCTACCGGCCCGGGACCTCGCCGTCGCCTGGGCCCTCATCCTCCTGATCGCCGCCCTGGCCTGGGTCCTCACCGTGGGCCAGGCCCTGGACATGGGGATCGAGCCCGGCACGATGGGCATGGCCCTTCCGCTGTTCCTGGTGCTGTGGCTGGCCATGATGGCGGCGATGATGCTGCCCTCCGTCGCGCCCGTCGCCGTGACCTGGGCGAAGGGGATCGCCCGCCAGTCCGGCGGCGCCACCCGGGCACTGCGCACCACCGAGTTCGTGTCCGGCTACCTGATCGTCTGGACGGCCTTCGGCCTGCTGGCCTACGGCGCTCTCGCGCTCACCGGCCACCTGGTCGACCAGGACCCGGACACCGGCAAGTGGATCGGCGCGGCCGCCTTCGCGCTGGCCGGGCTGTACCAACTGGGTCCGCTCAAGAACATCTGCCTGCGGCACTGCCGCAGCCCGATGGCGCAGCTGATGCGCTACGCCTCGTACCGGCCGAGGACGCGCGACCTGAGGGTGGGGCTGCACCACGGCGCGTACTGCCTCGGTTGCTGCTGGGCGCTGATGGTCGTGCTGATCCCGCTGGGCGTCATGAACATCGCGGCGATGGCGGGCCTGGCAGCGCTGATCTTCCTGGAGAAGCTCTGGTACCGGGGGCCCCGGCTGGCCCGGGTGGCCGGCGTCGCCTTCCTGGTGCTGGCCGTGCTGGCGCCCTTCCACGACTGGCTGCTGCCGGGCCTGCAGAGCTCGATGGCAGCGATGTGACCAGCGCCGACGATGGCACCAGCCCGGCGAGGAGGGCCCCGCCGGCGGAGCCGCCGTCGCGCCACAGCCGGTGACCGTCGGGAGCCCCGGGACCGGCCGGTCCTCCGACCCGACGACGGTCCGGGGCCGCCCGGGGGCCGAGACACCGGGCAGCACCCGGCGCTGCTCGGCCCCTGGCAGACAAGAGTCGCCTCAGAGGTCCGGGGGCAGGTTGTCCACGATCACGGCGACGGTGGCCGTCGCGCCGTCCACCTCCTGCACGCTGCGGTCGAGGAACATCACCTCGTAGCGGCCTGCGCCCAGCGGCCTGGTGCGCGGGAAGTCCCTGACGACGGGATACGTGGCGCTGCGGCTGAGGGTCAACCAGCACATGGACCGGCCCGGGGACAGGGCCCGCAGGCGGCGGTGTTCGAAGGCGGCCCGGACGAGCTCGCCGAAGTCGGCGTCCCGCCGGGGTGCGGGGCCCCGCTGCATCATCCGCCACCGCACGGCGATGGCCTCGGTCTCGCCGCGCTCGTGGGCCTCGGCGAGCTCCCAGGTCCGCAGGAAGGGCCAGCGGTCGGTGAGTTCGCGCACTCCGGCGCCCTGGATCCAGGTGTGCACGGCGCCAGCGGCCCGGGAGAGGTCCTGCACGCTGCCGGTGGCCATCCCGATGTCGTGAGCCCGGCAGGTGACCCTGAAGTCGCGCTCGTCACCGCGCAGCATCAGGACGGTCGCCGTGCGGCCGTCGGCCTCCACCTGTGCGGCCACGTGGCGCCAGCCCGGCGCGGAGGTCGGCTCGACCGCGAGGGCGTGGCCCGCCCGGTCGGCCGCCGTCTGGAGCGCGTCGCGCAGCGAACCGGCGTGCACCACCTCGGGGTAGAGCGTCGCGTACTCGCGCAGGGCATCGGCAGGGTGTTCGGGCATGAGGGCGATTGTGCCGGAACCCCCCTCCCGGTGGCCCTCTTGACGGCAGGCCCGCGGAGGGAGCCACGGGTCCGTACGTCGGCGGCAGGCCGTACGGCGACTGGGGTGCCGGGCGCTACTTGCGGTACCGCTCCAGGTCGTCGACGGTCAGGCCGTGGGTGTTGTGCATGGCGATCGAGCTGTAGGAGGAGCGGGCGGCCTGCAGCCGGGCCCGGTGCTCCTGCTCGGCGCGCAGTCCTTCGACGGTCTCGGTCCGGCTGCCGGACCGCCGGTGCAGGCAGGCCGCGAGGCCGGTCGCGATGACGACGAGGCCGACGATCAAGGCGGTCAGCGTGGCCACGGCCACCCCCTCGGGTCAGTGTTCGAACATTCGGTGTCT
The DNA here is from genome assembly GCF_044764985.1 of Kitasatospora sp. NPDC093550. Classification (NCBI taxonomy): domain Bacteria; kingdom Bacillati; phylum Actinomycetota; class Actinomycetes; order Kitasatosporales; family Streptomycetaceae; genus Kitasatospora; species Kitasatospora sp. NPDC093550. Next base: position 254,490 of record NZ_JBIWJF010000007.1, read on the forward strand.
GCCCGCACGGCGCCGGGCCGAACCCCGGCCCGTGAGCATTCGAACACAGCCGGGGTCCCCAGGCAGCCGGCTTCCCGGAAGTCCCGGGAAGCCCGCATCACCCCCCGTCCCGGTCACACCACCCGGGCGCCGACGGGTCCGGTGCGGCCACGGTGGGCGACGCCGTCGAGCAGGAGGCGGAGTCCGAGTTCGAAGCCACGGTCGTCCAGGTCCGACGCGCCGTCGCGGGCGAAGGAGCCCTCGAGGGCGTCCGCGAGCGCGGGGTAGTCCGGGCGGTAGGCGTCCGGGGTGCGGGTGAAGCCGGCGGTGAAGGTCTCCAGGGCGGAGCCCAGCACCAGGTAGTCGAGTGCGGCGGCGGTCTCCGCCGCGTCCGCCGGGCCGAGGCCGGCCCGGCCGAGCGTGGCCAGCAGGGTGTCGTAGCCGCGCAGCGCCCGCTCGGCCTCGACGCGGCGGCGGGCCAGCAGGGCGATGGTGTTGGGGTGCCGCAGGAAGACCGCGCGGTAGCCGCGGGCGTACGCGGCGAGGCCGGCGCGCCAGTCGGGGTCGGCGAGCGGCGCGTGGTCGATCTCGTCGTTGACCAGCTCGGAGACCGCGTCGACCAGGGCATCCTTGCTCTGGATGTGGTTGTAGAGTGACGCCGCCTTGACCCCGAGCCGATCCGCGAGCGCTCGCATGGTCAGGCCGTCGGGGCCCTCCTCGTCCACCACCTGGAGCGCGGCACGTGCGATCCGTTCGCGGGTCAGCAATGCCCTGCTCGGTCGGCCCACTGGAAAATCCCCTCTTCCGCTCTCCGTGTCCTGCGGCTATCGTGCCAGACCAGCAGCGGTTGCTAACAAAGTTAGTTTTACCAGGAGGGCACAGCGCATGGCCGAGAACACCCCATCCGATGACGACACGCTGGCCGCGCTCGGCTACCGCCAGGAGCTCAGACGCAGCCTGAGCGTCCTCGGCAACATCTCCATGGGCTTCGCCGTGGTCAGCCCCGTGGTCGGCCTGTACGCCGCCGTGCAGGTCGGCATGAGCGTGGCCGGCGGTGCCTGGGTCTGGGCGCTGCCGCTGTGCCTGCTCGCGCAGTGCCTGGTCGTGGCCGTCTACGCCGAGCTCGCCTCGCAGTGGCCGCTGGCCGGCGGCGCCTACCAGTGGGGCCGGCGCCTGGCGAACCCGGCCTTCGCCTGGCTGACCGGCTGGATGTGGCAGTTCGCGGTGATGTTCGGCAACACCACCGTCGCCTACCTCGCCTCGCCCTGGCTCTTCGCGCTCTTCGGCGGCGTTCCGACGCCCACCGAGCAGGTGCTCGTCTCGGTCGGGTTCGTGCTCTTCTGCACCCTGGTCAACGCCTACGGCATCAACCTCCTGCGCTGGTTCGTCAGCCTCGGCATCGCCGCCGAGGCGGTCGCCTCGGTCCTCGTGGGCTTCACCCTGCTGCTGGTCTTCCGGCAGCACGGCTTCTCGCTGCTGACCGACTTCCTGGACGCGCCCACCGGGCTCGGCATCGGTGACACCGGCGCGCTGCTCGCCGCCCTGGCCATCGCGGGATGGGCGTTCGTCGGGTTCGACGCCTGCGTGTCGACGGCCGAGGAGACCAAGGACGCGGCCCGGCAGGTGCCCCGGGCGATGTGGTGGTCCCTGCTCAGCGTCGGGCTGGTCGTCATCCTGAACGCGGTCTCGGTCGAGCTGGCCCACCCGGACCCCGCCGACGTCGTGGCCGGCACCGACCTCGACCCGGTGACCACCGCCGTCACGCACGCGTTCGGCGGCTGGGCCGACAAGCCCTTCGTCCTCGTCGTCCTGATCAGCTTCACCGCGTGCCTGATGGCCTCCCAGGGCGGGGCCGCGCGCGGGCTCTACTCCCTCGCCCGCGACGACGTCTTCCCGTTCTCCCGCCAGGTGCGCAAGGTCAACAAGCACCGCGCACCGATCGGCGGCCTGGTCGCGGCGACGCTGATCAGCTGCGCCGCCCTGCCGCTGGGCCTGAGCACCTCGGCCATCGGCAGCCTGATGACCTTCGGCAGCGCGGCGATCTTCGCCCCGTTCTTCCTGATCTGCCTCGTCGCCCTGGTCGCCCGCCTGCGCGGCTCCTGGACGCCCGCCGGCGCGGTCGGCTACGGGCGCCTCGGCACCCCCGTCAACCTGCTCGCGGTGCTCTGGACCGGCTTCGAGCTGGTCAACATCTGCTGGCCGCGCGCCATCCTCGCCCCGGCCGGCGCGCCCTGGTACCAGATCTGGGCGGCCCCGCTGGGCGTCGCCACCGTCACCCTCGCCGGCCTCGCCTACCTGCTCGTACGCCGCCCCGACCGGCGCATGGACGGCAGCGACCGGGACCGCCCGCTGGGCGACGAGCTCGCGCCCGCCGTCCTGTAGCCGGCACCCGCCGTGGAGCTCCCCGCACCACCCGCCTCCGCACCCTCGGCTCCACGCCCCCAGCTCCGCACCCTCGCCTCCGCACCCTCGGCTCCACACCCTCGGCTCCCAACCCCCGCGGCCGAGCGCCCGGGACCGCTTCCTCCGCACCACCCTGGAGACACCCGCATGACCCGCACGACCGACACCTTCACCCCCACCACCGGCACCAGCACCCTCCCCCGCACCATCGACGTCGTCGAGGCGGGCATCGCCGAGCTGCGCACGGCACTGGAGAACGGCACGACCACCGCCGTCGCCCTGCTCGACGCCTACCTCGCCCGGATCGAGGCCTACGACCGGCCCGGCACGGCCACCGCGCTCAACTCGCTCGTGGTGATGAACCCGGACGCCCGCGCCGACGCCGAGGCCTCCGACGCCCGCCGCGCCCGCGGCGAGACCCTCGGCCCGCTCGACGGCATCCCGTACACCGCCAAGGACAGCTACCTCGCCAAGGGGCTGACCGCAGCCGCCGGTTCGCCGGCGTTCGAGCACCTCGTCGCCCAGCGCGACGCCTTCACCATCGAGCGCCTGCGCGCCGCCGGGGCCGTGCTGATCGGCCTGACCAACATGCCCCCGATGGCGAACGGCGGCATGCAGCGCGGTGTGTACGGCCGCGCCGAGAGCCCGTACCGGGCCGAATGGCTGACCAGTGCCTACGGCTCCGGCTCGTCCAACGGCTCGGGCACCGCCACCGCCGCCTCGTTCGGCGCGTTCGGGCTCGGCGAGGAGACCTGGTCCTCGGGCCGGGCGCCCGCCTCGAACAACGCGCTGTGCGCGTACACCCCCAGCCGCGGCGTGATCTCGGTCCGCGGCAACTGGCCGCTGGTGCCGACCATGGACGTCGTCGTCCCGCACACCCGCACCATGGCCGACCTCCTCGAACTGCTCGACGTCATCGTCGCCGACGACCCGGAGACCCGCGGCGACCTGTGGCGCGCCCAGCCGTGGGTGCCGATCCCCGCGGCCTCCCGGGTGCGGCCGGCGTCGTACCCGGCGCTGGCCCCCGCGGACGCGGCGGCGGCCCGCGCCGCGCTCACCGGCAAGCGCGTCGGCGTCCCCCGGATGTACGTCAACGCCGACCCCGAGGCGGGCAGCAACCCCGACGGCGGCATCGGCGGCGCGACCGGGCGGCGGATCGACACGCGCGCCTCGGTGATCGCCCTGTGGCAGGCCGCCCGCCGTGACCTGGAGGCCGCGGGTGCCGAGGTCGTCGAGGTCGACTTCCCCGTGGTGACCAACTACGAGTCCGACCGGCCCGGCGCGCCGTCCCTCCTCACCCGGGGCCTCGTCAGCCGCGAGTTCCTCGCCCGCGAGGTCCTCGACCTGTCGGCCTGGGCCTGGGACGACTTCCTGCGCGCCAACGGGGACCCGGCGCTCCCGACGCTCGCCGACGTCGACGGCGCACGGATCTGGCCCAAGCACCCCGGCGAACTCCCGGACCGCTACACGGGCTTCGACGACGTGATCGCCGACTACCCGCGGCAGGTGCGCGAGCACCCGTACCCGTCGTTCACCGGGATCCCGGACCTGGCGGAGGGTCTGCGCGGCCTGGAGGAGACCCGGAGGACCGACCTGGAGACGTGGATGGACGAACTGCGCCTGGACGCCGTCGTGTTCCCCGCGGTCGCCGATGTCGCTCCGGCCGACATGGACGTGAACGAGGCCTCCGCCGAGCTCGGCTGGCGCAACGGCGTGTGGGTCGCGAACGGCAACCTCGTACCGCGCCACCTCGGCATCCCGACGGTGACCGTGCCGATGGGCACCATGACCGACACCGGCATGCCCGTGGGGCTGACCTTCGCCGGCCGCGCCTACGACGACAACGAGCTCCTCCGGCTCGCCGCCGCCTTCCACGCGACCGGGCACCGCCGCACCGAGCCGCCGCGCACCCCGCGCCTCCCGGCCGCCTGACGGACCACCGGGACAGCCCGCGTCCGGCCCGGCGCTCCACGCTCGGACGAGGTCCGGTGCCCGTACGGGTGCCGGACCTCGTCCGCGTCGGCGGGGCCGTCCGCCCCATCGGCGCCGGCTCGCTCGCACCATCGGCGCCGGGCGTTCGCCATGCCGACGCCCGCCCGGCCGTTCGCCATGCCGAGACCGACGAGGGCGTGGTCGGGGTCGACCGGGCGGCTCAGGCGGCGTCGACGTGCGCCAGGCTCGCCCGGGTCAGGGCCGCCGCCAGCCGGGCCAGGTCCCCCGCCGCGACCAGTTCCGCCAGGCCGGCCGGGCTTCCCGGCAGCCCGAGCGTCCGGGCCTCCGCCAGCACCCGCTCGTCGAAGTACGGCCGCAGCGAAGGCCAGACCTCCTGGACCTCGCGCCGGAAGATCCCGGCCCCGACCGCCCCGATCCGGGGGAACTCCTGCAGCAGCTCGCCGATCCGCCCCGATTCGCCCCCGGCCTCGTCCCGCAGTCGCCGCAGGTCCCCGTGCCAGCGGTCGAGCAGCAGCCCGGCGCCCTCGCCGAGCGCGGTGGCGGTGCCCTCGTCGTACCGCACGTAGTGGGCCCGGCCGAGCGCGGCGATCAGGGTGCCGCGCCGGGCGTCGGCCATCGCGCGCGGGGTCCGCAGCCCGGCGGCCGACAGCTCGCGGGCGGCCGCCGTGGCGGTCTCGGCACTGATCCGCACGGAGCACAGCACGGTCAGGACGAGCAGCCGGTAGAGCGGTGAGGGCTTGTCGCGCAGCGTGATCCCGGCCTCCTCGGCATAGGTGCGGCCGAACCGTTTCAGCAGGTCGGAAACGGTCGATGCGGTGGCCATGGCCATGGCCATCACCTCCTCCTCCCCCGCGCTTGCCCGGATTCGCGCGCCGCGCACCAGGGGACGCTCGCCGTATGACCGCCGAGCCCACGAGCCCCGTGCCGCACCGCCCGCAGCGCCCCACGACACCCCCGGCCAGGTCCTCGGCCGCGCCCCCGACCGAGACCGTCCGCCCCGACTGGGCGGCGATCGACGAACTGCCCACCCCCGCACTGCTCCGCCTGCTGAACGCCGAGGACCGCACCGTCCCCGCCGCCGTCGCCGGGCAGCTGGACCGCATCGCCGCCGTGGTGGACGCGGTCGCGGCCCGGATGGCCCGAGGCGGCCGGCTGGTCTACGCCGGAGCCGGGACGCCCGGCCGCCTCGGGGTGCTGGACGCCGCCGAGTGCCCGCCGACCTTCGGCACGGATCCGGCCCTGGTGGTGGGCCTGATCGCGGGCGGACGCCCGGCCGTGACGGCGGCCGCCGAGGGCGCCGAGGACCGCCCCGACCTCGCCGAGGCCGACGTCACCGCCCTCGCCCTCACCCCCGCCGACACCCTGGTGGGCGTCTCCGCCTCCGGCCGTACCCCGTACACGGTGGCGGCCGTACGGGCCGCGCGGGCAGCCGGCGCACTCACCGTGGCACTGGCGTGCAACCGCGGCTCGGCGCTGGCGGCCGCCGCCGACCTGGCCGTCGAAGTGGAGGTCGGCCCCGAGGTGCTGGCCGGCTCGACCCGGCTCAAGGCGGGCACCGCACAGAAGCTGGTGCTCAACATGCTGTCGACGGCCGTGATGATCCGCCTCGGCCGGACGTACGGGAACCTGATGGTCGACCTCCGTGCCACCAACGCCAAACTCCGCGAGCGCGCCCGGCGGATCGTCGCCGAGGCCACCGGCGCCGACGAGCAGTCCGTCCACCGAGCCCTGTCCGCGACCGACGGACGGACGAAGGACGCGATCCTGGTCCTGCTCGCCGACGTGGACGCCCCCACCGCCGCCCGCCTCCTCGACACCGCGAACGGCCACCTGCGCGAGGCCCTGCGCGCAGCCCCGCGTGCGGCCGGCCCCAGCTGATCCGAGCCCGGGTCCGGACCCCGCAGGGCCCCTCCCCCGCCATCGGCCACTCCCCGTCCAGGGCTTCCCGGACGCACGTCGGCCAGTCCGCCCACGCGCTCCCCCGAGCCCCGCTACCGCTCCTCGCGCAGGGTCAGGACGTAGGCCGCGGTGAGCGCGACGACCCGGTCCTCGTCCTGTGCCAGCTCCGCGATGGCGTGCGACGCCGTGGTCCCCGGGATGTCCGCGAGCGCCTGGGTGAGGCGTCGGCGGGCGGCGGGTCCGGTGGTGGCGTGGGCGAGGCAGTGGACCAGCCCGGCGGCGATCCGCTCGGCGAGCCCGGGGTCGCCCGCCAGCGCGGCCAGGGCGTCGGCCGCGTCGGCGTCCTTCCGCTCCTCGACGATCATCTCGATGAGCACGGGGACCGCGTCGTCCACGCCCCGCGCCCCGAGCGCCAGCGCCGCGCACTCGCGGACCACGGGGTCGGGGCTCGCGAGGGCGTCCCGCAGCAGGGCGGTCGCCTCGGTGGTCGGGATCTCCGCGATGGACCGGACGGCACGGTCCCGCACCTCCGCCGCGGGTGATCCGAGGCCCTCCGCCAGCAGGGCCGTCGCCTCCTCGCCCGCTTGCACCAGAGCCCACCGGAGGGCCCCGGCGACGACCGGGTCCGACTCGTTCAGCACAGCCTCGGTCAGTGCTTCCACCGGTACGGCGCCGTCCTCGGCCGCGGACAGCGCCGCGCGCTGCCGCGCTCCCGGGCTCTTCGACTCCAGGCCCTGGAGGAGCGAGACGATCTGGAGGACCTCCTCCCAGCCGGCCGGTCCCGCGGCTCCGATCCGACGCAGTCGGGTGAGCAACTCGTTCTCCGCCGCGATGCGTTCCAGCGTCCGGCCGATCAGCTCGTCGACGAGCTCCGAGGGCGCGAAGCCGGGATCGTCGAGCGCGCGCCCGACGTCGTGCAGCGACAAGCCCAGCGACCGCAGGCTCTCGATGTGGAAGATCCGCCGGATGTTCTCGTCGGAGTACTCCCGGTAGCCGGAGTCGGTACGGCCCGAGGGCCGCACCAGACCGAGCGCCTCGTAGTGCCGCAGCATGCGGGCACTGACCCCGGACCGCCGCGCGACATCACCGATCAGCACTGCCTACCGCCCCTCCTGGGAGTCCCCGCCGAGGACCGCGACGCGCTTCGCCTCCTCGATCGCGGACTCGAATCCGGCCTCCGGGTCGCGCCACAGCCGTTCCGTGGCGATCGCATGGGTGCGCACCCTCCGGTCGCGTTCCGCCGCCGCGGCGGCCAGGACCGGCAGCACCACCTCCCCGAGCGCGATCAGCGCCCGACTGAGACTCAGCTGCGTCTCCCGTCCGCCGCGCCCGAGTTGTGTCGCCAACCCTACGGCCAGCTCGGGCTCCTCACCCTCGGGCACGAGCACGACCGCGGCCCGCCAGGCGCTCCGGGCCACCTCCTCGTCGGCGTCGGACAGCAGCGCCGGCGTGATCGCCGGCCAGGCCCGCCGGTCCCCGATCTTGGACAGCGTGTGCAGGGCCTGGCTCCGTGCCTGCGCGCGCTCCGAGCGGACCTCGTCGATCAACAGCGGGACTGTCAGCGCCGCCGCGTGGCGGGTGAGCGCCCAGGTGAGCATCTCGCGCACGAAGAACTCGGGCTCCACCGCGCACCGCTCGACGAGCGTACCGACGGCCCCCGGGTCCGGGGTCGTGCCGACGGCCAGCGCAGCCTGCAGCCGTACCGACGAGTCGCCGTGCGCCAGCCCCCGGAGCATCCCCGCCGTGTTCGGACTCCCGGCCGTGTTCGGACTCCCCGCCGCGTTCGTGCTCCCCGCCGCGTTCGCGCTCCCCGTCGACTCCTCCGCCGACCTGGTCATCAGGACCACCTCCTCGGCCACAGTGAAGTCCTTGTCACCGTGTCAAGGTCAAGCGCAGCCGGGACCGGGAGCCCGGGACGGACGGCCGGGAAGACGGGCTTAGCCCAGCCGCAGGTCCGCCGCCGCCACGACCTCGCCGAGGCGCGGGAAGTCCAGTTCCACCGACGCCCGGTGCTCCTCGGCCGTGAGGGCGGTCATCGCGTCCTCGACGAACACCAGCTCGTAGCCGTGGTCGGCGGCCGCGCGGGCGCTCGACTCCACCCCGAGGTTGGTGGCGATGCCGGCGAACACCAGGGTTTCCACGCCCCGGGCCCGGAGCAGGTCGTGCAGGCCGGTGGCCTGGAAGGCGCCGATGGTGCGCTTCACCACGATCTCGTCGGCCAGCTCCTCGACCTCGGCGAGCAGTTCGCTCCCGGGCGGCTGCTCGGCGACGTTCGGCCGCTCGACCTTGACGGCGACGACCGGGGCACCGGCGGCACGGAAGGCGCGGGCGAGCTCCAGCGAGGTCGCCAGCACCTCCGAACCGCTGTGCGGCGCGAGCGGGTTGGCCACGATCCGGCCCATCAGGTCGATCAGGACCAGGGCCGTGCTGCGGGGATCAAGGGTGGTCATGGCGCCAACCTAGCCCATCCCCCTCCGGCCCCTCCGCTCCCGCCGACGTCCTCGACGTCCCCGTCTCCCTCGTCTCCCCCGTCTCGCGGTCGATCTCGGACCGGAACCCCTCGATCAGCACCCGCAGCCCGTACTCGAAGTCGGCGTCGTGGTCGGTCATCCGCAGCACGTCGGCCGCCTCGCGCAGCAACGGCAGCTCGCTCAGCGCCTCCTCCGGGAACGGCGGCCGCTCGCGGTCGGCGGCGTCCTGCCGCCAGGCCTGTTCCTCGGTGACCCAGCCCATGATGTACCGGTCGACGGTCAGCAGCAGCCGCAGCGCCGTGCGCGGGCGCAGCCCCGCCCCGCAGAGGGCGCTCAACTGGGCTTCGACGGCCGGCAGTTCGTCCTCCGTGGGCAGGGTTCCGGCGTGCACCCGGGCGCCGTCGCGGTAGGCGAGCAGGGCGTGGCGCTTGGCGCGGGCGTCGGCGGCGATCCACTCGGGCCAGTGCTCTGGGTCCGGCCGGCGGTCGGGCGGGAGGGCCTCGGCGAGCATCGCCTCGGCCATCAGGTCGAGCAGTTCCCGCTTGTTCTTGAAGTGCCAGTACAACGCCGGTGACTGGACGCCGAGTTCGCGGGCCAGCCGCCGGGTGGTCAGCCCCTCGATGCCCTCCTCGTTGAGCAGGCGCAGCGCGGTGCGCACCACCTCGTCGCGTCGCAGCGCCATCCGTTCGCCCTTCCGGGTTATTCGCTTGCCGGGTCCACCTTATCGCCGATAAGTTCCCGAGCTGGAATCTATCGGCGATAAGGACGGCTGCCGCCGCCGAGACGGCCACGAAGGGACCACCCGCGCATGACCTCCGCCCCCGACCGCTTCCGGTCCCGGCTGCTGCCCGACACCGCACCCCTGTGGTCGTCCCGGGACTTCCGCCTGGTCTGGTCCTCCGGCGCGGTCACCCTGTTCGGTTCGATCTTCACCATGACGGCCGTCCCCCTGCAGATCGCCGAGCTCACCGGCTCGCCCTGGGCCGTGGGTGCGGTCGGCGCGGTCGAGCTCGTGCCCGCCCTCGTGTTCGGCCTGTACGGCGGCGTCCTCGCCGACCGCGCCGACCGCCGCGCGGTGGCCCTGGTCAGCGAGGTCGCGCTGGCCGTGCTCAGCGCGCTGCTGCTGGCCAACGCACTGCTCGGCACTCCGGCCGCCTGGCCGCTCTACGTGGCCGCCGGACTGGCGGCGGCACTGCAGGGCATCCAGCAGCCCTCGGTCGAGGCGATGGTCCCGCGGCTGGTACCGCCCGATCAGCTGGTGGCGGCGGGTGCGCTGCTCTCCTTGCGCTGGAGCGTCGGCGGAGTGGTGGGCCCGGCCGCCGCCGGGCTGGTGATCGCGACGGCCGGGGTGCCCGCCGCCTTCCTGGTCGACCTCGCCACCTTCCTGCTCTCGATCGCGCTGCTCGCCCGGGTCCGGCCGGTCCCCTCGGCGCGGGACGCCGGGAAGCCGCGGCTGGGCGAGTTCGTCGACGGTGTCCGGTACGCCGCGCGGCGGCCCGATCTGATCGGCACCTACCTGGCCGACCTCGCGGCCACCGTCTTCGCCCTGCCCACCGCGCTGTTCCCCTTCCTCGCCGACGACCTGGACGCGACGTGGGCGCTCGGCCTGCTCTACTCGGCCGGTGCGGTGGGCAGCCTGCTCGCCGCGACGACCGGCGGCTGGACGGAGCGGGTGCACCGGCACGGCCGAATGGTCCTGCTCTCGGCCGCCCTGGTCGGGGCGGCGACGGCCGCGGCCGCGTTCGCCCCGGGCCTGGGGGCCGTCCTGCTCTGCCTGATCGTCGCCGGCGGCGCTCACTGGCTCGGCGACACCTTCCGCAGTGCGATCTGGAACCAGTCCGTTCCGGACGAACTCCGCGGCCGGGCCGCCGGGTTGGAGATGCTGATCGGCTCCGCCGGGCCCGCCCTGGGCGATCTGCGCGCCGGTGGCCTGGCCGCCCGGCAGGGTATCCGGGCGGCACTGCGCACCGGCGGCCTGCTCTGCTTCGGCAGTGCCGCCGTCCTCGCCGCCGCGATACCGGCGCTCTGGCGCTACGACCAGCGCGCACACCTCGGCACGCACCACCCCACGCACCACCCCGCCCACCGCCCCGCCCACCGCCCCGCGCACCGGGTCGATCCCGCCGAGGAGCCCGCCCCCTGACGTGAATCCGGCGTTTCCCGTCGCACGACCATTGACCGCTCGCCCCACCCGGCGGTTGGCTCACTCCGAGCCTGCCGCCGGGGAGTTCGGCGCCATCGCCGACGCGGCACGGCCGATCCCAGGGGAGGGACCAGATGACCCGTATCCGCCGCCCGCTGCGCGCGGCCTGCACCCTCGCGGCCGCCGCGCTGACCGCCGCCGTCGCCGCACCCGCCCATGCGACACCCCCACCGCTGAGCCCGACCGCCCGTACCGAGCGGGTGTCGGTCGGTCTCGGCCAGGCCCAGCCCGACGGCGCCTCGGCGGCCGGCGGGCTGAGCGCCGACGGCCGCTTCGCCGTCTTCACCTCGGACGCCGCCAACCTGGTGCCCGGCGACACCAACGGAAAGTCCGACGTCTTCGTCCGCGACCTGTGGACGGGCCGCACCGAGCGGGTCGACACCGGCCCGGACCACGCGCAGGCCGACGGCGACTCCTTCGAGGCCACGATCAGCGGCAACGGCCGTTACGTGGCGTTCAGTTCCTCCGCCACCAACCTCGCGCCCGGCGCCAACCTGGGCGCCGAGGACGTCTACGTCCACGACCGCTGGACCGGCGAGACCCGGCTGGTCTCCACCGGCAAGGCCCCGGGCGCACCGCAGACCCAGAAGGTGTCCGGCCACCCGTCGATCAGCTGGGACGGCCGATCCATCGCCTACCAGTCCAACCGCAGCGACCTCGCCCCCGGCACGGTCACCTGGTTCGGCGGCAACATCTACGTCGCCGACCTCCGCTCCGGCGGGACGACCCTGGTCAGCATCGGCGCGGACGGCAAGGAGGCGGACAGCTCCTCCGCCGAGCCGGAGATCAGCGCCGACGGCAGGACCGTCGTCTTCATCTCCAAGGCGACCAACCTCATCGCCGGCGGCCAGCCCGGCGCCCTCTCCCCGAGCGCGGTCGCCGAACTCGCCGCCGGCTCGGACGCCCAGTTCACCGCCGACTCCCTCCGGCCCGCCGCCCGGCCGAAGTCCGCCGCGCCCGGCATCACCAAGCCGCGCCTCTACCCCCTGTACGTCCGCGACCTGAACGCCGGGCGGACCAGCCTGGCCAGCCCGGACGGCGCCGGCGGCTACCGCGGCGTGGCCAACCCCTCGATCAGCCCGGACGGCCGCTTCGCCGTCTACTCCTCCTGGGTCCTGCACGGCGACAGCCAGTGGGACCGCCACTTCGAGGTCTACGCCCGCGACCTGAAGCTGGGCACCGAGACCCTGATCAGCACCGGCCTGCCCGGCACGAAGACCACCGAGAGCTCCTACGCCGGCCGGATGACGGCGGACGACCGCTGGGTGTTCTTCTCCTCGACGGCGGACAACCTCGTCCCCGGCGACACCAACCAGGCCTCGGACATCTTCCGCCACGACCGGTGGACCGGTCGCACCGAGCGGGTCGACCTGGCGAACGACGGCTCCCAGGGCGCCGGTTCGGAGGCGCCCTTCGTCAACGCCTTCGGTACCGCGGTGGTCTTCACCTCGTCCGACGGCGCCCTCGTCCCCGGTGACAGCAACAACGCCGCGGATGTCTTCGTCCGCCACCTGCGGCTGTTCTGACGCACCGCCGGGCGATTCGGACCGGACTCCCGCCCCGCCCCACCTCGGGCGGGCGGCACTCACAGGGTGAGCGCCCGCGCCGACGCGTTGATCGGCGCCGGGAGTTCGGTCCGCCCGCGCAGGTACCGGTCCACCGCCGCGGCGGCCGCCCGCCCCTCGGCGATCGCCCAGACGATGAGCGACTGTCCGCGCCCGGCGTCGCCCGCGACGAACACGCCCTCCGCCTCGCTGGCGAAGCCGTCGTTCCTGGCCAGGGTGCCCTCCGGGCCGGTGGCGAGACCGAGCTGGGCGAACAGTGGCTGGTCCGGCTCGGGCCCGGTGAAGCCCAGCGCGATCAGCGCCAGCTGCGCCGGCAGGCTCCGTTCGGTGCCCGCCCGCGGGCTGCGGTCGGCGGGTTCGGCCTCCGCGAACCGGACGGCGCCGAGCCGGCCGTCCGGGCCGGGCTCGAAGCCCACGGTGGCCGCCGCGAACACCCGGGGTCCGGCCGAGGCGGCGGCGGACTCCTCGTGCGAGGTGGTCTCCCGGTAGACCTTGGGGTGGACGGGCCAGGGCTGATCGGGCGCCCGGCCCTGCGGCGGACGGGGGTTGATGTCCAGTTGGGTGACCGAGGCGGCGCGCTGGCGCAGCGCCGTACCCAGGCAGTCGGCCGCGGTGTCCCCGCCTCCGACGATCACCACGTGACGGCCCTCGGCGGAGACCGGCGAGGCCGGGCAGTCGCCCTCGTCCGCCCGGTTCGCCCAGGTCAGGTACTCCATCGCCTGGTGCACGCCGGGCAGTTCACGCCCGGGCACCGGCAGCTCCCGACGGGCGGTGGCCCCCACCGCGACCACCAACGCGTCGTACCCGGCCCGCAGTTCCTCCCCCGGTACGTCCCGGCCGACCCACACCCCGGTGCGGAACGCGGTGCCCTCGGCCCGCAGCTGGTCGAGCCGGCGCTCCAGCCGGTGCTTCTCCAGCCGGAACGGCGGGATGCCGTAGCGCAGCAGCCCGCCGGCACGGTCGGCCCGCTCGTAGACGGTCGTGGCGTGCCCGGCCCGGGTCAGCTGCTGGGCGGCGGCCAGCCCGGCCGGACCGGATCCGATCACCGCGACCCGCCATCCGCCGCCCCACCCGGCCCCACCTCCCCGATCAGCCGTGCCTTCCGGCTGCGGCGGCCGCGGCCCGTCCCACCCCTCGTCCCAGGCCCGGTCGGCGATCGCCAGCTCGACGTTCTTGATGGTCACCGCGGCGCCGTCGATCGCCAGCACGCAGGCGCTCTCGCAGGGCGCCGGGCAGAGCCGCCCGGTGAACTCGGGGAAGTTGTTGGTGGCCAGCAGCCGGGCCGCCGCGGCCCGCCAGTCGGCCTCCGCCACCAGCCGGTTCCACTCCGGCACCAGGTTCCCCAACGGGCAGGCGCTGTGGCAGAACGGCAGTCCGCAGTCCATGCACCGCTCCGCCTGCCCGCCCACCACCGGCAGCAGCGACCCCGGCCGGTAGACCTCCCGCCAGTCCCCCACCCGCTCGCGCGCGTCCCGCCGCGCCCGCTCCGCGCGCGGGGTGCTGAAGAAGGCCATCCGGTCTGCCATCGCGGCCTCCGGCAGGGCGTGCCGACACGGACCCGGCGGCCCACCCGGCGGGCACGCCACCGTGTGGCCACCGTACGCCTGCGGAGCAGCGCGCGAAAGCGGCAGCCGAACAACCCTTCCCGCCCGCGTCCCCCGCCGTCCCCCGCTTCCCTCCGACCCCGCCCGAACCCGCTGTGAGCACGACAGGGAGAATCTCCGCCATGACGCACACCGTGCTGATCGCCGAGGACGACCGGGCCATCCGGGACTCCCTCGCCCGCGCCCTGATGCTGGCCGGCTACCGGGTGCGGATCGCCGCCAACGGCACCCAGACCCTGGCCGTCCTCGCCGAGCAGCGCCCGGACGTCCTGCTGCTCGACGTGATGATGCCCGAGCCGGACGGCCTGGAGGTCTGCCGCCGACTGCGCGCCGCGGGCGACCGCACCCCGGTGCTGATGCTCACCGCCCGGGTCGAGGTCCCGGACCGGATCGCCGGCCTGGACGCCGGGGCCGACGACTACCTGGTCAAGCCCTTCGACGTGGACGAGCTGTTCGCCCGCCTGCGCGCCCTGCTGCGCCGCAACGGGACCGTCCCGACCACCGAGGTCCTGAGCGTCGCCGACCTGCGGATCGAGCCGCCCGCCCGCCGGGTCTGGCGGGCCGGCCGGGAGCTGGAGCTGTCCCGCACCGAGTTCGACCTACTGGAGCTGCTGGCCCGGCACGCCGGCGCCGTCCTCGACCAGGCGACCCTGTACGAGCGGATCTGGGGCTACGACTTCGGCCCGGGCTCGAAGAACCTCGCCGTCTTCATCGGCTACCTGCGCCGCAAGATCGACCGCCCCGGGTTGGTCCCGCTGATCCACACCGTCCGCGGCGTCGGTTACACGCTGCGCGAGTCGTGACCGGCCCGGTGCGCCGCCGCCCGCGCCTGCCGCGCCCGGGCCTGCACGCCACCCTCTCGCTCGCCTTCGCCGCGATCGCCGCCCTGGTCGCCGTGCTGATCGGCGCCCTGGGCTACCACGCCGCCGCCCGGCTGATCCGCGACGACGAGACGGCCGACTTCACCGCGGCCGTCGACTCCGTCCACCGCCAGGTCGAGCTGGAGACCCTGTACCCGGGCGACTTCGCCGGCCCCAACGGGCTGAGCGACGACCTGCTGCGCCCGATCCGGGTGACCTCCCAGGCACTCGACCCGGACGCCCGGGTGCTCCCCGGCACCGCCCGGCTCGATCTGGCGACGACCCCCGCCGACCGCGAGCTGGCCCGGGCCGAGGAGCCTGGCCGCACCGCGACCGGGCTCCGCCGGCAGCACGGCGGCACCCTCCGGGTCGGGGTGGTCTCGCTCGGCGGCCGCCGCGGCGCGGTCCAGATCATCCAGCAGGTCGGCCCCACCGAGGAGCTGCTGGCCGCCCTACGGCTGCGCACCGCGGCGCTGGTGGCGATCGTCGGCGTGGTCGCGGGCGGCGCCGGCTGGCTGCTCGCCCGCTGGATCTCGCGCCGACTGGTGCGGCTCACCGCCGCGGCCGAACTGGTGGCCGCGAGCGGCCGGTTGGACGTCCCGGTGCCCGCCGCCGGCACGGACGAGGTGGGCCGGCTCGGTCGGGCCTTCGACCGGATGCTGGTCCGGCTGGCGACCGCCAAGGAGAACCAGCGCCGCCTCGTCCAGGACGCCGGGCACGAGCTGCGCACCCCGCTGACCAGCCTGCGCACCAACCTCGCCGTGCTCCCCGCCATGGACCGGCTGCCACCCGCCGAGCGCGCCGCGCTGATGGCCGATCTGGCCGACGAGGCAAGGGAGTTGACCCAGCTGGTGGAGGAGCTGGTGGCACTCGCCGCGGACCGCAGGGCGGACGAGCGGCCGACCGAGGTGGTGCTGGCCGAGGTGGTCCGCGGGGCAGCCGCCCAGGTCCGGCGGCGCAGCGACCGGGAGATCCTGGTGGACGCGGACGACACCGTGGTCACCGCCCGTCCGGACGCGCTGGCCCGCGCGGTCGGCAACCTGCTGGACAACGCCGCCAAGTTCGACCCGGCCGGAGCGGGCCCGATCGAGGTGGTGGTGCGCGGTCCGCGGGTGGAGGTGCGCGACCGCGGGCCGGGCATCGACGTGGCCGACCTCGACCGGGTCTTCGACCGCTTCTACCGGGCCACCGCGGCCCGCAGCCTGCCGGGTTCGGGGCTGGGCCTGGCGATCGTGCACGAGGTGGCCCGCTCCCACGGCGGCACCGCCTTCGCCGCCAACCGCGAGGGCGGCGGCGCGGTGATCGGCTTCACCCTCGGCCTCACCGGCCGCACCCCCGGCGGCTGAGGTCAGCCCCGGCGGCTGCCCGCACCGGTCTCGGACTCACACCGAGCTCAGACCCACACCGACCTCGGACCGACACCCAGCTCAGACCCCCACCGACGTCAGCAGCCCCCGCCCCAGCCAGTCCGCGTCGTCCTTCACCCCCGGCAGGACGAAGAAGTACCCGCCCCCGGTCGGCGAGATGTAGTCCACCAGCGGCTCGCCGATCAGCCGGGTCTGGGTGGCCTCGAACTGCCGCACCACGTCCTGCTGGTAGCAGCAGAACACCAGGCCCATGTCCAGGTTGCCCGCCGTGTCGACGCCCCGGTCGTAGTTGAAGCCGCGGCGCAGGATGCGCGAGTCGTCGGTGTCGGCGGTACGCGGGTTGGCGAGGCGGATGTGGGCGTCGAGCGGGATCGCCTTGCCGTCCGGGTCCTTGCCGTAGTCCGGCGCGTCGGTCTCCCGGTGACCGTCGAGCGGGGCGCCGGTGTCCCGGCGACGGCCGAACATCTTCTCCTGCTCGGTGAGGGTGACGCGGTCCCAGAACTCGATCAGCATCCGGATGATCCGGATCACCTGGTAGCTGCCGCCGACGGCCCAGGCGGGCTCGCCGGTCGCGCCGTTCACCCAGATCAGTCGGTCCATCTCCCGGGACGAGCCGGTGTCCGGGTTGACGATGCCGTCCTTGAAGCCGAGCAGGTTGCGCTGGGCGCCGTCGGGGCGGGACTGGTTCTGGAAGCCGTCGATCCGCCAGAGGATCTGCAGCGCGCCGCGGGTGTGCCGGGTGATGTCGCGCAGCGCGTGCAGCACGGTGTCCTGGCGGTCGGCGCAGATCTGCAGCGAGAGGTCACCGTGCAGTTCTTCGGCCCGCAGGTTGTCGTTGGGGAAGGTCCGCATCGGCGCCAGCTTGAGCGGCTTGGCCTTCGCCAGCCCGTAGCGGTCGTCGAAGAGGGAGGCGCCGACGCCGACCGTGACGGTCAGGTTGTCGGTGGGGAGGGTCGGGCCGAGGATGCCGCTGTCGGAGGGCGGCGCGCCGACGCCGAGGTCGGGCGGGGTGCCGCCGGCGGTGAGGAAGCGGATCCGCTCGGTCAGGGTCTTGAAGAGCTCTTCGAGTCCCTTGCGGTCCTGGGCGATCACCTGGCAGGAGACGAAGGCCACGTGCGCCGGTGCCGGGGTGGTGATCCCGGCCTGGTGGTCGCCGTGGAACGGCACCGCGCCGCTCTTCGCCGGCTGGCCGTCCCCGGCGGAGGCCGGTCCGGCGCCGAGGCTCAGGGCGCCGCCGACGAGCACGGCGGCGCCGGCCCCGGCGCCGAGCACCGCCCGGACGAAGCCGCGCCGGGCCGGGCCGGCCGGGCAGCCGCCTTCCTCGGCGGCCGCGGCCGGGACGGCGGTGTGCGGGAAGGGGCAGGAGCCGGCGGCTGCGGTGTGGTCGGTCATCAGGCGGCCTTCCGGATCTCGAGCAGGGCGGGGACGGGGGCGAGGTCTTCGAGCAGCTGGCCGGTGGCGCCGTTGAGCTGGCGGCGGGTGGCGGCGGGCAGCCGGTCGACGGGCGTCCAGCCCTCGGGCCGGTCGGCGGTGGCGAGCAGGTCGCCGACCCGCTTCATCCCGGCGTTCACCCTGACCAGCAGCTGCGGGTCGCGCTCGTCGAGCAGCGGCTGCAGCAGGGTCAGCAGCTCCCGGGTGCCCTCCAGGTTGGCCCGGGCGGTGGCCAGATTGGTGCCGCTGCCCATGTCGGTGTCGCCGGTCAGCTCGAACTGGAGGGTGTTCTCCAGGATCTCGTGGGCGCGCAGCGGCAGGTCGGCCGGGTCGAAGACCTGCCCGGGGAAGTCGTGCACCAGCTTGGCGACGTTCTGCGCCAGTTCGTCCGCGACGGGCGTCAGCTCGGTGGCGGACTGGCCGTGCCAGAGGCCGTGCTCCAGGCGCAGGAAGCCGGTGAAGCCCGGGTCCCGGTCCCTGTCCGGGAGTCCGTCCGGGCGTCCGTCGATCTTGCCGTCGAGGTCGGCGAAGGTGCCGTAGGCGGCGCCGAGCGAGGCGTACCGCAGGTGCGCGGCGAGCCAGTCGGCCCTGGCCGTGGCGAGGTCGCCGGAGCGCACGTCGCCCTGCAGCTTCTGGGTCTGCGTCATGAGGGTCGCCAGGCCCTGCTCGACGTACTGCCTGTAGCCGTCGAGCGGGCCCCTGAGGTCGTCCTCGGAGACGGGCTTGACCGCCTTGACCTCGGTGCCGCCGGAGACGTGCACGGCGGCGGAGGTGACGGCGCTCCCGCCGGTGGGCACGCAGCGCCAGGCGTAGTCGCCGGTGCCGATGGTGGCGGTCAGGGCGCGGGTGGTGCCGGGGGCCAGCCCCTCGACCTCGCCGTAGACGGCACCGCTGCCCGGGTCGACCAGGTACACCTCGGCGACCTTGTCGCCGGTGTTGTGCATCTGGAACACCTGTTGGCCGGGCTGCGGGGTGCCGAAGCCCTTGCCGCAGTCCCGCTCGGAGACGGTGACGGTGGCGGAGCCGGCCCGCTTGCCGTCGCTGACGGCGATCACGGCCCCGGCCACCACGACCGGCACGGCGACCAGCGCGGTCGGCAGCACCCAGCGCGGACGCCCGGGGCGCACCCGCCCGGCCTTCTCCCCCGCCGCGGCCTGGTCGACCGGCGCCGCAGCCGCCGGAGCCGGTGCGGCCGCCCCGCCCCGCACGCCCTCGATGAACATCGTCAGCACGACGCCCAGGTACGCGACGTACCCGACGACCTGCAGGACCGTCATGGTGACGGTCAGGTTGAGGGTGCCCTGGACGAGCGTGGCGTACCAGGACGAGGCGTCCAGGTGCCCGCTCAGGTCGAAGGCGTACGCGCTGCCCCCGCCGACCAGGCCGGACTCCTGCAGGTCGCGCAGGCCGTAGCCGAGCACACCCGCCGCGACGACGATCAGCCCGGCGCCGGTGACGGTGAAGAAGCGGGTGAGGTTCATCCTCAGCGCCCGCCGGTACAGGCCCCAGCACAGCCCGGTGGAGAGCAGCAGACCGACGGCCGCGCCGAGCAGCGGCCCGGTGGACTCCCCGGCGGTGCGGACGTTGGTCCACAGGAAGAGCGAGGTCTCCAGGCCCTCGCGGGCGACCGCGAGGAAGCTGGTGAGGACCAGCGCGCCCGCGCCCATCGCCAGCGAGGCCTGGACCTTCTCCTTCAGTTCGGTGGAGAGGGTGCGCGCCGAGCGGCGCATCCAGAACACCATCGCGGTGACGAAGCCGACCGCGATCAGGCTGAGCACGCCGCCGAACGCCTCCTGGGCGTGGCCGGAGAGGTTGGCGGCGGTGAAGGTGAGCACCGCGCCGAAGCTCAGGCTGAGCGCGAGGGCCGCCGCGATGCCGGTCCAGACCTGCGGCAACCGGTCCTTCCGTCCGGCCCGGACCAGCGCGGCGACCAGGATCGACACGATCAGTCCGGCTTCCAGGCCTTCGCGCAGCCCGATCAGGAAGCTGGGAAACGCCTCATCCCACATGCAGCGGGCTCCTCCCCCCGGGCCGCCCCGGGCCGTCACCTGTCCTCGCCCCGGCGCGGTGGCGGCGGAGCGGCACAGCCGAACGCCCCGGACGTCGTGGCCCAGGGCGCTCCGGCTTAGCTTAGGCAAACCTTAGGGCCGCACCGGTCAACTGCACCCCCGCTTCGGGTAAGGGTTCGGTGTGGAAACCCCGGCCGGGCCGGACCGGCATCAGCGGGAGCCGCGCGTCACCCCCACCACTGCTCGGGCACCGGGTCCGGCCCGGCGGGGACGGCCACCGGTTCGGCGGAGCGCACCAGCAGGTCGCCCGTCTCGGTCTCGGCGACCAGGTAGCCGCGCTCGCGCAGCACGAGCGCGGCGGCGCCGCTCATCGCCGCGCGTGCCTCCGGAGTGGGCCGAGCGTCCGGGTCTCCGTCCGCCGTCCAGCCGACCGCCACACCCTCGGGGTGATGGCCGATCCACAGCGGTGAGGAACCGGGCGCGGTGTCGAACCCGGCGCGGGCCAGGGCCCGGGTGACGTTCTCGAGGAGTTCACGGTGATCCACCATTGGCGCAGCGTAGGCCTCGGACCGCGCGACCCCCGGCTGCGGCGCGCGCCGACACGGCCCAGCGGCACCCGAGCGCAGCATCGACCCCGTTGGGCCGAGCGGGGGCCAGCCGATCGGGCGTCAGGAACCCCCGTCCGGCCCGACACGCGCGGCCGGACGGGCCGATGGACGTGCACAGTCGGCCCCCTGCCGACAGCATGACAGAGTAAGCGCTCCATCACCCTGAGCAACGAGTCCTGCGGGCCGGCCCGGTCCGCGCGCCGGTCCGACCGGCGGACCCGTATCGAGAGGTCCCATGATCACAACACTTCGCCGGCCGGCGTTCCCGCCGACGGGGCCCCAGCACGGCACGCCGAGGACGCCGGGGAGCCCGTCGTGAGAACCGACCAGCAGTCGCAGCCGGGACCGGCGACCAGCACGCGCGCCAAGCCCGCGAACAAGGCCGAGGCCCTCGCCGACTGGACCGACGGACGGCTCGGCATCTACTCCCTGGCCAAGGCCAACCTGCGCAAGATCTTCCCGGACCACTGGTCCTTCATGCTGGGCGAGGTCGCGCTCTACACCTTCGTCATCATCATCCTGACCGGCGTCTGGCTGACCCTCTTCTTCAACCCGAGCATGGGCGAGGTCGTCTACGACGGCTCCTACGTCCCCCTCAAGGGCATCCCGATGTCGGAGGCCTACGCCTCCACGATCAACATCAGCTTCGAGGTCCGCGGCGGCCTGCTGATGCGCCAGATCCACCACTGGGCGGCCGTCGTCTTCATCGCCTCGATGCTGACGCACATGCTGCGCGTCTTCTTCACCGGCGCGTTCCGCAAGCCGCGCGAGATCAACTGGATCTTCGGGGCGCTGCTGCTGTTCCTCGGCATGTTCGACGGCTTCATGGGCTACTCGCTCCCGGACGACCTGCTCTCCGGTACGGGCATCCGCTTCATGGAGGGCGCCATCCTGGCCGTCCCGATCGTCGGCACCTACCTGCAGTTCTTCATCTTCGGCGGCGAGTTCCCGGGCCACGACATCATCCCGCGGCTGTTCACCGTCCACATCCTGCTGATCCCGGGGATCATGGTGGGCCTGCTCGCGGCGCACCTGATCCTGGTCTTCTACCACAAGCACACCCAGTTCGCCGGGCCCGGCCGGACCAACGACAACGTGGTCGGCATGCCGCTGATGCCGGTCTACATGGCCAAGGCCGGCGGCTTCTTCTTCCTGGTCTTCGGCGTGGTCGCGTTCATGTCGGCGATCGCCACGATCAACCCGATCTGGGCGTACGGCCCGTACCGTCCGGACCAGGTGTCCACGGACGCCCAACCGGACTGGTACATGGGCTTCTCCGAAGGCCTCATCCGCGTGATGCCGGGCTGGGAGATCAGCGTCTGGGGCGGCCACACCCTGAACCTCGGGGTGTTCATCCCCTTGGTGGTCTTCCCGACCGTGCTGATGGCCATCTGGATCTGGCCGTTCCTGGAGGCGTGGGTCACCGGGGACCGCGGGGAGCACCACATCGCCGACCGCCCGCGCAACGCCCCGGTCCGCACCGCCTTCGGCGTGGCCTGGATGGGCCTCTACCTGATCCTGCTGGCCGGCGGCGGCAACGACCTGCTGGCCACGCACTTCCACCTGTCCATCAACGCGATCACCTACGCGGTGCGGGCCGGCTTCTTCGCCGTGCCGGTGGTCCTCTTCGTGATCACCAAGCGCTGGTGCCTCGGCCTGCAGCGGCGGGACAAGGAGAAGGTGCTGCACGGCCGGGAGACCGGCGTCATCAAGCGGCTCCAGCACGGCGAGTTCATCGAGATCCACGAACCGCTGCCGCCGGGCCGGCTCTACACCCTCACCTCGCACGACCAGCCGCAGCCGACCGTGCTGCCGCCGGAGGTCGACGAGAACGGCGTGGCCCGCAAGGCCGGGTTGTGGACCCGCACCCGGGTGAAGCTCTCCCGCGGCTTCTACGGCCAGGGCAGCCAGATCGCCAAGCCCACCGCCGAGGAGCACGCGGAGGTCACCAGCGGCCACGGCCACCACTGACCGACTCCGGGCACCACGAGGGCCCGCCGCGCCGTTGCCGGCACGGCGGGCCCTCGTCGTCCGTACCGGCCGCGCGGCCCGGGTCAGCCGCGCAGGGCCGCGGGGACGACGGCGAACAGTGCCGCCGCCACGGTGACGGAGAGGCAGAGCGCCGCCCAGCGGGTGCAGATCCGGCGGCACTCGGCGCGGTAGCGGGCGGCCAGGCGGCGGCAGCGCTCCACGGCGCGGTCCACGACCTCCTCGGCGTAGCGCAACCGGTCGGCGGTGTAGGCCTGTTCGACGGCCTCCCGCTCGGCGGCCGGCAGCCAGGGGAACCGCGCGGCGAACGCCGCAGCGTCGCGCTCGGCCGCCGCGACCTCCGCCTCCCAGGCCAGGAAGCCCTCGATCCGGGCGAATTCCACCCGGGAGTCCATCCGCGCACCCTCCCGCGCGCTCCCCCGGGAGTTCTCCCGGGAGGCACTGCCGGCGGGCCTGCCCTGGCGAGGGTTCCGCGCTCTCGGCGGGCGCTGTCTGCCACCCATGGCCGCTCCTCGTGTCGAGTCGTCCGGCCAGGTCGGCCGTGCGGGAGTTGGCTCTGCGGCGCATCGATCCGCAACCAGGCAACTACTATCAGTGACGAACGGGGCGTGCGGGGCGACTCGCCGGGCCCCGGCCGAAGACGATCGCGCCGCCCCGTCAGCGCGGCCGGCGCGACGGGTAGTCGTCACGCTGCTCCCGTCCGCGGCTGGCCGCCGCCGTGGTCGCGATGTTCACCATCGGGATCGGGACGTGACGACGGGACGTGGTCCGGATCGTCCGACGGGACCGACGCACGGTCAACTATGGTCGTCGCGACCCGCTCCACCGGGGGCGGATCCACGACTGACGAAACGGGGAAACGGTGCGCATCGGAATCATCGGCACGGGTGTGGTCGGGCAGACGCTGGGCAGCAAGCTGGTCTCGCTCGGCCACCAGGTGACGCTGGGCTCCCGCGACAAGGACAACGAGAAGGGGCTGGCCTGGGCCGCGCAGGCCGGCCCCGACGCCCACGCCGGGACGTTCGCCGAGGCGGCCGCCTTCGGCGAGGTGGTGCTGAACGCCACCGGCGGGACGGTCGCCCTGGCCGCCCTGCGGGCGGCCGGCGCGGAGCACCTCGCGGGGAAGCTGCTGGTCGACGTCTCCAACCCACTGGTCTTCGAGCCCGGCGGCCAGGTCACCCTCGACCCGGTGAACACCGACAGCGTCGGTGAGCGGATCCAGCGCGAGTTCCCCGAGGCCCGGGTGGTCAAGACGCTCAACACCGTCAACTGCGAGGTGATGGTGGAGCCCGGCCGGCTGTCCGGCGAGCACAACGTCTTCGTGGCCGGCGACGACGCGGCGGCCAAGGCCGAGGCGGTCGCGCTGCTCGGCGCCTTCGGCTGGCCGGCCGAGTGGATCATCGACCTCGGGGACATCTCGGGTGCCCGGGCGATGGAGATGCTGATGCCGTTCTGGCTCCGGATGATGCGGCACTTCGGCGACGCCGAGTTCAACTACGCGTTCCGGCGCCCCGCGTAACGCGGACGGGCCCGCGCCCGGCCGGCACGTCCAGGGTCCGCCCCCTCGGTGCGCCGAGGGGGCGGGCCCGGGTTCGCCGGAGACCGGGCGGCGGGGGCCGACGCCGGGTGGGGGAGAATGGACGGCATGTCCCGACGTCGTCCCGCGCCCCGCACCGCCGCGCCGCGGCTGCTGCCCTCCTCCCCCTGCCCGTGCGGCCTGTCCGCCGCCTACGGCGACTGCTGCGGCCGGCTGCACCGCGGCCAGGCGGCGGCCACCACCGCCGAGTCCCTGATGCGCTCCCGGTTCAGCGCCTTCGTCGCGCAGGACGAGGCGTACCTGCTGCGCACCTGGCACCCGGACACCCGGCCCGCCGAGGTCGACTTCGACCCGGCGCTGCGCTGGACCCGGCTGGAGGTGGTCTCCACCAGCGAGGGCGGCGCGTTCCACGCCGCGGGCACGGTCGCCTTCCGCGCGCACTGGACCGAGGGCGGCGAGGAGGGCGTGCTCACCGAACACAGCCGCTTCGTGCGGCACGAGGGCGCCTGGGTGTACCTGGACGCCCTCTCGCTCGGCTGAGCCGCTCCGGGGCGCGGGCCGCGCCGGAGCGGCCCGCGCTACAGGTAGTCGTCGAGGCGCCCCAGCGAGAAGCCGGCCGCGGTGACGTCGTTGACCACCTTGCGCAGCAGGTCCGGCATCGACGCCTTCCAGATGTCGGTGCCCCGGAAGTGGGTGAGGATGATGTCGCCCGGGTGCAGCTGCCGGTCGTCGTAGCGCCACTCCATGTGGTCCGGGAAGGCCTCCTCGTTCCACAGCGGCACCGCCTGCACCCCGCAGGAGGCCGCCGCGCGCAGCGTGGTGTCGTTGTACTCGCCGTACGGCGGCCGGAACAGCCGGGGGCGGACGCCGATCTGCTGCTCCAGCTGGTCCTGCTGGTCGCAGATCTCCCGGCGCTGGGTCTCGTAGTCCAGGACCTTCAGGTTGCGGTGGTTGATCGTGTGGTTGTTGATCTCCACGCCCTGGGCGTGCATGTCCCGGAAGTAGCCGTAGTTCTCGCGTACCAGGTAGTCGGACACGAAGGCGCTGTACGGGATCCCGAGCTCCTCGGCCATCCTGGTGAACGCGGGATCCTTCTCCGCCCCGTCGTCGACGGTCAGGAAGACCACCTTGTCGTCGGTCGGCACCCGGTAGACCACGGGCGGGCGGCCGTCGGCGAGCTTGACGCCCTGGACCGGGGTGAGGTGGGCCCTGGTCGCCGGGCGCGGCGGGGCCTTCAGGGGCGGGCGCTCCAGGCCCCAGCGCTGGGCCGTCTCCAGCGCGGTCCGGACGGCGGCCTCCTGTCGGGCGACGGCCTCGCTGCTGGTCTCCTCCTCCTGCCGGGCCAGGCCGGGCAGCAGCGGCGGAGCCGCCGGCGGGCGGGCCGCACCGCGGTCGGCGGCCTCGACGGCGGCCCCCGGTGCCCCGGCGGCCCCGACGGCTTCGACGGCGGGCGCCGCGCCCGCCCTGGCCGGGGCGGCCTTCGAGGTGGCGGGGCCGGCCGGGCCGGCGCAGCCGGCGAGGGCGGCGGAGAGGCAGACGGTGGCCAGCAGACCGGTCCGTACGCCGCTCCGACGCTTCTGACTCCCCCTCAGACCCCCATTAATCCGACAATCTGATGGTCTATCCATAGCTGCACTGCTCCCCCGCCGTGCACCCCCGCCAATCCCCCCATCACCCGCACGGGGCAACGGCACGCCGAACGCCGTGCCGTTGCCCCGGACGAAGCACCCCCGGTGGTCCGAAAACCGCTTGCCGGGGCGCGGCCGTGGAACGGATCATGCGGCACATGACGAACACCGCGCCCCGACGCTCCGACCAGTGGGCCGTCACCACGGCCGATGTGACCGCACCCGAGGCCCTGGAGCTGCTGCGCGAGTACTACTACGACGTGGCCAACCGCTACTACCGCCTCCACCTCGGGCGGGAGGGCACCCCGGAGGAGCTGGAGACCGGGCTGGCCGACTCCCCCAGCGACGACCTCGCGGCGCCGCACGGCGTGTTCCTGCTCGGCCGCCACGACGGCGCCGCCCACTCCTGCGCGGGCCTGCGGCGGCTGGACGCCACGACCGTCGAGCTGACCCGCGTCTACGTCCGCCCCTCGCTGCGCGGCACCGGCGGCGGCGCCGCGCTGCTCGCCGCCGTCGACGACGCCGCCCGCTCCCTCGGCGCCGAGCGGATCGTCCTCGACACCCGGCTCGACCTGGTCGAGGCCCGCGCGCTCTACCTCCGGAACGGCTACCGGGAGATCCCGGCCTACAGCAGCGGCCCGTACGCGCAGGTCTGGTACGGCAAGGAGCTCACCGCGCTCGCACCGCAGGGGCGTTGAGCGGCGGCGAGGCACCGGCGGGCACCGGCTTCGCCCGCTCCCGCGCGGCGGCGGCAGAGGCGCTCGCGCCCTTCGTCGGCCACTTCCTGGAGCGGGTCTCCTTCGGGTCGGGGCCGGCCGGGGACAGCCTCGACGTCGTCCTGACCGCCAGGCCGGGGCTGCCGGACCGTGATCACGCTCACCGCCGCCTCCCCGGCCTCGACGGCTGCTTCGTGGACGGGATCACCGGCACCTGCCCCGGCTGCCGCACGCCTGGCCGGAGGAGGCCGCCGGCCGGGTGGTCCGCTTCGAGGCGCTGGAGGAGCTCGTCCGCTCGAACGCGTCGGCCCGGCCGGGTTGAGGCGATCGCCGGGACGATCCGGGTCTACACCGCGCCGGCGGCGTCGGAAAAGGGCTCCCGACCGTCCTCCCGGCCTTCCCCGAGGGCGGCCGCGAGCGCGGCCGCCGAGGGCGGGTTGGCGCCCGGCCGGGAGACGGTCAGGGCGGCGGCCGTCACCGCGTGGGTGAGGCAGGTCGGGAGGTCGGCGCCGCTCGCGCGGGTGTGCAGGAACGCGGCCATGAAGGAGTCCCCGGCGCCCACCGTGTCCGCGACCGCCACCGGCACGGCCGCCGCCTCGACGCGTTCGCCCCCTGTGGTGCGGGCGAACGCTCCCTCGCCGCCGAGGGTCACCGCGACCACCGAGGGGCCGAGGGCGAGCCAGCGCTCGGCGACGGCGTCCGGCCGCTCACCCGGATAGAGCCACGCCAGGTCCTCGTCGCTCGCCTTGACCAGGTCGCTCAGGGCCACGCAGCGCTCCACCCGGCGGACGGCCCCGGCCCGCTCGCCCATCAGCGCCGGGCGCACATTGGGGTCGTAACTGATCGGCGCCCGCCCGCGCCACCGCTCCACCAGCGCCAGCACGGTGGCGGCGCCCGGTTCGGTGACGGCGCCGATCGAGCCGAGGTGGATCGCGGCGGGCGCCTGCGCGAGGTCCTCCGGCGCCGGCGCGGTCGAGGGCAGCGTCCAACCGATGTCGAAGGTGTACCGGGCCCGGCCCTGCGCATCGAGCCGCACCACGGCCGAGGGCGTCCGCGCGACCTCGGCGGCCAGCACCCGGACACCCGCCGCCTCCAGGTGCGCCCGGATCAGCCGGCCGTTGGCGTCCTGGCCCAGCTCGGTGAGCAGCGTGGCCGGACGGCCCAACCGGGCCAGGCCGTAGGCGACGTTCGCGGGGCTGCCGCCCGGGTGCACCCGGTCCGGGGCGCCGTCGGTCCGGACGACGTCCGCGACGCACTCGCCGATCACCAGGACGTGCGAAGCTGGGCTGGTCACGGGGGCTCCTGGCATCCGTACGGGGGCGTCGTCTCGGCTGCCAGCCTACGGGGTGCGTCCGCGCACGGGGAGCGCCGGACGGGCTCCCGGGCATGAAAGTACGGCCGCCGGACCTGGCCAGGTTCTCCGACGGCCGTGGCCCCGTCCGTCAGGGGACGAAGCACTCCTGACGTTAGACCGACTCCGGGGGCCGCGCCATCACCGTGGGCCGTCCGGGGGACGGCGGTGTGTCATCGGATCCGCCGGATCCCGCCGCCGGCGGACCGGCGGTCGACTAGCATCCGTGCGCGGTCCTCCTGCCCCGGGCGGCTCCCGCACCCGCTCCCGCTCGTGAGGTCCGGTGATCATCCTGTTAAGGCCCCGTGCCGGTCTCGTCCTGTCGCTGGCGCTCAGTGCGGTGCTGCTGTCCGCGAGCGTTCCGTCGGCCGGTGCCGTGGACGGGCTGGGCGATCCGGTGTTCCCCTCGCTCGGGAACACCGGGTACCGGGCGCTCGCGTACGACCTGGCCTTCGACTACCGGGCCGACAGCCGTACCGTGGACGGCACCGCCGTGATCACCGTCCGGCCCGAGCGCACGCTCGCCCGGCTGGAGCTGGACGCCCTCGGACTGGCCGTACGCGCCGTCCGGGTCGACGGGCGCCCGGCGGACTTCGCGACCCACGACGAGAAGCTGTCGGTCCGCCCGGCCGAGCCGCTCCGTCCGGGAGCCGCGGCGGAGTTGACGGTCGAGTACACGGCCGACCCCCGGGCGAAGCTGCCGCACACCGGGTGGGTCCCGACCCCGGACGGCTTCGCGGTGGCGGGACAGCCGCAGAGCGCGCACACCGTGTTCCCGAACAACGACCACCCGAGCGACAAGGCCCTGTTCACCATCGCGGTGACCGCGCCGGACGGCCTGCTGGGCGTCGCCAACGGGGAGTTGACGCGCACCGAGCGGCACGGCGACGGGCGCACCACCCGTCGGTACGCCTCCCGCCTGCCGATGGCCACCGAGCTGGTCCAGGTCTCGGTCGGCGACTACACCGTCCGCGAGCGCACCGGCCCGCACGGCCTGCCGCTGCGCGACGTCGTCCCGAGCTCCCGCGCCGCCGAGCTGGAGCCCGCGCTGGCCCTCACCGACGACCAACTCACCTGGGCCGAGGCGCACCTGGGGCCGTTCCCGTTCGAGGCCTACGGCCTGTTGCCGACGAACACCGACGCCCCGGACGCGTTCGCCTTCACCGGCCTGGAGACCCAGACGCTGACCCTCTACAAGCCGAACTTCCTGCGCCGGCCGGAGCCCGAGATCGGCCCGCACATGATGCACGAGCTGGTCCACTCCTGGTTCGGCGACAGCGTCTCCCCGGCCCGGTGGTCCGACCTCTGGCTGAACGAGGGCCACGCCGACTACTACGCCCTGCTGTACCGCTACGAGCGCGGCTGGCCGGACACCCGCGGCAACCGGACCCTCACCGACCGGATGCGGTACCTCTACGGCCTCGGCGACCGGTCCCGCCACGGCTCCGGGCCGGTCGCCGCCCCGAACGCCGCGAACCTCTTCGACTCCCAGCGGTACACGGGCGGTGCGCTGGTGCTGTTCGCGCTGCGCGAGAAGGTGGGCGCGGACACCTTCGAGCGGATCGAGCGCACCTTCCTGGACCGGCACCGGTACGGGAACGCGAGCACCGAGGACTACGTGCGCACCGCCTCCCAGGTGTCCGGACAGGACCTCGGCGGGTTCCTCGGCGACTGGCTGTACGGGCTGCGCACGCCGCCGATGCCGGGGCACCCGGACTGGACGGTACGGCCGGCGGGCGAGGCGGAGCCGCAGGACGGGGTCCGGGTGGCGGGCGGGGCGGGCGTGGCGCGCGGTTCCGGAACGCTCTGACGGCGCGACAGGGGGCCGGTGTCGCACGCCCGGCGCGCCGTTGTGCGTCCGGCGACCGCCCGCACGCTCCTGACCGGCGGGGGCGGGGGACGCCATGGTGGTGCCCACGGCCCGCCCGCCGCCCGGCCTGAGTCCCGGTCGGCTCGCGGGCCGTCCAAGGTTTCCGTGCGGGCGCCCTCCGCGCGCCCGGCCCCTTCCCCGTGCCTCTGCTCCGTGCCCATGCTCCGTGCCTCTGCTCCGGCCGGATTGTCAGTGGGCGGTGCTAGCGTTCCCAGCACGATCGAGGAACGGTCGGGAAACGAACGGGGGTCCTTCTCATGGGTGTTGTCGAGCTGCGGCAGTTCGGCGTCGAGGTCTACGACCGTTGGACGGCGCTGTGGAACGGCGAGTTGGGGCTGGCCGAGAAGATCATGGCGCCCGATTTCACCCTGCGGTACACGCAGGCCGGGTCGGAGGCGTTCGACGAGGTGCGGACGCCGGCCGGGCTGGCCGAGGTGGTCCGGCAGTGGCGGGCCAAGCGGTCGGAGCTGCGCTTCGAGGCCGAGGGCGTCGCGGTGGTGGACTTGGAGTCGGTCGACGGCGTGGTGTCAGGACTGGTGGCCCGGCCGTACCTGGCGAGCTTCTCGGACGGCGAGGGCGGCGTGGTGGCGCGCAGCGGGACGGACACCCTGCGGATCGAGGACGGGCTGATAACCGAAGTGTGGTCGGTCTCCTCCGGCTCCGCCGGGCGGACGTTCTACCGCGCCTGACCCACGGCCGGCCGGGTCGGGCGACACTGCCCGGCACGGGCGCGCGGCGGACGCGCAACCCCGGTCGTACGACGGCGGCGTACGGCCGGGGTTGCGCAGCGGTTCGCGAGGGCCGCGCCCGTAACCCTTCCGGCGCAGTGTCGTTGGACCGGCCATGAAGAAGCGCAGCATGCTCGCCGTCGCCTCGCTCGCCGTGGGTGTCGTGGCCTCCCTCACCGCGCCGAGTGCGCACGCCAGCGCCGTGGGCGGACAGGAAGGACTGCCCGGGCCGCTGAGCAGCGCGCCCGACGTGGTGCCCGGCCAGGTCGGCGACGCGGGTGGTGTCGTCGGGCACGCCACGGGATTCGTGACCGGATCGGCGGACGGCCTGGTCGGGGTCACCCCCGCGTAGCCCCGCGCCGCGCCGTACGCCTCCGGGGGCGGCCTGAGGGAGGTCTCAGGTCCGCCCCGGGGCAGTCGTACGGTCAGGACATCGGTGCTCCGAGGTCCTGGGTCCAGTAGGTGGTACCGGCCTGGCTGGTCGCGATGCCGACGCCGATGTCCTTGAAGCCGCAGTCGAGCATGTTCGACTGGTGGATGCCACCGTCCATCCAGTGGGCGAAGACCATCGCCGGGGCGGTCGTGCCACGGTCGAGGTTCTCACCCCACTGGGACCACCGGTAGCCGGCGGCGGTGATCCGGGCGTCGGTGCGGACGCCGTCGGGGTTGACGTGGTCGAAGAAGCCTCGGGTGGCCATGTCGTCCGCGTGCTTCTGGGCCGCGGTGTGCAGCCGGGAGTCGATCCGCAGCGGGGCGCAACCGGCCTTGGCGCGCTCGGCGTTGACCAGGTCCACCAGCTGGCGCTCCTGGGTGGGCGTCGGGGCGGCGGTGACCACCCGGGTCGGGGTGGGGGTCGGCGTGGGTGTGGGCGTCGGGGTGGGGGTCTCGGTCGGCGTCGGGGTCGGCACCGGCGTCGGGACGATCGCCACGGGCGCGGCGGCCACGGTCGGGGTGTCCAGGGCCGCGGCCGGGACGGTCGGCTCCGGGGCGGCCACCTGCGGGGGCTCGCTCTGCTGCGGCCAGACCAGCGCGAGGGTGGTCACGGCCACCGCCGCGGCCGCGCCGCTCACCAGGACGGCCTTGCGGGCCGCGGTGCCGGCCCAGCCGCCGTGTCCTCCGGCACCGGCGTGCGCTCCGGCGCCCGAGCCGGCTCCGGCTCCCGAACCCGTCCCCGCGCCCAGGCCGGTGCCCGCACCGGCGGCGGTGTGCGCGGCGGTCTGGGCGGCGACGGCGGCCGCGGTGTGCTGGAAGTGCAGCAGGACGGGCGAGCCGAGCGGGATCGGCACCAGGGCGAGACCGGCCAGCAGCCCTTCGGCCGGGAAGAGGTCGCGGCCGAGGCCGTCGCAGTCGGCGCAGCCGCGGATGTGGCGGGCGATGCGCTTGCGCCAGACCGAGTTCGGGGTGCCGTCGAAGCCGGCGGTGAGCTCGGTCAGGTCGGGGCAGCGCGGGTAGGCGCTGAGGGCGCGGACGACCACCCGGCCGGCTTCCAGCTGCTTCTTCATCCGTTGGACGCGGACGGCCGTGTGCTGCGGGCTGAGGTCGAGGGCCCCGGCCAGTTCGGCCCGAGTGAGGTCGCCGGCCGCCTCCAACCACCACAGGGCGAGGAGTTCGCGGTCGTCCGGATCGAGCCAGCGGGTCGCCTCGGCGACCTCGCGGCGCTGGCCGGACAGGCCGAGCCGCAGGATGGTGAGGTCGGTGAAGTCGGCCCGGGGGTCGGCGACCTCCCAGGTCTCGTCCAGCCCGCCGACCGCCTGCTGCTGGCCGGCGGCGCAGCGGCGGCGGACCTGGTTCATCGTGATGGCGACCAGCCAGGAGCGGAAGGACTCCGGGTCGCGGAGCCCGTCCAGGCCGTCCAGGGCGCGGATCATGGTCTCCTGGGCGACGTCGTCCACGTCGGCATGGCCGCCGAGGGCGCGACCGGCCACGTTGTAGACGAGCGGCAGCCAGGTGGCGACCAGCGCCTCCTGGGCCTGCCGGTCGCCGGCCTGCGCCGCGAGCACCAGGGTGCTCCCGGTCCTGTTCTGCACATCAGCGTTCATGGTCCGCACTCCGTCTTGCCGTGTTTCCGTCCGCCGCTGCCTCCTCGGAGACCTGTGGGGAGTGATCAGATAACAACAATGTGCGCGGAATCGGAAAATCGGCCCGGATCGGAGATCGGGTCGGCGATCGGGTCAGCGGTCGGATCGGGCAGCGGTGGGGTGTCCAATCGGCTTGGGAACCGGGCGAGGAAGCGTCGGGCGGGCCCGGGCTGGAACCGGCGGGCGGGCCCGGGCTCGGGGCCGGGGGGCGGCGGGCGGGTCAGGCCGGGGCGGCGAACACCTGGGTCCACCACGGGCCGCCGGAGCCGGTCCGCACGCCGACGCCGAGCTGCTTGAAGGCGCAGTTCAGGATGTTGGCGCGGTGGCCGGGGCTGTTCATCCAGGCGTCCATGACGGCGGCCGGGTCCTTCTGCCCGCGGGCGATGTTCTCGCCCCAGGTGCTCCAGCGGTAGCCGGTGGCCTCGATCCGGTGGTCGGCGTGGTAGCCCTCGGGGCTGGCGTGGTCGAAGTAGTTGCGGTCGGCCATGTCGTCGCTGTGCGACTGGGCCGCGGTGGCCAGCCGGGGTTCGGAGGTGACCGGGCCGCAGCCCGCCTTGGCGCGCTCGGCGTTGACCAGGTCGACGACCGCCTGGGCGTCCGAGGGGGCCGCGCCGCCGCCGACCGGGGTGGCCGGGGCGGTCCGCCGGGCGCTGGTCGCCGCGGCGGCGGTGGTGGTCCGGCTCGCACTCGCGGTCGCCTTGGCGGCGGAGGCGGAGGCGGTCGGGGTCGGGGTCGGGGTGGCCGTGGCCGTCGGGGAGGCGGGGGCGGTGGCGCTCGGCGTGGCCGGGGCACTCGGGGTGGCCGCCGGGTCGGTCGTGCCCGGGCCGGCCGAGGGCACGGCGGCGGCCGGGTTCGCTCCCCCGGCGCCGGGCACCTGGATGCCCTCGTGGGTGCCGATCTCGGCGGCGATCAGCGCATCGGCGGCCATCGCCTGGCCCATGGTGTCCCGATCGGACTGCTTGCCGCCGTACGCCGCGTAGCCGGCCCCGGCCAGCGCGGCGATCAGTCCTGTCCCGGCCACGGCGGCGACGACCGCGGTGACCGGTACGAACCCACCGCGCCGGCGACCCCGGCGACCCCGGTCGGCGTGCCGGTCGGCGGCCCGCCGCGCGGCCCGGCCACCGGGCCGGCCGCCCGCGCCCTCGCCACCGGTCGCCGGGAGGATGGTCGTCCTGTCGTCGCTGTTCACCTGGTCACGCTTTCTGCTCCGGGTCGGCTCGTCGGGTGCCGACATCTGGGAGACCTCCCGGCGGCGCGCCGATAACAGAAAGTCCGAACGAATGTCCGGCGGCCCGGTCACGGCATCAGCGCGCCGGGGTGTCCGGGGCGGTCGGGGCCATGTCGTAGGTGAGGAACGGGGTCCGGACGGCGACCCGGTCGTACGTCGCGCGGGCCCGGTAGTTGGTCTCGGCGGTGATCCAGCGGACGGTGTTCCAGCCCCGCTCGGCGGCGACCTCCCGCAGCCGGGCCAGCAGCAGGTCCACCGCCCCGCGGCCGCGCAGCTCCGGCGCGACGAAGAGGTCGTCCAGGAACCCGCCGACGGCCCCGTGCAGCGGCCGGCTGAACGGCCGGTAGTGGGCGAGCCCGACCGGCCGCGCCTCGGCGTCCCGGACCAGCAGCCCGTCCAGCTCGTGGGCCGGGTCCAGGAGCCAGAACCACACCAGCTCGGCCTTCTCGTCCGGGCACGGCACCTGGTAGAACTCGCAGTACCCGCGGAAGAGTTCACGCCAGGCTTCGTACTCGTCGGCCTCGGGTGCGCCCACGCTCCAGCGCTCGGCGGGGGTCTCGCTCATCTCGGTCTCCTCGGGGTCACGGCGTTTCGCGGCCCCCAGCATGACGCCCCGTCGGCCCCGCCACCGATCACCACCCCGGCCAAGACCACCGCCCCCGCACTCCACTCCGGCCCTTGGGGTTCCGGCCCGGGCCGCTCCCTCCGGGGCCGGGGGCGGTGGCGGGGGCTCAATGGACGAGCAGGGTCTGACCGACCTGCCTGAACTGCGCACCGATCCGGTCGGCGAACCCGGACGAGGCGGCGCTGACGCTGCCGACCGCGACGCCCGAGGAGTTGCGGTACGCGCCCTGGAGGGTCATCGAGTCCCCGGCCTCCCCGGCCTGGTCGAGGAAGAAGAGGGTCAGCGTCAGCATGGCGACGTTCTGCACGTCGGTGCCACCCGTCACCACGCGCCGGGTGCCCGCGTAGTCGGCGACCCGCTTCCCGTCCCGGAGGACCTGACCGCCCTCGAACTGCCACCGTCCGGCGGCGTCGTCGACGTCCACCAGGCTCCGCTGGTCCAGCGTCAGCTCCAGGGGCGGTGCCGGCGGGGCCGGCTGCGCCGTGCCGGCGGCGTGGTCCGCCACCCAGCCGGTCACCGTGCGGGTGTGGTGCTGCGGCGGGTCGGTCGACAGGTCCCAGGCGAAGTCGTGCGGCGGGGTCGGTGGACGGGTGTCCTCCAGGGCGCCCTGGGTGGGCTCGGGCGCACCGCTGCGCAGCAGCACCCGGCGACCTCCGGAGCCGTTCTGCAGCCAGAGGCCGTCGTAGGCCACCGCCTGGTCCGGTCCCAGCGAGTCCTCGGGCATGGTGAAGGCGAGGGAGATCATGCGCGGGCTGGACGCGCGGGTGAAGGCCCAGCGCCGCACGCCCTTGCCGGCCTCCCGGAGGACGCCGAACTCGTGGTCGTCCCCGTACGCTCCCCTGATCTGCCAGAACACGGGCCGGACGGCGTCGTACGCCACTTCGACGTCGAGCTGCTCGTCGACGCCGGGGATGTTGATCCCGAGCGTCCCGTCCGTGTCCAGGCCCGAGTGGGCGCGGAAGATCGCGCGCGAGCACTCGGGCGCCGAGAGCATCTGGCCGTAGGTCATCCCCTCCGAGGGTCGGGCGGCGGGGAAGCCGATCTTCGCCAGGGTCGCGGGGGCTCCCGTGACGGAGACCTTCTCCCCGTCGTGGCCCCGCCAGCCCTCGACGGTCAGGGCCTGGTCGAATCCGTTCGCGGTGGCGACCCGGGGCAGGGCGAGGTCGGCGAACGCCGCGTTGATCCGGTCGGCCACCTGGCGGGGTGTGAACGCGCCGGCGGGGAGCGCGATGGTCCGCGCGACCCCGTCGACCGTCACCCCGATCGTCTCCCCGGCGGCGAAGGTCGCCGTCCCGCCGGGAAACGGCCCTCCCTCGTGCTTGGCGGGGACGCCGTTGATCTGCCGGAACGGGGTGCCCATGACGCCCAGCGCCTTCGCCACCTGCGGTGGGAGCCGGTGGACGTTGAACCCGCCGCCCACCACGGTCACGTTCCTGCCGAACTGGGGCGGGAGATGGGCTTCGCACTGGCAGTTCAGCAGGACGGACAGGTTGTCCATGTAGTACGGCGGTTCGGTGAATCCCCCGTCGACGTAACAGTCGACGTAGCCGTTTCCGGCCTCGCTGGAGTCGTAGACGCCCGCCTCGCAG
Source organism: Kitasatospora sp. NPDC093550 (assembly GCF_044764985.1). Classification (NCBI taxonomy): domain Bacteria; kingdom Bacillati; phylum Actinomycetota; class Actinomycetes; order Kitasatosporales; family Streptomycetaceae; genus Kitasatospora; species Kitasatospora sp. NPDC093550. The sequence continues at coordinate 290,181 of NZ_JBIWJF010000007.1, forward strand.
CTCAGCGTCAGCACGTGCTCGAAGTGGCTCGCCTGCGCGTCCTGGCCGTGCGCGTACGTCGCCCAGAAGCAGTCCTCGGCGAAGATCCGGGAGACGTACGAGTCATTGGTGGCGAACGCGGTGACGTGGTCCGGATCGGCCGGGTGGTTGGTGCGCCCGTCGAGGTCGATGCCCCGCTCCCAGTTCAGCAGGTAGAGGCTCTCGGCCCGGATCCGGCTCTGCGCGTGGATGCCGCGCCGGGCGAAGCGCTCCGCGTCCGGGCCGCTGGCGCGGGTACGGACCAGGGCCAGGTCCTCGAAGTGGGCGCTGCCCGAGGAGGCCGCCTCCACGACGAAGCCGTCCCGGTCGGGCGGGAACAGCAGGGTCGTGACGCTGCCCGGCAGGTGGTGGCCGTCGGCGGTGACCGCGGTGCGCACCATTCCGCCCTCGCCGCGGAAGTGCAGCGGGGCACTGACCACGAGGGGAGCCTGGTCGATCCGGTAGCGGCCGATCGGAATCTCGATGGTTCCGCCGCGCTTGCCGAGCGTGGTGATGGCCTCGACGAAGGCAGGCGTGGAATCCGTGACCCCGGTCCCGTCGGCTCCGTGGGAAAGGACGTTCTCACTCATGACGATCCGACCTGTCCGACCGCTCTTCGGGAAATCGTCCTCTCACCATCGTCACACCGGAGCGCGGCACCCGCAGTGCCGCCGAGTCGCACCCCCCAGGGAACGCGGATACCCCCGGAACGCGGATACCCCGAGGGCGTGGAAGCCCGGGGGCACCGATGCTGGGTGGAGGAGGTGGCGCGGTGGCCGGGTTGGAGCGGTTGGCGGAGGTGTCGCGGGCGGTGGCGGTGGAGCCCGGGCGGCGGGCGAAGACCGAGTTGCTGGCGGGGTGCCTGCGGGAGCTGGGGCCGGTGGAGGCGCCGTCGGCGGTGGCGCTGCTGTCCGGGGAGTCCCAGCGGCTGCGGACCGGGATCGGGCCGGCGGCGCTGCGGGGCCTGCCGGGGCCGGTCGCCGAGGCCGAGCTCGGGGTGCGGGAGGTGGAGCACGAGCTGGAGCGGATCGCCGCGGTGCACGGGGCCGGGGCGCAGGCGGAGCGGCGGCGGTTGCTGCACGGGCTGTTCGCTCGGTCGACGGCTGTCGAGCAGGGGTTCCTGCGGGCGGTGCTGGTCGGGGACCTGCGGCAGGGGGCGCTGGACGCGGTGGTCGGGGACGCCGTGGCGCAGGCAGCGGGGGTCCCGGCCGCGGCGGTGCGGCGGGCGCTGATGTTCCGGGGGTCGGCCCGCGCGGTGGCACAGGCCGCGCTGACCGGCGGTGCCGCCGCCCTCGCGGCGTTCCGGCTGGAGGTGGGACGGGCGGTGCGCCCGATGCTGGCCGCCTCCGCCCCGGACGTCGCCTCGGCGCTGGAGCGCACCGGCCCGGCGGCGCTGGAGTGGAAGCTGGACGGGATCCGGGTGCAGGTGCACCGGGAGGGCGACCAGGTCGCGGTGTTCACCCGGAGTCTGGACGACATCACCGCGCGCGTGCCCGAGGTGGTGGAGGCCGCGCTCGCGCTGCCGCTGCGTTCGGCGGTGCTGGACGGCGAGGCGATCGCGCTAGGTCCGGACGGGCGGCCGCGTCCCTTCCAGGAGACCGCCGCACGCACCGCGGCGCGGCGCGATCCCGAGCGGCTGCGGGCCGAAGTCCCGCTCAGCGTCTACTTCTTCGACCTGCTGCACCGGGACGGCGAGGACCTGGTGGACCACCCCGGCCGGGACCGCTGGACGGCGTTGGCCGAGGCCGCGCCGCAGGACCTCCGGGTGGCGCGCACCGAGACCGGGGACCGCGAGCGGGCGCTGGCCTTCTTCCGCGACACCCTGGCCCTCGGCCACGAGGGCGTGCTGGTCAAGGACCCGGCGGCCCCGTACGCGGCGGGTCGGCGGGGCATCGGCTGGATCAAGGTGAAGCCCCGACACACCCTCGACCTGGTCGTGCTGGCCGCCGAGTGGGGCAGCGGGCGGCGCCAGGGGTACCTCAGCAACCTGCACCTGGGCGCCCGGGCGGCGGGCGAACCGGGGCTCGGCCCGTGGGTGATGCTCGGCAAGACCTTCAAGGGCCTCACCGACGAGACGCTGGTCTGGCAGACCGCCGAACTGCTCGCCCGGGAGACCGAGCGGGACGCCTGGACCGTACGGGTCCGCCCCGAACTGGTGGTCGAGATCGCCTTCGACGGTCTGCAGCGCAGCCCCCGCTACCCGGCCGGCCTCGCCCTGCGCTTCGCCCGGGTGGTGCGCTACCGCCCGGACAAGAGCGCCGCCGAGGCCGACACCGTCGCGACCGTCCGGGAGATCGCCGCCACCGAGGGGTTGTCGTCCTGAGCTCGCCCGCCGGCCCGAGCGCAACGGCATGATGATCTGACGGTCATTCAAACCTGTTGTGCCATGAGAATGGTGCGACAGGGGTCGAATCGGCCATTCTCGACGTTCCCCTCGCCGCACCCTCCGTGGACGGAATAGCGGCGGGTTAGGTTGACCATGACAACGAGAGGCCGCCGCCGGGCCGCCGGCGGCGCACTGGCGAGAGGTGCCCGACCATGCGGGTGAGCGTCGACCGGGACCGCTGTTGCAGCTCCGGGATGTGCGTCACGAACGTTCCCGAGGTGTTCGACCAGGACGACCAGGACAGTCTGGTGCGACTCCGGCGGACCACCTTCCGGCCCGAGGAGTTCGACGAGCTGCGACTGGCGGCCCAGCTCTGCCCGGGCGGCGCCATCACCGTCACCGAGGACCGGCCCACCGGGACCGCCGAGGCGGGCGGGCCCGCCGACTGACGCCCCCGGCACCGCGCGAGCCGCCCCGAGCCGCTCCGAGGCGCTCCGAACCAACCTGAACCGACCTGAACCGACCTGAGCCACCCCGAACCACCGTGACGGCACGCCAGTCACCCCACCCCCACCGGAGCACACCGCCACGCAAGGAGCCCCCGCCTTGACGAACCCACCCACCGCCCCCGCCCTCCGGCTGCCCGCCCCGCACTCGGCCGGCTGCCCGTTCGCCCCGCCGCCCGCGTACACCGAGGCCGCCGCCACCGCCGTCCTCTCCCGCGCCGACCTGCCCGGCGGTGAGTCCTGCTGGCTGGCCACCGGCTACGACGAGGTCCGTACCGTGCTGTCCGACCGCCGGTTCAGCGCGGACCTGCGCCACCCGAACTTCCCGTTCCTGGTCGCCGGTGCCCGGGAGATCGTCACCGACAACCCGGCCTTCCTGCGGATGGACGACCCCGAGCACGCCCGGCTGCGCCGGATGGTCACCGGGGACTTCCTGGTCAAGCGGGTCGAGGCGATGCGCCCGGCCGTCCAGCGGATCGTCGACGAGACGCTGGACGGGATGACCGCCGGCCGGACCGAGGCGGACCTGGTGGCCGACTTCGCGCTGCCCGTCCCCTCCCTGGTGATCTGCCTGCTGCTCGGCGTCCCGTACGAGGACCGCGAGTTCTTCCAGCGCGTCAGCCGGACGCTGCTCAGCAGCGCCAGCGGCGTGGCGAAGCTGACCGAGGCCCAGGACGAGCTGCGGGACTACCTGCGGAACCTGGCGGACCGCAAGCGGGAGCAGCCGGAGGACGACATCCTCAGCCGGCTCGCCGCACGCGACGACCTGGCCCCGGACGACGTCGCCGCCACCGGCCTCCTGCTGCTGGTCGCCGGGCACGAGACCACGGCGAACATGATCGCGCTGTCCACCGCTCTGCTGCTGGACCGGCCCGAACAGGCCGCCAGGCTGGCCGACCCGGCCGCCCTTCCCGGCGCGGTGGAGGAGCTGCTGCGCCACCTCACCATCGTCCACACCGGGGTGCCCCGGGTGGCCCTGGAGGACGTGGAGCTGGGCGGGACCACGGTCAGGGCCGGGGAGGGCGTGATCGCGATGCTCTCCACCGCCAACCGGGACGAGACGGTGTTCGGCGGCGCGGGCCGGCTGTCCACCGACGAGTTGGACCTGGACCGCGACGCCCGGCGGCACCTGGCCTTCGGCTTCGGCGTGCACCAGTGCCTCGGCCAGCCGCTGGCCCGCGCCGAGCTGCAGATCGCCCTGGCCACCCTGTTCCGGCGGCTGCCCGGCCTGCGGCTGGCCGTCCCGCGCGAGGAGCTGGCGTTCCGGACGGACTCCTTCATCTACGGCATGCGGTCGCTGCCCGTGACCTGGTGACCCCACCCCGTCCGGATCCCGGGTCCGGATCCCGGCCCGGCTCGGCTTGGCTCGGCTCGGCTCGGCTCGGCTCGGCTCGGCTCGGCTCGGCTCGGCTCGGCTCGGCTCGGCTCGGCTCGGCTCGGCTCGGCTCGGCTCGGCTCGGCTCGG
>NZ_JBIWJF010000007.1:294591-381115 GCF_044764985.1 Kitasatospora sp. NPDC093550
TCGGCCGGTCAGGATCCGGGCGCGACCCGGGCAGCACCCGGCCGAGAACGGTCCGGCCCCGGGCGCGAACGGTCCGGATCCGGCGCGGGACCGCGGTTCACCGACCATCCGGCTGGCCTCGGCGCCGGGGCGGAGGCAGGCTTGAAGGGCGAAGGAGCCACCCGGCCCAGCCGCGCGCCCGGCGCCCCCGGGCCGGCCGAGGAGACGGAGCCAGCCATGACCGACATGAGCGAGCGGTTCGAGGTGAGCACCGACCGCGACGAGGACGTCCGCGCCGCCGATCCCGAGGAGGGCATCACCTCGATGCAGAACCTGCACGCGCAGGACACCTCCCAGGCGGAGGGCGACCCGATGCTGGACGAACCGGGCCGACTCGACTGACCGTCCGCCGTACCGAACTCGACCGCCCGGTGCCGACCGGGCGGTCGCCGCGACCGCAGGTGTCGCTGCCCGGACGGCGGCCCACCGGCAGGGGAGGATAGGCGCATGACCGAACACGACCAAGGCAATCGGCAGGCCCGGCCGCCCGCGGACCCGCGCGCGTCGTGGGCGACCTGGACCACCCAATCGATCATCAGCGGCCCCGGCGGGGTGACCACCACGGAGGTCGGACCGATCTCCGGCGACCTCACCGTCCACACCACCTGGGTGGACGGCGAGGCCCGGCTGACCGTCCAGTACACCGGTGCGCTGGACTGGTACACGGTCTCCGGCAGTCCGGTGCCGGCGGCCGACGAGATCACCGCACGGGCGATCCACCAGGCGATGGTGAACGCCGTCAAGGCGGGCCGGGGCGCGGGCGCCCCACCGGCGCCGTCGGTGTAGCCGGGCTACGCCCCGCCGTCCTCCGGCGGTGTCCCGCCCTTCGCCACCACCTCTCCCTCGACCGCCGGCGCGGCCGCGCCCCAGTAGGCGCGGTCCGCCGGCCGGCGGGAGCGCAGGTCCGTGCGGACCTCGTCGGCGAGCCGGCGGGTGTCGCGGCGGTTCATGGTGGCGCCGATGCCCGCGCCGACCAGCAACGGGATCACCGTGGGCAGGTGGCGCAGCGTGCTGCGGGTGAGCCGTCGGCGCACCTGCTGGCGCACCTCGGCGCCGATCGCCAGCGCGGCGAAACCGGCCGGCCGGACCAGCAGCGTCGCGTCGACCCCGCGGCGGTTGGCCCATGCCCCGAGGTAGGCGCCCGCCCGCTGGGTGACGGTGCCCTCGGCCGGGACGCCGTAGACCTCGTGCAGCTCGGCGATCAGCTTGATCTCCACGGCCGCGACCGCGAGCGTCTCGGCCGCGATCTCCGCCGGCATCGCGGGCGGCACCGGCATCATCGCCGCCGCGCCGACGCCCGCGCCGAGCGCGCCGGAGGCCCGGACGGCGCCCGTCACCAGCCGGTCGGCCAGCTCCTCGGGGAACGCCGCGTCCGGGTGCTGGGCCCGCAGGGCGGCGAGGTCGCGGACCGGGATCCGCGGCGCGGCCCGCACCAGCTGCTCGGCGAGGGCCTTGCCGCCGAACGCGGCGCCGCGGGCCGCTCCCCGGGCGGCGGCCAGTCCGCCGTTGCCCAGGACGCGGGCGGTCCGCAGCACGATGGCCCGGCCGCGGCCGCGCTGCTCGGCCTCGTACGCGGCGGCCGGCCCCGTGCCGACGGGCTGCTCGGCCTCCTCGACCAGTTCGGCGAGCTGCTCGCCCAGGTTCGGCTCGTCGGGCGGCGCGGGGCGTTTGGGTCTGCGGAAGACTGCCATGGGGAGCAGGTACCCCCCTGGCCCGAAGGCTACGCGGTGCCCGCCGCCGATTCGGTGACCTCGGCCTCGTCGGCGGCCTCCGCCGACTCGGTGACCTCCACGCCGCGCCAGAACGCCACCCGGCCGCGCACGTGCTCGGCGGCGGGCTCCGGGTCGGCGTAGAACCAGGCGGCGTCGGGGTTGGTCCGGCCGTCCACCTCCAGGCTGTAGTAGCCGGCGGTGCCCTTCCAGCCGCACACCGTGGTGGTTCCGGACGGCCGCAGGTACTCGGTGCGGACCGACTCGACCGGGAAGTAGTGGTTGCCCTCGACGACGACGGTGTCGGTGCTCTCGGCGATCACGACACCCTGCCAACTCGCTGTGGTCATGCGGTGATTGTGCCGCACCGGCCGGGAGGGCCGGGCGTCAGGGCAGCGGGTGGGCGTGGACCGGGAGGTTCGGGGTCTGGTGGCCGCCGCTGGCGAGCATCCGGACCTCGCCGGTGTCGCTGATCTCGGCCCGGACGATGCCGCTCTCGTCCTCGTACACCGGGTGGCCGCCCGGGCCGGTCGCGCTGGTACGGGTGACCACGACGACGTCCTGCGGGGCCTGGGTGCCCGGGGTACCGGGAAAGGTGAGGGCATAACGCGTGGCGGGGTTCATCACCGGTTCTGCTCCTACTCCGTGTCGTCGCTGTCGTGTCCTCGCTGTCGGCGGACACCGTCGGAGGGCACCGTCGGCGGACAGCGGAGCTACCCGGCGGCCTCGGCGGCCCGGGGGTGCGATCCGCGGACCTCCAGCTCGCCGAGCAGCCGGGCGGTGGCCTCGGCGACCGCCTCCACGGCCCGGTCGAAGGCCTCCCGGTTGTGCGCCGCCGGGGCACGGAAGCCGGAGACCTTGCGGACGTACTGCAGCGCGGCGGCGCGGAAGTCGTCCTCGTCGGCGTCGGGCGTCACCGGGGGTCGCAGCGTCTTGATGTTGCGGCACATGCCCCCAGTCTCGCGCGCGCAGGCCGGACTGGCGACCCCCGTTCGTCACACGCGCCTCATGAGGGCGTCATACGGCCGGATTAGGATGCCGGACGAACGAATTCGTCCGCCGCGCGCTCCCCCGGGTTCGTCGGCATCACCCCGGAGTCACCCCCTTGCCTCTCGCGCTGCTCGCGCTGGCCGTCACCGCGTTCGCCATCGGCACCACCGAGTTCGCCGCCATGGGGCTGCTCCCCCAGGTCGCCGACAGCCTCCACGTGTCCATCCCGCAGGCCGGCTGGCTGATCTCCGCGTACGCGCTGGGGGTGGTGATCGGCGCGCCGCTGCTCACCGCGCTGGCCGCCGGACGGCCGCGCAAGCCGGTGCTGGTGGCGCTGGCCGCGCTGTTCGCCACCGGCAACCTGCTGTGCGCGCTGGCGCCGGACTTCTGGACCCTGGCCGTCGCGCGGCTGGTCACCGGACTGCCGCACGGGGCCTTCTTCGGGGCGGGCGCGGTGGCCGCGGCCGAACTGGTGGCGCCGGACCGGCGGGCCCGGGCGGTGGCCGTGATGTTCTCCGGGCTGACCGTCGCCAACATCGTCGGCGTCCCGGCCGCCACCCTGCTCGGCCAGCACCTGGGCTGGCGGGCGACCATGCTGGTGGTCGTGCTGATCGCGGCCGCCGGCACGCTCGCCATCGGCAGGCTGGTGCCCGCGCTGCCCTCCCCCGCGCAGTCCGGGCTCCGACACGAGCTGAGGGCCTTCCGCAGCGGACAGCTGTGGCTGGCGCTGGCCACCGTGGTGTTCGGCTGCGGCGGCTTCTTCGCCTGCTACAGCTACATCGCGCCGCTGCTCACCGAGGTCTCCGGGTACGCCACCGGCTCGGTGACGCTGGTGCTGGCGCTGTTCGGGGTGGGGATGACGATCGGCAACGTGCTCGGCGGTTACGCCGCCGACCGGGCGCTGCGGCCGACCGTCTGCGCGGCCTTCCTCCTGCTCGCCGCCGTCCTGGCACTGTTCGCGCTGACCGCGCACGCCCGCTGGTCGGCGGCCGTGACGGTGGTGCTGATCGGGCTGTTCGGGTTCGCGATCGTTCCGGCGGTGCAGACGCTGGTGATGCGGAAGGCGCGCAGTGCGCCGACGCTGGCCTCGGCGACGGTGCAGGGCGCCTTCAACCTGGCCAACGCCCAGGGCGCCTACCTCGGCGGGCTGGCGCTGGACGCGGGGTTCGGGTGGACCTCGCCGACACTGGTGGGCGCGGGCCTGGCGGCCTGCGGTGCGCTGATCGCGGTGCTCGCCTGGGCGGGCGACCGGCGGCGGCCCGCGGTCGCGGTCGCGGTCGCGGAGCCGGCCGCCGCCGATGTGGTGATGACCGGCGCCTGAGCGACCGGCGCCCAGCTGACCGGCGCCCCCGGGTGACCGGCGCCTAGGCTCCCGGGAGGGGCTCGATGTCGCGGTGGGCGCCGGCGAGGAGCTGGTAGCCCTCGCCGTTGGCCTTGATGCCCGTCCGCTCCTCCTCACCGAGCTCCCGGCGGACCTTGGCCGGGACGCCCGCGACCAGGGAGCCGGGCGGGACGACCATGCCCTGCGGGACCACCGCGCCGGCCGCGACCAGCGAGCCGGCGCCGATCCGGGCGCCGTTCAGCACCGTGGCGTTCATCCCCACCAGGACGTCGTCCTCGACCGTGCAGCCGTGCAGCACCGCGTTGTGGCCGACCGAGATCCGCTCGCCGACCACCAGCGGGAAGCCGGGGTCGGCGTGCAGGGTGCAGTTGTCCTGGATGTTGCTGCCCGCACCGACGCTGATGGACTCGGCGTCGCCGCGCAGCACCGCCCCGTACCAGACGCTCGCGCCCGCGCCGACGGTGACGTCCCCGATCACGACGGCGTTCGGCGCGACGAAGGCGCTCGGGTCGACGGCGGGCACCTTGCCCCCGACTGCGGCGATCAGCGGCTCTGCCATGTCTCGTCCTCCTGGTGACGGTCGGCCGTACGGTCGTACGACCCGCCGGTCAGCGTAGGGGGTCGGTCGGGAGGGCCGGCGGCCCGGTTCCGGTGGGGGCGCCGGTGGGCTGGGGACCCGCGCGCCACGCCGACTGGGCGGCTGCCGACGCGGCCCAACCGGGTGGCGAAGGCGGGCGCCTGGCACCCTGCCGGGTGCCGGGCCGGCCGTCGTCGCGTCGTGGGCCGGAGTCCGACCCGGAACGAACCCGGAGATCGTCCCGGGGCCCTACCCCGGGACGGCCCCCGGGCGGTACCCCGAGACCACGCGGAGTACCGCCCGGGCCCACCGACGGCGGTGCGGTGGCGGTGCGTCAGGTGACCGGGGCGTGCTTGCGCAGGACCTCGAGGAAGGCGCGCAGCCAGGCCGGGTGGTCGGGCCAGGCACGGGCGGAGACGACCAGGCCGTCCACCACGGCCTCGCCCTCGACGAACTCGGCGCCCGCGGCCTTGATGTCCGGGGCCAGCGCCGGGTAGGCGGAGGTGCGGCGGCCGTCCAGGACGCCGGCGGCGGCGGTGATCAGCGGGCCGTGGCAGATCTGGGCGACGGGCTTGTCGCCGGTGAAGAAGTGCTGCGCGATCCGCTGCACGTCCGGGTCGTTGCGCAGGTACTCGGGGGCGCGGCCGCCGGGGATGACCAGGGCCACGTAGTCGGCCGGGTCGACGTCGGCGAGGGCGAGGTCGGCGGGCCAGGTGTAGCCGGGCTTCTCGGTGTAGGTGTCGTAGCCCTCGACGAAGTCGTGCACCACGAACTGCAGGCGCTTCTTGGTCGGGGCCGCGATGTCGACCTGGTAGCCCTCCTCGCGCAGCCGCTGGTACGGGTAGAACACCTCCAGTGACTCGGCGGCGTCCCCGGTGACGAGCAGGATCTTCGGTGCCATCGTCGACATCCCTCCACATGATCGAACGTCAGGTCCCTGACGGACGAAGCGCGGTGGCGTCCGCCCCGGGCCCGGTCCAACCTCCCGCACCCGTCGCGCCCTTGGCAACAGGGCGCACCGGGCGCGCGGCGGCGCATCCGGAGGTGCGCGCGCTGGTTGCGAGGGGTGCGCGCCGGGTGGACCGCCCGGCTGCGGTGCCGGGCGGCCCGCGGCCTAGACTCCTGCTGCCCACGACCGACCGCCCTCCCGGAGGAGCCCATGCCGGACCGCACCACCTACCTCGTCCTGCCCGGTTACCAGAACTCGGGCCCCGAGCACTGGCAGAGCCGTTGGGAGGCCGCCGAGCCGGAGTCCTTCCGCCGGGTCCGGCAGGCGGACTGGGACCACCCGGACCGGGCGGACTGGGTGGCCCGGGTGGACGCGGCGGTGGCCGAGGCCGCGGCCGACGGCCCGGTGGTGCTGGTCGCCCACAGCCTGGGGTGCGTCACCGCGGCCCGCTGGGTGGCCGGCGCGTCCGCCGCGCGGACCGCCGCCGTCCGCGGCGCGCTGCTGGTCGCCCCGGCCGACGTCGACACCGCCGAGGTGCCGGAGTTGACGGGCTTCCGCCCGGTGGCGCTGGAGCCGTTCCCGTTCCCGACCGTGGTGGTCTCCTCCACCGACGACCCGTGGGTCTCCCCCGAGCGGGCCCGCGCCTTCGCCGCGGCCTGGGGCGCCCGGTACGTCGAGCCGGGCGCGTACGGGCACCTCAACTCCGAGTCCGGGCTCGGGGACTGGCCGGAGGGCCGGAAACTGCTCGCCGAGCTCTGACACCGTCAAGGGGGGACGATGGACAAGCGCACGTCCCGGACCAGGCGCGCCCTGGTCCGGTTGCTGGCGGTCTGCGGAGTGGCCGCCGTACTGCTGTACACCGAGGGGCAGTGGGAGAGCCGCTCGGGCGGCCGGATGCTGGTCGCCGACCTGCTCAACCGGCCCGAGCTGCTGCTCGGCGCGGCGCTGGCCGCGCTGATCGCGGCCGCCTGGCTGGGCGACCTGCGCGCCGCCGCCCTGCGGACGGCGACCCGGACGGTCACGGTGACCGCCGGGGTGGTGTTCCTGCTCGGCGTGCTGGCCGCGCACAAGGTCTCGGCGGCCGAGACCCGCAGCCGGGAGACCGCGCCGGCCGGGGCGGAGCGCTCGCTGGTGGTGGTGCACCGCTCGTACGCCGACGGGCCGGCCCCGGACGAGCGCTGGCAGGTGTTCCTGGAAGCCGGCGAGGGCTGGGAGGCGCGCCGCTGGTCGCTGGCCGACATCGGCGGGGGCCCGGACGACACCCGGCTGGTGGAGGCGAGCTGGACCGGCCGGTCCCAGATCACCGTGGTGACCGACTCCTACCGGCGGGTGTTCAACCTCGACCAGGACAGCGGCGAGCCGGTCGAGGCGCGGTAGGGGTCGCACGGTCGGTCACAGCATGCCGCCGCCGTCCGCCGACGCGCCGCGGCCCCGCCCGAGGCCGGGGACTCGGACGGGGCCTCGCGCAGGACCGGCTAACGGTCCTCGGGGTCGGACGGGGTGAACGGGCTGGACGGGGCCGACGGGGCGGAGCGGCCCTGGTCGGTGCCGCGCGGCTTCCCGGTGGTGCCCGGGCCGCCGGTGGCGGGGGCGCCGGTGCAGGTGACGGAGCTCGGCGAGCCGTTGGAGGTGGTGCAGTTGCCGTCGCGCTTGGGCGGGTCGGGGATGTAGACGGTGGTGAAGTCCTGCTCCGGCATGTCCCGGACCGCGTCGCTCATCGCCTTCTGCCAGATCGGCCCCGGACCGGTCGCGCCGAACACCTCGGCCTGGTACTTGCCGCCGATCCGGATGTTGCGCATCGGCACCTTGGTGCCCGGGCTGCCCAGCCAGACCGAGCCGGCCAGGTTGCCGGTGTAGCCGGTGAACCAGGCCGACTTCTTCTCGTCCGTGGTACCGGTCTTGCCCGCGATCCGGCGGCCGTCGTCCAGGCCGAGGTCCCGCGCGGTGCCGCCCTTCTCGGTCACCCCGAGCAGCACGCTGTTGATCACGTCGGCGGTGTCCTCGGACATCACCCGGCCGCACTGGGCCTGCGGCACCGGCACGTCCTTGCCGTCCACCGTGGTGATCCGGTTGATCGCCAGCGGCGCGCAGTAGCTGCCCCGGGCGGCGAAGGTCGCGTACACGTTGGCCATGGTCAGCGGGCTGACCTCCTGGGTTCCGAGGCCGAGCGCCGGCACCTCCTGCAGCGGCGAGCCGTCCGCCTTGCCGGCCACGCCGAGCTTGTTGGCCATCTGCTTGACGGCGCAGAGCCCGATCTCCTGCTCCATCTGCACGAAGTAGGTGTTGACCGAGAGCGCCATGGCCTGCTTGAGCTCGTACGGCCCCTTCTCGGACTCGGACTCGTTGGGGATCGTCCCCTCCTTCTTGCCCTTGCTGAGGTTCTTCCAGGTGCCGTCGCAGGTCTTCATCGTCGGCCAGTCCATCCGGTTCGGCGAGTCGTACCGCTGGGTCGACGACAGGCCGGCCTCCAGGGCGGCGGCGGCCACGATCGGCTTGAAGTTGGAGCCGGGCTGGAAGCCGATGCCCCCGCCCATCGCCGCGTCCACGTTGTAGTTGACGACGGTCTCGTTCTTCTCCTTCTCCAGGCCGTACGGGCGGGTCTGCGCCATCGCCAGGATCTTGCCGGTGCCCGGCTCGACCATCGTCATCGCGGCCGAGACCGGGTCGGTGACGAACACCTTGGTGGAGACGGCGTTCTGGGCGGCGGCCTGCTTGTCCGGGTCCAGCGTGGTGGAGATGTTCAGACCGCCGGTGTCCCACAGCTTCTTGCGCTCGGCCGCGCTCTTGCCGAACGCCGGGTCCTGCTTGACGACGTGGCGCACGTAGTCGCAGAAGAAGCCCATGCCGGCCTTGGCGGTGATGCAGCCGTTCTGCGGGTCCTTGTAGGCGAGGCCCAGCGGGGCGGCCTTCGCCTCCCTGGCCTGGTCGGCGGTGATGTGCTTGTTCTCCACCATCTTGTCGATGACGGTGTCCCGGCGCTTCTGGGCGGCCACCGGGTGCAGCTTCGGGTCGTACTGGGACGGGTTCTGCACCAGGCCGGCCAGCATCGCCGACTCGGGCAGGGTCAGGTCCTTGGCGTCCTTGCTGAAGTAGCGCTGAGCAGCGGCCTGGATGCCGTACGCCTGGTGGCCGTAGAAGGTGATGTTCAGGTAGTTGGTGAGGATCTGTTCCTTGGTCAGGTCCTCCTCCAGCTTGATGGCGTACCGGAGTTCCTGGATCTTGCGGCCGAGCGTCTTGCGCTGCGCCTCGCGGACCGCCTCCGGGTCGTCCCCGGCCTTCTCCACGTTGACGTTCTTCACGTACTGCTGGGTCAGGGTGGAGGCGCCCTGGACGGTGGCGCCGCTCTCGGCGTTCTTGGTGACGGCCCGCAGGACGCCCTTGAGGTCCACCGCGCCGTGCTCGTAGAACCGGGCGTCCTCGATGTCCACCTGCGCCTGGCGCATCAGCGGGGACATCTGGTCGGCGGTCAGCACGGTGCGGTCGCGCTCGTAGACCTTGGCGATCAACCCGCCCTTGGCGTCGAAGATCTGGGTGGCCTGGGTCAGCGGCGGGGTCTTGAAGTCGTCGGGGATGCTCTCGAAGCCCTCGGCGCCGCTCTTGGCCCCCAGCCCCACCGCGCCGGCCGCCGGGAGGATCAGGCCCGCCAGCAGCACGCCGCCGAGGGCGCTGGCGCCGAGGAACGTGGCCGCGTGGCCCAGGATTCCGAGCGGGGTCTCACGGCGCCTCGGGCGCGGCACCCACGTGTCGCCCGGGTTCGGGGCGGGTATGCGGCGGCGACTCTTCGGTGACATAGTTCGAACATTAAGGCCGTGCACGGCCCTTGTGGGACGGGTGTCGGCGAAGGATTGTCACAAAACCGCGACAGATTCGACTCATTCGCGAGGGCCGAACGGACGTGCACGCAGGGACAAGGGCCGTTCGTCCACGGCCCGTTGGCCCCACGTGCCACCCCACCGCACTGACCTGCGGTCACTGGGCGGGGCAGGACACGTCCTCGGCGGGGCGCCGGCCCGTCAGCAGGAAGTCCGTCACCGCCGCGTCGCCGCAGGCGTTCCCGTGGGCGACGTACACGTCGTGACCGCCGGAGTCCACCGTCACCATCCGGGCCCGGTCCCCGAACGCCGCCCGCAGCTTGAGCGCGCCCGCGTACGGGGTGGCGGGGTCGCGCAGGTTCTGGGCCAGCAGGACGTTCGCCGGGCCCCGGCCGGTCACCCGCACCGGCGGCTCGGCAGGCGCGAACGGCCAGAAGGCGCACGGCATCACGTTCACCGGCATGCCCGCGGTGAGCGGGTGGGTGGCGCGCTCGGCGGCCACGTCCTTGGCGTACGCGGCCGGGTCGGTGGGCCAACCGACGTCGTTGCACAGGGTGCCGACCGAGACGGCGATGGTGTTCTGCACGGACTGCACCGCCTGCTCGGGCAGCACCGCCGGGGCGGGCAGCGGACGGCGGCCGAGGCCGGCCAGCATCAGCCGGGCCAGGTCGGGGAACCGGGCGTCCGCGTACAGGCTCTGCAGCATGGTCTCGCGCAGCACGTTCCCGTTCAGCTCCGCCGGGTCGGCGCCGGGCCAGGGCAGCGGCGCCCGGTCCAGCCGGGCGGCGAGGTCGAGGAAGAGCGGCCGGACCTCCTCGGGAGTGTCCGCGACCCGGTCCGGGTTGCCGGGCGACGCGGCCCACTTCGCGAAGTCCGGGAAGCGGTCCTCGGCGCCCCGGCCGAAGGCGGCCAGCCAGCCGCGCCCCACCCGGGTCGGGTCCGGGTCGTCGTTGCTGTCCAGCACGATCCGGTCGGTCCGCTGCGGGAACAGGGTGGCGTAGACGGCGCCCGCGTAGGTGCCGTACGAGGTGCCCCAGGCGGAGAGCCGGCGCTCGCCGAGGGCCCGGCGGATGCTGTCGATGTCGCGCGCCTCGTTCGCGGTGGAGATGCTGCGCAGCACCGGACCGCCGTTGCGGGCGCAGGTCTCGGCGACCCGGCGCTCGTAGGCGACGTTCGCATCGATCGAGCCGTCCGCGGCGGGCCAGGGGCGCAGCTTGACCATCGCCAGGTCGGAGCGGTCGAGCTCGCAGCTGACCGGGGTGGAGCGGCCGACGCCGCGCGGGTCGAAGCCGACCAGGTCGAAGCGGTCCAGGACGGACTGCGGGAGGCGCTTGGCCGCGCTGCTGGGGACGTTCAGACCGGAACCGCCCGGGCCGCCCGGGATGGTCAGCAGGACGCCGTGGCGCCGGCCCGGCTGGGCGGCGGGGATGCGGGAGATCGCGAGGGTGATCCGCTCGCCCTGAGGGACCCGGTAGTCCAGCGGGACGGTGACGGTGGCGCACTGCTGGCGCGGGTCCGCCTGCCCCTGGCAGGCCGACCAGGTGAGACGGTCCTTGCCCGGGTTCGGGGCGCCGGCGGCGTCGGTATCGGCGACGGCGGGCAGGGCGGTCAGTGCGGTGACGGCGAGGGCGGCGGCCGCGGCGGCGGCGAGGGCGGTCGTGTTCTTCGGCATGCCCAAGAGTCTGCTGCGCCGGGGAACTTGATCCCATCCGGACAGCGGGCGGGTCCGGGGTGGGGAAATCCCCCGCCCGCCGGGTGGAGGCCGCAGCCGGGTGCGGCCTCCGGCGGTCGGGGTGTCAACGGTGGTGTCGGGTACGGCGCAAGGGCCGTGCCGGGCACGGCGGACGTGGCGTGCCCGGTACGGCGGCGGGGTGTCAGAGTCCGAGCAGGCCCGGATCGGCGGCGAGGGCGCGCAGCGGCTCGCGCGGATCGGCGACCAGCCGGCGCTCGGCCAGGTCGAGGATGCCGCCGACGCCGGTGACCTCGGCGGCCAGCACGCCGTCCTCGCGGATCAGCCGCTGCACCACCTGGAAGGTCTTGCCGTCCCGCCAGGTGAACGAGCAGCTGACGTCCACCGAGTCCCCCGCCCGCAGCTCCCGCAGGTACTTGACGGTGGTCTCCAGGACGACCGGGCCCACGCCCTTGGCCACCAGATCGGCCTGGCGGATCCCGGCCGCGTGCAGGTACTCCCAGCGGGCGTGCTCGGCGTACTGGAGGTACACCGACTGGTTGAGGTGGCCCTGGCTGTCGGTCTCGTACCCGCGGACGGTGATGCGGGTGGTGAAGTCCTGATCGGTCATGCCCGCACGCTACTCCTAGCGGCGGGGCGCCACCTCGTGTCCTGCGTCACCCCGGACACGTCAACCCGGCAGCACCGCCAGCAGCGGCGTCAGGGCGTCCGGGCGCTCGTCGACGGGCAGGTGCTCGACGGGGTGGAAGCGGCAGCCGAGCGCGGTCGCACCGCCGTCGCAGGTCCGGTCGTCACCGACCATCAGGACGTCGGCCGGGGCCAGGCCGAGCCGGGCGCAGGCGGTCTCGAAGATCGCCGGGTCCGGCTTCTGGGCGCCGACCTCGTAGGAGAGGACGTAGCTGTCGACCAGCTCGTCCAGGCCGTGGGCGCGGAAGACCGGCCGCGGGTCCCAGCCGATGTTGCTCACCACGGCCACCGGGACGCCCCGGCGGCGCAGCTCGCGCAGCACGGGGGCGGCGTCCGGGTAGGGGCGCCAACTCGTGGGCGCCGTGTGGGCGTCGTAGAGGGCGTCCACGTCGAGGGCGGCGGGCGGAGCGGCGGCGCGGGTCAGCGCGGTGTACGCGGAGCGGTGCAGCTCGGGGGTCAAGTCCCGGGTGCCCCAGGCCTGCTGGGCACCGGCCGGGATCCGGCGCGGCGGCACACCACCGGGCAGTGCGCCGAACTCCTCCAGCCGGCCGACCAGTTCGGCCTGCTCCCGGGGGGACAGGCCGAGGTCGGCGCCGGCGGCGAAGGCGGCCAGCCACTCGGCGGTGGAGACCACCCGGAAGAGGGTGCCGGAGAAATCGAACATCACGCCCTTGGTCATGGCCCCGAGCCTAGCCGTGAGTTCGTCCCGGCGCAGGGGCACTCAGCGGAGGGGCACTCGGCGCAACGGCGCTCACCGCAGAGGTACTCATCGCAGAGGTGTTCGGCGCAGCGGCGCTCAGCGCAGGGTGAGGATGCGCGGGCCGTCCTCGGTGATGGCGACGGTGTGCTCGATGTGGGCGGCGCGGGTGCCGTCGACGGTGCGCAGGGTCCAGCCGTCCGGGTCGGTGCTGTAGTCGTCCCGGCCGCCGGCGGTGAGCATCGGCTCGATGGCCAGGACCAGGCCCGGGCGCAGCGGGTAACCCCGGCCCGGGCGGCCGGTGTTGGAGACGTGCGGGTCCTCGTGCATCCGGCGGCCGATGCCGTGTCCGCCGAAGCCCTCCGGCGTGCCGTACCGCCCGGCGCGGACGACCCGGCCGATGGCGTGGGAGATGTCGCCGGTCCGGTTGCCGGCCAGGGCGGCGGCGATGCCGGCGTCCAGGGCGCGCTGGGTGGCGTCGATCAGGGCGGTGTCCTCGGGCCGGGCGGTGCCGACGGTGAAGCTCACGGCGGCGTCCCCGGCCCACCCGTCCAGCACGGCGCCGCAGTCGATGCTCACCAGGTCGCCGTCGCGCAGCCGGTAGCCGTCCGGGATGCCGTGCACGACGGCGTCGTTGACCGAGGCGCAGATGACGGCCGGGAAGGGGACGGGCGCGAAGGACGGCCGGTAGCCGAGGAACGGCGAGCTCGCCCCGGCGGCGTCCAGGACGCCCCGCGCCACCTCGTCCAGCTCGGCCAGGCGGACGCCGACCGCCGCCGTCTCCCGTACGGCGGCGAGTGCGTCCGCCACCACCCGCCCGGCCTCACGCATCGCGTCGAGGGCGGCGTCCGACTTGAGTTCGACCACGGTGCACCACTCCCCCGGGGACCACTCCCCATGGATCCAATTCTTATACCGGTATTTGTATCACGGTCGATGGGGGACGGACGCCACCAGGTCGCACGCGAAGGGGGGCGATGGCGGCGGCGGTCCACCGGCTGCGGACCGCTCACCAGGGAAGATGTGGCGCTCGGCGGTCCCGCGATCCGCTAGTGTTCGCGGCGCACTCAGATGATCTGACCATGAGGAATACACGTGACAACCCCGCCGACCGCTCCCGTCGACGCGACCCCGAACCCCGCCGAGAACCCGGCCGAGCACCCCGCAGCACCGCTCGCCCAGGAGGCCTGGGGTGCCGGGCAGCCCGTCCCGGCCGAGCCCTCGCGGTTCCGCAAGATCGCCCGCCGCGTCGGAGGACCGCTCCTCCTGGTCGCGCTGATCACCGGCGGTCTGGTCATCGCCGGGCAGGCCGGCAAGTCCGAGCCGGCGGCCGCCGAGGCCGGTAGCTGCGTGCACGACCTCGGCCACGGCTCCAAGCCGAAGATGGAGCTCGTGGACTGCACCAAGCCCAACGCCGACTTCAAGGTCACCAAGGTCGTCCACAGCGGCGACGCCAAGCACGCCTGCGACACGGAGCCGGAGGAGGTCTTCGGCTCGTACAGCGAGGAGCGCCGGAGCAGCATCGTCATCCTCTGCCTGGCCCTGAACCAGCAGCGGCCCGGCGGCCCGGCCAGCCTCCCCAGCTGGCCCGAGCAGTAGGCCGCGGCACGGCTGTAGCGGGGCCGTAGACTCTGCGGCATGGTGAGGACTCCGCTGACCCCGTGGGAGCGCGAGCGCGGCGAGCGCTTCGGGGCGCTGCTGCGGGAGGCGCGTGGCGAGCGCAGCATGGTCGAGGTGGCGGCGGTGGCCGGTGTGTCGGCGGAGACGCTGCGCAAGATCGAGACCGGACGGGCGCCCACGCCGTCCTTCTTCACCATCGCCGCGCTCGCCTTCGCGCTGGACCTGTCGCTGGACGAGCTGGCCGCCGCCTGCGCGCCGTCGGAGGACGGCGAGCAGGGCGAGGCGCTCTCGGCCTGACGCGGCCCGGCGCGACGCGCGACGGCCCGCCCGGTGCCTGCTGCACCGGGCGGGCCGTCCGCGCTCCTTCGGGGCCGGCCGGCTCAGCCGACCGAGCTGTTGTAGCTCTCGATCGCCGGCTGGAGCTCCTTGGCCGCGTCGGCGAGCGCCTGCTGGGCCGGCTTGCTGCCGGAGACGGTCTGCTCGATCGCCGTCTCCACGCCCTTGCGGGCCTGCGGCATCACGCCGAGCAGGCAGCCGGCGGTGGCCGGGGTGGGCTTGGTCGCCTTCAGCTGGTCGATCGCGGTCTGGAACTGCGGGTACTTGGCCACCCACTCCTTGTCCTTGGGGTCGTCCAGGGACTTCCTGTTGACCGGGAAGTAGCCGGTGCCGGTGTGCCAGGTGGCCTGCTGCTCGGGGGCCGTCACGAACTTCTCGAACTCCCAGGCGGCGCGCTTCTCGGCGTCCGAGTGGCCGGGGCCGCTGATCCACAGCGAGGCGCCGCCGATCACCGGACCGCCCTGGTCGCCGGCGGTGACCTTGGGGAAGGCCGCCGTACCGACGCCGAACTTCGCCGCCTCGGTGTAGCCGCGCAGCACACCGGTGGACTCCAGGTGCATCGCGACCGTACCGGCCTTGAAGGCGGCCTGGGCGTCGTCGGTGGTGCGGCCGGTGTTGGCCGCGTAGCCGCCCTTGACCAGGTCGGCCCACCACTGGACGATCCGGGCGCCCTGGGCGGAGTCGAACACGACCTTGCCGGCCTTGTTGCTGCGGCCGTTGTCGTTGTCGCAGTACATGGCACCGGACTCGGCCAGCAGCTGCTCGACGAACCAGCCGTAGATGGCGGCGCCGAAGCCGTAGCGGACGGTCTTGCCGTCGGCGTCCTTCTTGGTCAGCTTCTTCGCCAGCTCGCCCAGCTCGTCGAGGTCCTTGGGCGCCTGCGCGGGGTCGAGGCCGGCCTCCTTGAACGCGTCGGTGTTCAGGTAGAGCAGCGGCATCGAGGAGTTGAACGGCATCGACTGGAGCTTGCCGCCGACCGAGTAGTAGTTGCGGATGTTGGCGTCCAGGTCGTCCAGCGCGTAGCCGTCCTTGTCGGCGAAGGCCTGGGCGGGGATGGTCTGCTTGGAGTCGATCATGAACCGGGTGCCGATGTCGTAGACCTGCACCAGGGCGGGGGTCCCCTTCTGCTGCACCGCGGCCTTGTACTTGGTGACCAGCTCGTCGTACTTGCCCTGGAACTGCGCCTTGACCTCGATCTTGCCCTGGTGCGCGGCGTTGAACCGGTCGACCAGCCCGGTGAGCACCTCGGCGTTCTTGCCGGTCATCGAGTGCCAGAACTCGACGCCGGTGACGCCGGAGGCCTGGTCGAGCGCCTGGGCGCCCGGCGCGGCGGCGTCACCGGAGCCGCCGGAGCCGGAGTCACCGGAGGAGCTGCAGGCGGTCAGGGACAGGCCGGCCACCAGCAGGGCCGCGAGCGCGCGTGCACTCTTCTTCACGGGGGTTCTCTCTCTGGTCGGAGGGGACGGACGTGGACGGTACGGGCGGTCAGCGCACCGCGCCCGCGGTGAGGCCGCGGACGATGAAGCGCTGGCCGAAGACCACCAGGGCGAGGGTGGGCAGCAGGGAGAGCACGACGCCGGCCAGGATCAGCCCGGGGTCGGCCATTTCGGAGTCGCGCAGCGAGGTGAGACCGATCTGCAGGGTCTGCATGTTCGCCGTGCGGGTGATGATCAGCGGCCAGAAGTACTGGTTCCAGGCGGACAGGAAGACGTAGATCGACAGTGCCGCCAACGCCGGCTTGTTGAGCGGGACGACGATCCGCCACAGGAAGCGCCAGTGGCCGGCGCCGTCGATCCGGGCGGCGTCGCGCAGTTCGCCGGGCAGCTGGCGGAAGGCCTGGCGCAGCATGAAGGTGCCGAACCCGGAGGCGAGGAAGGGCAGCACCAGGCCGAAGTAGGTGTTGCCGAGTCCCCAGCCGGACAGCGTCAGGTAGTTGGGGATGATGATGGCCTCCCAGGGGACCATCAGCGTCGCCAGGAACACCCCGAACACCGCCGCCCGCGCCTTCAGCGGCAGGAAGACGAAGGCGTACGCGGCGAGGACCGAGGTGAACAGCTGGGCGAGGGTGATGGCGGTCGCCACGATCGCCGAGTTGGCGTACTGGCGGGCCAGCGGGATCGCGTCCACCGCGCCGGAGAAGTTCCGCCCGGTGACCGAGTGCGGCACCAGCGCGGGCGGGTAGGAGGACAGTTCGGACGGGCCCATGAAGGCACCGGCGACGGCGTAGTACACCGGGAAGGCCACGGTGACGACGGCGACGGCGAGCAGCAGGTGGACGGCGGCGCGGCCGAGCAGGTCGCGCGGGGCGCGCCCGGCGAGGGCGCCGGTGCGCGGGCGGGGCGCCTTCGACGCCTCGGGCGCCTCGGCTTCGGTGGCGATGCCGGTCATGCGTAGTGCACCTTCCGCTCCAGGACGCCGAACTGGACGGCCGTGCAGGCGAGGACGACCACGAGCAGCACCACGGCCTGGGCGCTCGCGGTGCCGAAGTCGCTGGAGCCGTAGGCGAAGGCCTTCTCGTAGACGGAGTAGACGAGGGTCCGGGTGGAGCCGTCCGGCCCGCCCTTGGTGAGGATGTGGATCTGGCCGAAGCTCTGCAGCGCGTGGACGGTGGAGACGACGGTCAGGAAGAACAGGTGGGGGCCGAGCATCGGGACGGTGATGGACCGGGCCAGCCGCAGGCCGGAGGCGCCGTCGATCCGGGCCGCCTCGACGACCTCGCCCGGGATCGAGCCGATGCCGGCCGAGAGCACCAGGACGTTGTAGCCGAGGTTCATCCAGACCGTGGTGACGGCCACCGAGACCAGGGCGTAGCGGGAGTCGGTCAGCCAGCCGATCGGGCCGAGGCCGACGTGCGAGAGCAGGCCGTTGAGCACGCCGCTGGCGGGGTTGAAGAACACCGCGAAGACCACCGAGGCACTGGCCACCGAGAAGGCGAAGGGCAGCGCGAAGGCGGAGCGCAGCAGCCGCACGCCCCGGATCCGGTTCTCCAGGAGCAGCACCAGCCCCAGCGCGCCGAGCACCCCGGGCACCACGGTGAGCAGCGTGAACAGCGCGGTGGTGACGAGGGTGCGGCGGAAGTCCGCCGAGGCCAGCAGGTCGGTGTAGTGCTTCGTCCCGACGTAGCGGGAGGGCGCGCCGAAGAGGTCGTTGGCGTGGCCGCTCAGGTAGACGGTCCGGCCCAGCGGGTAGCCGATGAAGAGGACGAAGACCACCAGGGAGGGCAGCAGGAAGGCCCAGGCGAGCCCGTGTTCGCCCCAGCGGCTTCGGCGGCCCGCCCGGGGCGCGGTGTGCGGTGCGGTCGGCATGCGGTGCGCGTCCGCCTTTCGTGATGTCGGTTCCGGCCGAAACCGTGTCCTGCCCACACGACGCGGCGGGAACCCCGCAGTGATCAACCGGTGTCCCCGGGATTACGCGTTCGCGTCAGATTCGGCCGGTCGTGCCGGGACGGGCTCCCGGCCCGGCCGTTGAGCGCTCCGGGGCGTTGTCGGAGGGGTGCCGTACGGTGCGCGGGTGGACGAAACGGAATTCGACATACGGGCCGCAATGGCCGAAAGTGAGCGTGACCGCGCGGGGTCCTGGGCACTCGTCGGAGGCTTCGCCGCGTACTGGGGCGAGCCGCTGGGGCCGGACGACGGCTTCCCCGCGGCCGAACTCGACGCCGCCGAGCGGCGACTGGGCCTGCGGCTGCCGGCGGCGCTGCGCGAGGCGTACCGGCTGTTCGGCCGGCGGGCGGACCTGACGAGCAACCACGACGTGCTGCTGACGCCGGACGAGCTGTTCGTGCTGGACGGCGCGCTGGTGTACCGCACGGAGAACCAGGGCTGCGCGCACTGGGGCGTGCTGCTCGGCGGGCTGGAGCAGGAGGACCCGCCGACGGTGATGCGGCTGGACCTCGCGGACAAGGCGCAGGAGTGCTGGGAGCCCTGGGAGGAGCGCTTCTCGACCGCGGCCGCGGTGATGGCGATGACGGAGAAGCTGCTGGAGGACCACGAGCTGACCGACTTCGTCGAGTCGGAGGACCGGCTGCCGGACGGCTTCGAGGAGTTGCCCGCGCTGGGCCGCGGCTGCCGCTGGTACCGGGGGCCGGAGGTGCTGGTCTCGGTGGTCGAGGACGCGTGGATGACGGCCCGGGCACGCACCCCGCAGGCGCTCGCGGCGCTCTACGAGGCGGTGCCCGGGGACTGGCTGGGCGAGTAGCGGCCCGAGCCGGGCCGGCCGGTGGGGCGGGATCGGGCGGTGGCGGGGTCAGGGGGGTGCGGCGGGCCGGCCGGTGGAGGGGTCAGGCGGTGGAGCCGCCGTCCAGCACGAGGTCGCTGCCGACGGTGTAGCCCGCCTCCTCCGAGGCCAGGTACAGCACCGCGGCGGCGATCTCCGTCACCGCGCCGGCCCGGCCGACCGGGACGTCGGACCGCATCCGCTCCGCCTTGGCCTCGGCGCTCTCGCCGGGCCGTCCCGACATCGGGGTGTCCACCGCGCCCGGGCTGACGGTGTTGATCCGCACCCCGTCGGCGATGTGGTCGAGGGCGGCGGCCCGGGTGATCGCGGTCACGGCGGCCTTGCTGGCGGCGTAGGCACCGAGGTTCGGGATCCGCTTGTGGACGCCGACGTTGGAGGAGACGTTGACGATCGCTCCGCCCCCGTGGGCCCGCATGTGGCCGATCTGGTGCTTCATGGCGAGCAGGGTGCCGGTGACGTTGATGTCGAACAGCCGCCGCCACTCGGCCTCGTCGATGTCGGCGACCGGACCGAGCGCGCCGAGCACCCCGGCGTTGTTGACGGCGACGTCCAGCCCGCCGAACCGCTCGACGGTCTCGCGGACCAACCGGGCGGCGTCCTCACCGCTCGCCACGTCGCCGGTCAGCGCGATCGCCTTCCCGCCGGCCTGCTCGATCAGCTCGACGGTCTCGGCGAGCGGGGCGGCGGTCCGGCCCGCGACGGCGACCCGGGCGCCCTCCCGGGCGAAGGCGAGCGCGATGGCCCGCCCGATGCCGCTGCCACCGCCGGTGACCAGGACGGACTTGTCGGCGAAACGCGTGGTCATGATGTGAACTCCTCGATCCGGTGGGTGCGTTCTGGTGCGGTGGTACTCGGGATCGGCGCGGTGCCGGTCATAGCAGCCGGCGCGGTGGTGGTCATGGGTGCCGGCGGGCCGCCGGCCCGCGGCAGGGTGGCGACCGCGACGGCGGTGAGCACCAGCCCGGTGGCGGCCGCCGCGAAGGCCGCGGCGTAGCCGCCGACGACGGTCGGGCGGGTGGCGGCGAGCGCCATCAGGGCGGCCAGTCCGGTGGTGGGGCCGAGTTCCATGGCGGTGTTGAACACTCCGGCGGCCAGACCGGTGCGCTCGGGCGCCACCCCGCCGGTGGCGAGGACGGCCGCACCGGCGAAGGCGGCGGCGGCTCCGGCGGGCAGCAGGAGCAGTCCGGGCAGCAGCCCGGTCGCGTACCCGCTGTCGGGCGCGAGCCCGGCGAGCAGGCCGAGTCCGGCGCCCGCCACGGCGAGGCCGCCCGCGGTGACCGGCACCGGCCCGTACCGGGAGGTCAGCGTTCCGGCCGCCCGACCGGCCAGGAGCAGGACGGCCGCGTACGGGAGGAAGGCGGCGGAGGTGGCGGCGGCGCTCCAGCCGCGCAGCTGCTGGAGGTAGAGCGAGAGCAGGACGAAGGTCAGCGCGGTGCCGGCGGCGGTGGCCATGACGGCGGCGAGGGCGGTGCCACGGCGCCGGTCGGCCAGGAAGCCGGGCGGCAGCAGCGGGTCGGCGGTGCGGCGTTCGGCGGCCGCGAAGGCGACCAGCAGAGCGGTCCCGGCGAGCAGCGGGCCGTACACCTCGGGGCTGGACCAGCCGCGTTCGGCGGAGCCGACCAGGGCGTAACTCAGGGCGCAGACACCGGCGGTGGCGAGGACCGCGCCGCGCAGGTCGAGCGCCGGTCGGCGCCCGGCGGATGCGGTGGACGCGGTGGACGCGGTGGGTCCGGTGGGTGGGGCGGGTGCGGCGGGGCCGTCGGCGGTGGGCAGCGCGCCGGAGCGGGCGAGGCCGGCCAGCGCGACCAGGACGGGCACCGCGAACAGCCAGCGCCAGGAGACCGCGGCGGCGACCGCGCCCGACACCACGCTGCCGACGGTCGCACCGAGCACCGAGAGACCGCCCCAGGTGGCCATCGCCCGCCGGTAGTCGGCCGGTCGGGGGTGCAGCACCCGGACCACCGCGACCGCCGCCGGGGCGGTGAGGGCCGCACCGGCGCCCTGGACGAAGCGGCTCGCCAGCAGCACCGCGTAGTCCGGCGCGAGGGCACACAGGACCGAGGCCGCGCCGAGCAGCGCCAGGCCCCAGCGGAGGACCGGGCGCCCGCCGTGACGGTCGGTCAGCCGTCCGCCGAGGAGCAACAGCGAGCTGAACGTGAGCCCGTAGGAGGCGCTCAGCAGCAGCACGCCGGACGGGCCGAGCCCGAATTCCCGGGCCACCAGCGGCAGCGGCACGGTGAGGATCGTGATCGTGGAGATGAGCACCGCCTGCACCACGCCGAGCAGTGCGAAGCCGGACCGCGACGACCGGGCCGTACGCATGGAACCCCCCCTTCTATAATGACCGTTCGATCCATAATGGCGACGGCACAGGGCACCCACCCACCCCACTGAGGAGCACCGGGCCACCCCGAACCGGGCGTCAGTCCAGCAGCACCAGCGCCTGCTCGGCCGCGTCCCGCACCCGGGCCGCGCCGTCGGCGGTCCTGCCCATCACCCGCATGCCCTGCATCAGCACCATCAGCATCCGCGCGAGGGCCCGGGGCTCCCGTCCGGCGGGCAGTTCGCCCTGCGCCTCGGCGCGGACCAGGGCGGCGGTCAGCACCGTCTCCAGGTGGCCGAGGCTGGCCCCCGCCCGGCGGGCCGCCGCCGGGTCGTGCGGGACCAGCTCGACCACGGTGTTGACGACGAAGCAGCCGCGCTTGAGCGGATCCTCGGCCGACTCCCCCGCGTACCGGCGCACCAGCGCGCGGACGGCCGGCAGCACCGGTCCGGGCTGGGAGAGTTCGGCGAGCAGCACCGGGTCGGTCTGCTCGGCGTAGCGCTCCAGCGCGCGGAGGTAGAGCTCGTGCTTGCTGCCGAAGGTCGCGTAGATGCTGGCCCGGGCGATGCCGAGCCCCTCGACCAGGTCGGCCATCGAGGTGGCCTCGTAGCCGCGCCGCCAGAACAGCTCCAGGGCCGCCTGCAGCACCGCGTCCGGGTCGAAGTCCTTCGTTCGCGCCATGACGGGAAGGCTAGCCTTTTCGAGATCGATCGGTCAAGAAAGGGACCTGATCGAGGAACTTGACACCTTGGGCCAACATTATGACAGAGCATTGACAATTCAACAAAAGCAAGCCTAGCCTTACCGCCCCGTATCTCCTTCCCCCCGTGCACAGGAGGCGTTCCGGCATGTCCGCACCCTTCCCCCAGGCCTCCCGCCAGGCCGCCAAGGCCGCCGAAGCCGCCCGCCCGCTGGTCCTGACGGCCTTTCGGATCGTCGTCGGCCTGCTCTTCGCCTGCCACGGCGCCGCCTCCCTGTTCGGCGTCCTCGGCGGCGCCAAGGGCGGCGGCACCGTCCCGCTCGGCCAGTGGCCCGGCTGGTACGCCGCGCTGATCCAGCTGGTCGGCGGCGCCCTGGTCCTGGTCGGCGCCGGCACCAGGACGGCCGCCCTGCTCTGCTCCGGCTCGATGGCCTACGCCTACTTCACCGTCCACCAGGAGCACGCGCTGCTGCCGTTGCAGAACGGGGGTGAGGCCTCGGTGATGTTCTGCTGGGCGTTCCTGGCCATCGCGGTGCTCGGCTCGGGGCCGTACGCACTGGACCGGCTGCTCGCCCACGGGCCGGCGACGGGGGCGACGGCCGAGCCCGCGGGCCGGCCGTCGTCCACGGTCTGAGGACCGCCCGCGGTTCCTCCCCCGGCCCCCGTCAGCCCCGCACCTGGCCCCCGTCCTCAGCCAGGTGCCGCTCGACCGAGGCGACCTTGGCGGTGAGGCCGTCGGTGACCCCGGCCCGGTCGTCGATCTTGATGACCGTGCTCACCCGGTTGCTGTGGGCCTTCACCGCCTCGATCGCCTCCTTGATCACCGGCATCACCTCGTCCCACTCCCCCTCGATACTGGTGAACATGGCGTCCGTCCGGTTCGGCAGCCCGCTCCTGCGGACCACCCGGACGGCGGCGGCCACCGCCTCCCCCACGTCCTCGCCGATCCCCAACGGGGTCACCGAAAATGCTGCGATCACGTTCCCACCTCTCCTGGTCGCGGCCCGGGCCGGGCCGCGACCAGGCTAGGGCGTGACCGGAGGGACCGTCAGGCCACCGACGGCAGCGGCGGGTCGACGGCCAGCGGGGCGGTGGAGCGGGCCCGGTGCTGGGCGGCCCAGGAGGCGAGGGCGACGGTGCAGGCGTGGTCCAGGTGGCGCAGCCCGGACCAGTCCAGCTCGACCGGGCGGTCGTCCGGCAGCCGTTCCAGGGCGTCCAGCAGCCGGGGCAACCGCAGGAAGGTGGCGTTGCCGCTCAGCCGGACCCGGTGCAGCGCCTGGCCGGTGGGCAGCACCAGCTCCTCCACCGCGATCTGCAGGTGCGAGGTCTGCCAGGCGGACTTGACCACCGCCAGGCCGACGCCGATCAGCACCCCCTCGAACAGGTCGGTGGCGATGATCGCGACCGCCGTCACCACCAGCACCACCGCCTCGCCCCGGTGGCCGCGGCAGAGTGCGGCGATCCGGCGCAGCGGCACCAGCTTGGCGCCGGCGTGCACCAGCACGGCGGCCAGCGCGGTGAGCGGGACGAGCCCGAGCGCGCCGGGCAGCAGCACGGTGAACAGCAGCAGCCAGCCGCCGTGCAGGACGCGGGAGGCCTTGGTGCGGGCACCGGCCTGCACGTTGGTGGCGCTGCGGACGATCACCGCGGTCATCGGCAGTGCGCCGAGCAGCCCGCAGACGGTGTTGCCGACGCCCTGGGCGGTGAGCTCGCGGTCGTAGTCGGTGCGCGGGCCGTGGTGCATCCGGTCGACGGCGGCGGCGCTGAACAGCGTCTCGGCGGAGGCGATCAGGGTGAAGGCGACGACCGTGCCGATCCCGGCGACGCCGGCCAGATCGCCCAGCGCGTCGCGGTCGGGCAGCCGGACGACGTCCAGCAGGCCCTCGACCCGGATCCGGGCCACCGGCAGGTCGGCGGCGGCGGTGACGGCGGCGGCCAGTCCGACGGCGGCCAGCGGCGCGGGCACGGCGCGGGCGGCCCGCTCCGGCAGGTACGTCCAGCCGACCAGCACCAGCAGCGTGCCGAGGCCGAGCGCGACCGCGCTCGGGTTGGCCGCGGCGCTCAGGGCGTCCCCCAGCAGGGCGGGCAGTCCGGCGATCTTCTCCGGTCCGGTGGCGGGGGCGCGGCGGTCGGCGAGGGCGTACAGCTGGCCGAAGACCAGGGTCAGCCCGATGCCGGCCAGCATGCCGTGCACCACCGAGGCGGACATGGCGCGGAACCAGCGGCCGAGCTTCAGCGCGCCCATCGCCAGCTGGAGCAGACCGGTGGCGAGCACCAGCAGACCGAGCGCGCCGACGCCGAACTCCCGGACGGCGTCGGCCACCAGGACGGTCAGCCCGGCGGCCGGACCGCTGACCTGGAGGCTGCTGCCGGGCAGGGCGCCGACCACCAGGCCGCCGACGATGCCGGTGACCAGTCCGAGTTCGGCCGGGACGCCGGAGGCGACGGCCACCCCGACGCAGAGCGGCAGGGCGACCAGGAACACCACCAGCGAGGCGGGCAGGTCCCGCCGCCAGGGCACGGCGCGCAGCGCGGCGATCGGGGGCCTGAGGCGGCCCGGCGGGGCGTTCTTCCGGGGGCGGCCCGGCGGGCTCTCGCTCCGGTGCGGCGGCCGGCTCACCCGGTCACCGCCGGGGGTCGGGCAGGGGTGCAGCAGCGCATGGGGACGTTCCTTCCGCGCGCCCGCCGCTGCGGGCACGCCGTTGCAGTACGGGAGGGGCCGTGAGCGGTGGGCGCCGTACGGGGCGACGGCCGGACCGGGGAGGGAGGCCGGGGAGGGGAGCTGGGCAGCGGAGCCGAGGAGGGTAGCTGGGCAGCGGAGCCGGAGAGGGGAGCGAGCAGGGCCGAGGGGCGGGAGAAGGGGGACGGGACGAGCGGAACGGGACCACGGGACAGCGGCGGCGACGGCGGTGCGGCCGCGGATCCGGGCGGACCGGCGGACGGCGGCGGGTGTCGGGTCGGTGCGGTCAGGGGTGCGTCCCCGGCTCGGGTGCGACTCACCGGGCGCGCTGGTCCTGGACGGGCCCGCCGGCGGAGTTCCCCCGCTCCCCACGGCGCTCCCGAACCCCCCTGCCGCGGCCTCAGTCGAACGTCACGGGCCCGGCGTGCCACCGACGGTACCCAGGGCGGCGGGGCGGGCCCACCTCGGACACCGTCCCTTCACCCGGGCTGCACACCGGCCGCGCTTTCCGGCGCGGAACGATCGCCTCCTCCCGTACACCCGCACGAGCTTCGCTCGTTCGTACGGGATCTCCCTGGCTGACCTGCCAATTCCACTCGGGCGCGGACTGACACATTCTGTTGAAGCCCCCCTTGACGCCCTGACGAGGCCCGCCCTACCTTGTTTCCACATACAGAAACCGTTCTTCCGTATGGTGGAATTCAGGAGATGAGCCCTCCGAGCCACTGCGGGCCGACGCAGGAGAGACCCGATGCCTCGTATGACAGCCGCCCGCGCGGCCGTGGAGATCCTCAAGCTCGAAGGCGCTGAGGTCGCGTTCGGCGTGCCGGGCGCAGCCATCAACCCGTTCTACGCCGCCCTCAAGGCCTCCGGCGGGATCAAGCACACGCTGGCCCGGCACGTCGAGGGCGCCTCGCACATGGCCGAGGGCTACACCCGCGCCAAGGCCGGCAACATCGGGGTCTGCATCGGCACCTCCGGTCCGGCCGGCACCGACATGATCACCGGCCTCTACTCGGCGATCGCCGACTCCATCCCGATCCTGTGCATCACCGGCCAGGCGCCCGTCGCCCGGCTGCACAAGGAGGACTTCCAGGCCGTCGACATCGCCTCGATCGCCAAGCCGGTCACCAAGGCCGCGACCACCGTCCTGGAGGCCGCACAGGTCCCCGGCGTGTTCCAGCAGGCCTTCCACCTGATGCGCTCCGGCCGTCCGGGGCCGGTCCTGATCGACCTGCCGATCGACGTCCAGCTGACCGAGATCGACTTCGACCCGGAGGCCTACCAGCCGCTCCCGGTCTACAAGCCGGCCGCCAACCGGATCCAGGTCGAGAAGGCCATCGCGCTGCTCCAGGAGTCGGAGCGCCCGCTGATCGTGGCCGGCGGCGGCGTCATCAACGCCGACGCGTCCGCGCTGCTGCTGGAGTTCGCCGAGCTCACCGGCGTCCCGGTGATCCCGACCCTGATGGGCTGGGGCATCGTCCCGGACGACCACGAGCTGAACGCCGGCATGGTCGGCCTGCAGACCTCGCACCGCTACGGCAACGAGAACTTCCTCGCCTCCGACTTCGTCCTCGGCATCGGCAACCGCTGGGCCAACCGCCACACCGGCGGCCTGGACGTCTACACGGCGGGCCGGAAGTTCGTCCACGTCGACGTCGAGCCCACCCAGATCGGCAAGATCTTCGCCCCGGACCTCGGCATCGCCTCCGACGCCAAGGCCGCGCTGGAGCTCTTCGTCCAGGTCGCCCAGGAGCTCAAGGCCGCCGGGCAGCTCAAGGACCGCAGCGCGTGGGCCGCCTCCACCCAGGAGCGCAAGGCCACCCTGCAGCGCCGCACCCACTTCGACAACGTGCCGCTCAAGCCGCAGCGCGTCTACGAGGAGATGAACCGGGCGTTCGGGCCGGAGACCCGCTACGTCACCACCATCGGCCTCTCCCAGATCGCCGGCGCGCAGATGCTGCACGTCTACAAGCCGCGGCACTGGATCAACTGCG
This sequence comes from Kitasatospora sp. NPDC093550, assembly GCF_044764985.1. Classification (NCBI taxonomy): domain Bacteria; kingdom Bacillati; phylum Actinomycetota; class Actinomycetes; order Kitasatosporales; family Streptomycetaceae; genus Kitasatospora; species Kitasatospora sp. NPDC093550. The sequence continues at coordinate 320,976 of NZ_JBIWJF010000007.1, forward strand.
GCCAGGCCGGCCCGCTCGGCTGGACCATCCCGGCCGCGCTGGGCGTCGCCACCGCCGACCCCGAGGGCCAGGTCGTCGCGCTCTCCGGCGACTACGACTTCCAGTTCATGATCGAGGAGCTGGCGGTCGGCGCCCAGCACCGGATCCCGTACGTCCACGTGCTGGTCAACAACTCCTACCTGGGCCTGATCCGTCAGGCGCAGCGCAACTTCGACATCGACTTCCAGGTCAAGCTGGAGTTCGAGAACCTCAACTCGCCGGAGCTGGGCGTCTACGGCGTGGACCACGTCAAGGTCGCCGAGGGCCTGGGCTGCAAGGCCATCCGGGTCACCCGGCCCGAGGACCTGCTGCCCGCCTTCGAGGAGGCCAAGAAGCTGGCCGCCGAGTTCCGCGTCCCGGTCGTGGTCGAGGCGATCCTGGAGCGGGTCACCAACATCTCGATGAGCGGCAACGACATCGACAAGGTCAACGAGTTCGAGGAACTCGCCACCCTGCCCGAGCACGCGCCGACGGCCGTCAAGCCGCTCGCGCTCTGACGACGGCGCGCCGCCGGTAGCACCCCGACCCGGCGCGAGGAGGCGTACGAGCCGCTCCGTACGCCCCCTCGCGCCCGGAACACCGGCGGCGTCCGCGCGGTTGACCCGTCCGGGGCCGCTACCGTGTGCCCGGGCAGAAACCCGCTGCCGACCTGCCGAAAGGACCACCACCCGTGAGCCTGTACGACATCCCGCTGCGCACCCTCGCCGGCGAGCCCACCTCGCTGGCCGACCACAAGGGCAAGGCGCTGCTGATCGTCAACGTCGCCTCCAAGTGCGGCCTGACCCCGCAGTACGCCGGCCTGGAGCGCCTGCAGGAGCGCTACGCCGGGCGCGGCTTCACAGTGCTGGGCTTCCCCTGCAACCAGTTCGCCGGGCAGGAGCCGGGCAGCGCCGAGGAGATCCAGACCTTCTGCTCCACCACCTACGGCGTCTCCTTCCCCCTGTTCGAGAAGATCGACGTCAACGGCGACGACCGGCACCCGCTCTACCAGCAGCTGACCCAGGTCGCCGACTCCGAGGGCCAGGCCGGGGACGTCTCCTGGAACTTCGAGAAGTTCCTGATCTCCCCGGACGGCACCGTCGCCGCCCGCATCCGCCCGCGCGTGGAGCCGGAGTCGGAGGAGCTGGTCGCCGCCCTGGAGGCGATCCTCCCGGCCTGACGCCGACGCCGCACGCCGTCCCGGCGACCGGGAGGAGACCGGGAAAGCCCGGCGACCACGAAGGCCCGGAGCGCACCCCGCGCTCCGGGCCTTCGCGCCTCTTCTCCGGGGAGGGCGCCGCCGTTTCCGACCCGCTGTCGTCACTGCAGGAGGCCACGGGCGGGCGCGAACCCCGCGGTGCGGGCCGCCACGATGGCCTCGCCCCGGCTGCCCGCCCCCAGTTTGGTCAGCACCGCCGAGACGTAGTTGCGCACCGTCTTGTCCGAGAGGACCAGCTCCCTGGCGATCCGCCGGTTGTCCAGGCCCCGGGCGACGAGCCGGAGCACCTCGTGCTCACGGGCCGTCAGGGCGGCGAAGGCGGCCCCGCCCGGCACCTCGGACACCGGGGCCAGCAGCGCGGGGAGCTGCCCGCCGACGCCGGGGCCGAGCACCACCCCGCCGGCGCCGACCAGCCGCACGGCGTCCAGGACCACGGCCGGCTCCAGGTCCTTCGGCAGGAACCCCCGGGCGCCGGCCGACAGCGCCGCCAGCGCCAGCCCGCCGTCCGCCCGCCGGGCCGACCGGGTCGCCACCACACCGACCGCGGGGAAGCCGCGCGCCAGGGAGCGGACGGCGGCGAGCCCGGCCTCCGCCGGTCCGTCGAGGTCCAGCAGCACGACGTCCGCTCCGCTCTCCCCGATCCGTTCCAGGCAGGTCGCCTCGTCCGGGGCCTCGCCCACCAGACACACCGCGCCGTCCGTCAGCACCGCGCCGATGCCGATCCGGATGAGCGGGTTCGCCTCGACGAGGAACACCCGGACCGGCTCAGTCGGCATCGGCGTCACTGGTTGCCCCCTGGGTTCGAACGGCGTGGTGACCTAGCATGATCGCCACGCGCTATCGCGCGGCTAGCGCCGACGGCGGAGGAGGGGGCCCGGCGGGGCACCGTGGGGGGAGAACCGTTGGAGTTCCGGCTGCTCGGACCGGAGGAAGTGCTGTGCGGGGACCAGGCCGTCGCGATCTCGGCGGCCAAGCACCGGGCCGTACTGAGCCTGCTCCTCCTGCGCTCCGGCCGGGTTGTCTCGACCGAGGACCTGATCGACGGGCTGTGGGGGGCCGAGCCCCCGAAGACCGCCCGGACCACGCTGCACAACTACATCCGGCGGTTGCGGGGGATCCTGGGCGACCGCGGGGCCGATCTCCTGCGCACAAGGCCCGGCGGCTACTCGCTGGGGCTGGAGTCCCACCGGCTCGACGTCCACGAGTTCGAGGAGCTGGTCCGGCGGGCCGACGGCGCGCAGACCGCCGGGGACCTCCCGGCCGCCTCCGAGCTGCTGCGCCGGGCCCTGCGGCTCTGGCGCGGCCGTGCCCTGGAGGGGACGGCCTCCCGGTACCTCGCCGAGGTGGAGGCGCCCCGGCTCGACGAGGCCCGGCGTTCGGCCTTCGAGGCACTGATGGACGTCGACCTCCGGCTGGGCCGTCACGCCGCCCTGCTGGGCGAGATGCGCCGGGAACTCGAACGGGAGCCGCTCCGGGAGCGGCTGCGGGCCCAGTACATGCTCGCGCTCTACCGGGCCGACCGGCGCGCCGACGCCCTCGACGCCTACCGGGAGGGGCGGCGCCTGCTCGTCCGGGAGCTCGGGCTGGAACCGGGGCCGGAGCTCGCGGAGACCGAACGCGCGATCCTCGCGGACAGCCCCGGCCTCCGGTCCCCCGCGGCAGCCGGGGCGACCGCGGTGACCACTGCGGCCCCGCCCGGGAACGGTGCGCCTGCGGAGTCCGTCGTACGGACCCCCGTCCCCTGGCAACTCCCGGCGGACAACCAGCACTTCACCGGCCGCCTGGACCAGCTGCGGGTGCTGGAGGAGTGGGCCGACGAGCAGGGCGCCGCCGCGCCGATGGTCATCACCGCCGACGGGCGCGGCGGCGTCGGCAAGACCGCGCTGGCGGTGCGCTGGGGGCACGCGGCCCGGGTGCGGTTCCCGGACGGCCAGCTGTACATCGACCTCCGGGGGTACTCAACCTGCCGACCTGTCGCTCCCCTGGAAGCCCTCACCGCCTTCCTCTACGCCCTGGGTGTCCCCTGCGACCGCATCCCCGGCCGCCTCGACCGCGCGGTGGGCCTCTACCGCACGCTGGTCGCCGGAAAGCGCATCCTCATCGTGCTCGACAACGCCCGGAACGTCGCCCAGGTGCGGGACCTGCTCCCCGGCACCCCCGGCTCGAACGTCGTGGTGACCAGCCGGGACGTCCTGGCCGGTCTGGTGATCCGGGACAACGCCCGTCACCTCCGGGTGGACGCGCTCTCCCCGGCGGAGGCCGCGACGTTGCTGGAACGGCTGGTCGGGGCCTCCCTGGTCGCGGCCGAACCCGAGGCCGCCGCGGAGCTCGCCCGGCTGTGCGGCCATCTGCCCCTCGCACTGGGGGTCGCCGCCGTCAACGTGCTCGCGGCCGGCGGGGAGCAGCCGGTGGCCGACTACGTGGCCCGGCTGCGGTCTGCGGACCGGCGGCTGTGCGCGCTCAGCGTGCCCGAGGACGAAGCCAGCGACCTCCAGGCGGTCTTCGCGGTGTCGTACCTGTCGCTGTCGCGCGAGGAACGGACGCTCTTCCGCCGGCTCAGCCTGGTGCCCGGGCCGACGGCCACCACGGGCGCGGCCGCCGCCCTGCTCGGCCTGCCGCCCGCCCGGACCGCGCAGGTCCTCAAGCGCCTGGTCGCCGCACACCTGGTCGGCCGGCCGGACTACGACGCGTTCCAACTCCACGACCTGCTCCGGCTGCACGCCGAGGAGCGCGCCGCAGCGGAGGACAGCGCCGGGGAACGGGCGGCCGCGCTCCGCCGGCTGTACGACTACTACCTGACGGGCGTGCACGCCGGCGCCCGGCTGCTCTACCCGGAGAAGCTCCGCGTGTTCGCTCCCGGCGGTGCCATGGGCGAGGCTACGGGCGGAGCGGTGAGCGAGGCCGCGGGCGGTGCGGGCGAGACTGCGGCGGTGGGCGGCGCGGTGGGGATGTCCGACCGCCAGGCCGCCCTGGACTGGTTCCGGCGGGAGCGCACCAACCTGGCCCTCGCCGTCCAGCGCGCCGCCGGGCTCGGTCTGCACGCCGCTGCCTGGAAGCTCTGCGACGGCCTGCGGGGCTACTTTGCGCTCGTCCGCACCGCCCCGGACTGGATCGCGGTCTCGGAGGCGGCGATCCAGGCGGCCCAGTCCTCCGGCGAGGTGGTCGGCGCCGCGGCCGCCCGGCTGAGCCTCGGCGACGCCCACCGCAGCCTCGGCCAGTACGGGAGCGCGGTGCGGCACTACGGCACGGTGCTGGAGTTCGCCGAGTTCGCCGGGTGGCGGGCGGGGAAGGCCGAAGCGCTCGTCGGCCTGGGCCTGGTCGACGTCCTGACCGGCCGTCCGCGCGACGCCGCCCGGCGCTACGAGGAAGCGCTGGCACTCGTGCCGGGCGATCCGCAGTGGGTCGCGCTCCGGCTGAACGCCGAAGGCGCCATGGCCCTGCTCCGCCAGGAGCTCGGCGACCTGCGGGCGGCGGAGCGGCACGGGCGCGCGGCCCTCGGGCTGAGCCGACGGCTCGACTCGCGCGGCGCCGAGGGGGTCGCCCAGGCGACCCTGGGACAGCTCCTCGCCCTCCTGGGCCGCTCCGAGGAAGCGCTCGACCGACTCACGGACGCCCTGGCGATCCACCGGGAGGTCGGCGACCGGGGCAGCGAGGCGCAGACCCTGCGCGGCCTGGCCGACTGGCACCGCGACCGGGACGACCCCGGGACGGCCCTGGACCTGGCCACGGCCGCCGTCGCCCTGGCCGACGAGATCGGCGAAACCCGTCCGGCCGCGGCGGCCCTGGTGACCGCGGGTTCCGCGCACGCCCGCCGAGGGGACCCGACCGCCGCCGAACGAGCCTACGACCGGGCGCACGACCTCGCCGAACTGGCCGGGGACCGGCACGCGGAGACCGAGGTCCTGGTCGGCCGGGCCGAGCTGTGCCTCCTGAGCGGACACCTGGCCGATGCCGACGAGCACGGCCGGTCCGCCCTCGCCCGGGCGCGCGCCGAGGGCTACCGGATCCTCGAGGGGCAGGCGCTGACCCTCCTCGGCCGGGCCGCCCTCACCGACGGCCGTCCCGACGACGCGGCCGGGCTCGCCGCCGAGGCCGCTGCGGTCCTGGCGGAGACCGGACACCGGAGCGGCCTGGACGACGCGCGGGGGCTGCTCTCCCGCGCCCGCCGACAGACCTCGGCCGGTCGGGGCCGCGACCAGGACCAGGAGCGGGACCGGGGCCGAGGGGACGGCACCGCTGGACCGGCGCCCGGGTGAGCCCTGCGGCCCGTCGGCCTCCGCTCCCGGCCCCGACCCACGGCGGCCGGGGACGCTCAGACGCGGGCCGAGCCGCAACCCGTGTCCGGGGTCTCCGGGGCCGTCACCCCGGAGACCAGTCCCGCCGACACCAGCAGGTCGAGCGACCTGCTGGTGGTCCGGCGGGCGGCCTCCGCCCCCGGCGCCCCCCGGAGCGCACGGCGGTACCCCTCGGCGAGCTCGGTCTGCGTCAGCCCCTCACACAGGGCGTAGACGGTCCAGGTGTGCGCGTCGAGCCAGTGGAAGCGGGCCCGGTCCGGCACCAGCACCAGGAGCTGCTGCTGGTCGGGCAGTTCCCGGGCCAGCACGGGTTCGGTGCGGACGAACACGCCCGTGGGCAGCGGTGGTTCGCCGGACGGCTGCGCGGAGCCAACCGCCTCGCCGGACGGCTGCGCGGCGGCCGGCCCGGTCACCCGGACCAGGGAGCGCACACCGGGCTCGCAGTGCGCGACGGCCTCGAGCAGCCAGTGGACGAACCGGCGGCCCTCCGGGGTCACCTGGCCGTGAGCGGCGCCGAGGGCCTGCTCCGCGAGGTAGGCCAGCCGCTCCAGTACGGTTCGGTGCGTGCCGGCGGCGGCGGCCGGGCTCCCCGGCGTCACCTCGTCGACGACCTCGCCGGCCGGCGGGGGACCGTACCGGGCGACCAGGTCAGGAGCCACCGTGCGGGCCGCGGCCTGGAAGACGGCCATGTGTGCGTAGAAGTGCAGCGCGACCAGCACCCTGATGAAGGTCCAGGAGGACTGCCGCCACGGGATCGGCACCTTCGCCGTGCCGTCCTCGACCAGCGAGCAGGATCGCAGCACGTCGAACAGCTTGAGGTGGGCACCCTCGTGCAGCAGCGTCTCGGCTGTCGTCCAGGGGTCGCGGAGGCGGCCGGGGGACATCAGGATCGCGGACGGCAGCGGGTCGCCGCCCGACAACGACTGCAGCGGACCGTCGGCCGACTCCCCCTCGCTGAACCCGACCAGCGACACGTGCCGCAGCACGCTCGTGCCGATCCGCGGGAGCAGTGCGGTGAGCAGCGCGCCGCCCTGCCGCAGCGCCTCGACCATCTCCGTGGTCGCGTCGAGGACGTCGCTGCCGGTGTCGGGCTCGAAGCTGTTGTGGCACAGCTCCCGCAGCCGGTCGGCGAGGGCCGGCAGGGGGGCCGGCTCCCGGAGCCGGGTCCACACCCAGCCCATGCCGGCCCCGGGCCAGGGCCTGGCCCAGGGCGACATCAGGCTCTCGCAGGGCCCGGTGCCGTCGGGCAGCGGCCAAGCCCCCTGGGCCAGGTGGAAGCCGAGCGCGCTCGTGGCGAACACTCCGCTCTCCAGACAGGCCACGTCGTCCTCGAAGGCGTTGCGCAGCACCGGGTCGGCCAAGGCGGGGAGGAGCCGGTCGTCCGGTTGCCGCGCGAGCTCGTCCAGGACGCCGACGTGCCGGGCGTCGCGGGCGCCCAGCAGCACCAGCCCGAGCCGGTACCGGGCGATGTTCCTGGCTTCGATGGCGGTGGAGTCCCCGAAGAGACCGTCCCGCGTCAGTACGTCCTCCGCCGCGCGGGGGGAGACCTTGGCCACGGTGCTGCCTTTCTGTTCCGTTCCTGGGTTGCGCGCCGGGCGTCCGGCCCGGGGCACGACGGTGGGGCCCCTCCACACACCCCCGTTTCGGGACGCCCCACCGCCGTACGACTGCTCAGCCGGCTGCGGTCGGACGGTCAGGATCGGACCGTCCGGGTACGGCCGCCGGGGTGAGCGGCCGCTACGCGGCCTGGTCGGCCTTCGCGTACGTCGGCACCGCCTGGTACGCCGGGATCCAGGCGCGCTCGGCGGCGGAGTCGGTCATGACGCGCGGCGTCTCGTCCTCGGCGAGGGTCAGGACGGCGAACTGCGGCAGTCGGATTTCCTGCACGGGCATGGTGTGTGCTCCTTCTTTCGTGGTGATTCGTGCGTCCGGAGCGGTGCTCCGGAGTCCCTGGGGGCGGGCGCCACCGATGGGCGTGAGGGCGGTCCGCGCGGGGGAGGGCCGGGCGAAGGTCGGGGAGGCCGTCAGCTCGTCGCGCTCACGCGCCGCCTCGACGCCGCCCGGCCGAATGAACGGCCGAGCGAAGCAGGAAGTAGGACCTGTCCTCCGCACGCCGGTCGACTCCGAGCAGCCTGTTGGCGTGCATGTGCAGCGTGCTGGGGAGTTCCCGGCCGGTGAGGGGGCAGGAGCTCCGGGAGCGCTCGAGGTGACGGCCGTACGCCGCCGCGGCGGCTTCCCTGGCGTGCCAGCTCGTCAGCAGTTCGCGCCCGTGGGGCGTTCCCTCGTCGGGGAGCAGCCGCTCCGGGGCGCAGATCGCCGGAAGCAGGGCCTTCTCCTCCCGCGAGAGCCGACTGACCGACCTGGCCGGCAGGGACTGGAGGGCCCACTCCTCCCAGTCCTGCTCCGCTCCGCCGCTGCCCCAGGCGCGCAGGATGCTCGCCATGTTCATCGCGGCGAGCACCTCCCGGGGAAGGGCTGTCAGGCTACCCAGCCGCAACTGGGCCATCGTGCACCGGCTGTCCGCGGCGAACAGTTCCTCGGCGAGACGCAGTGCCTTGGCACCGCCGTATCGGGCCTCCTCGGGCACGTAGGTGTCGAGCGTCATGCCTCTGATCGATCGCGACCGGAGCGCCGCCTCGGACCAGCGCCCGAGCGCGGGCAGCACGACGGTGTTCAGCTCACGGGCGGCTCCGTGCAGGCGCAGGCGGATGTGGGGTTCGGGGTCGCGGTAACGGATGAAGAACCACTGGTCGAGTCGGTCCCCCACCTCGTCGAGGAGGCTCCGGAGGTCACCGGTCAGCAGCGAGTCGTGCACCTCTTCGAGGGCGTAGAGCTTCGCGTACAGCCAGTTCCCGCCGGGAAGGTGCAGGGCCGGCTCGGGCTCGCGCACCGCGGGGTCACCGACCGGCAGTGACACCGTTGCCTGCCTGGCGCTCCCCCGCAGCGGGAGAGTCACTTCACAGGCGTGGCCGCCGAGCCAACCGGTGCCGTCGCGGAGGTCGGCCAGGGATTCGAAGACGACGGCCTGGGGGCTGCGGTCCAGCTCCCGCCGGAGGATCCGGCGGTGCAGGTCGGCGGTCAGGTCGAGGGCGAGACGACGGTCGCCCACCGCGATGTGGATGCTGTCGGGCACCCGGCACTCCTCCCGCCACCTCGCGAGCCGCGCGCACCATTCGGGCCACGGCACCGGGGCTTCCAAGAGGTCCGCCGGCGGACGCCAGCGAGCCGGCGCGAGGATCGTCCTGCCGCGTCGGATCCGCGGCAGGTAGGGAAGCGTCTTCAGCCGTCGTCCCCAGTCCCAGGAACGGAACTGCTGCTGCCCGCTCGCGCCGATCTCCGCGAGGAACCTCACCACGTTCGGTGCCCTCCCCGAGAGGTGCAGCACGTGGGGGACGACCGGGACCACCTCCCTGCCGTCGCTCGCACGCACCAGGACCAGGCGGTCCGACGTCGCTCCGACGGCCAGGCCCCGTGGATCGATCACGCCGGTGTCCTCGCCCTCCGCGATCACTCCCACCGGAATGACGTGCTCGAGGAGGCGCGGTACCGAACTCACGTTGAGGGAGCGTGGCTCGCTCGGCTGGAAGAAGACCTGGGCGTGCAGCGCGCCCTCCGCCCCGGACTGCGTGACGAGAGCCCGGAGGTCGGCTTCCGCGTGCAACTGGTGCGCGAACCTCCCCGTCATCGCGCCGGCCCGGTTCGACCCGGAGAAGGGGGACAGCGCGAGGAGGTAGTCACCGGAATCGAGCGCGGCCTCGTTCCTGGCGATCACCTCGAAGCAGAGGTCCAGGGAGTCCGTGGGGTCCGGAGTGTCCGGATGGGCGAGCCGTTCGACGTCGTCATCGGTGAGCACCACCTCTCCCGCGCCCTTGCGCAGCGCGGCCTGCATCAGCGCGCCGAGGTACAGCTCGCGGGAGCTCTCGAGGTCCGCCGCACCGGTGGGCGTCGATTCGAGGAGCGGATCGCTCAGGTGCCGGGACGAGGGAGGGGACCGGTAGCCGGCGGGCGCGTCGAGACCGGCGTGGGGGTCGAGGAGCGTCAGGAGGGGGATGGTCCGGTCGGTGCCGTACCGGTCGATGAATGCCCGGTGGTACTCCCGCAGGTGTTCGGGCCCGGCGGAGGGCGTGGCCAGTGCGCGGAGGAGTCCGGCCGCCGCCTCGGCCTCCTCCCGCACCGAGCCGGGCAGCGTGATGCGGGCGTCGACGGTCAGGTGCACCGCGATCGCGGGCTCCTGGGACGGGCTGGCGGCCCGCATGGCCTCCCGCGCCGACCGCCACTGCGCCGCGCCATCCCCGATCGGCTTCGCCTCGTAGTCGGACAGGGCGCGGTCCAGTTCGCGGAGCCGGTCGGACACCGGTGACCGTTCCGCAACGAGCGTGTTCTGCACGGGCCTGACGTCGCAGACGAGGAAGTCCTGCCGGACCAGGGTGAGCAGGAAGCTCTCGGTCCGGGCCGCCGTCAGCTGCGGAAAGCGGCGGACGACCTCCGCAGTCAGCTCGGCGAAGCCCAGCGGGGCGTTCGCCAGGGCGGCCACCTGGTCGATCAACGGGGTCGCGCGGAGGGTGACCTCGCGGCGACGCCCGTGGTTCTTCTCGAACTCCGTCCGCGAACCGCTCGCCACCCACGGGAGGACGATGCGCTCCCCGCGCCGGAAGCAGAGGTTGTTGAACTGCACCCGCATGTTCCGGTACACCTCGGGAACGCCGATGTTCTCGTCCGTGTACGCCCACAGCCACGCCCGGTCCGCCGACACCGCCTTCGCGTGGGCCTGCCCGAGCGTCACCTGCGCCCGGTCCCCGAAGCCGCTGCGGAGGACCCCCGCCAGCAGGCCGAACGGCGTGGGCCGCGTCGCGGATCGCAGCACGTATCCCGTCGCCGCGTGGACGGCCCGCTCAAGGCGCTTCGGAGGCAGCGGAGTCCCGGCCCGCACCCGGTCGAGCAGCTCGGCGAGGGGCGGACTCGACACTTCGATCGCTTCCCGTAGCCACGGATCGTCGGCGATCCCCCGGAGGTAGTCGCTCAGTTGACGCTCCCGGACCACGGGATCGTCGGCGAGCGGGATGCGGGTCGCCTCGGCCCGAGCGGTGGGCAGCAGCGCCACCCGGACCGTGGCCCAGTCGGCCGCCACGTACTTCTTGCCCTGCATCAGGCGTGCTCCTCTGCGGTTTCGGTGATGGGTCCTCCCGAGGCGAAGGCCGTGGCCTGGAGCTCGTAGAGGTCGTGGTATCGGCCGCCTGCGGCGATCAGTTCCTCGTGTGTGCCGGCTTCCACGACCCGGCCCCGGTGGAGGAGGAAGATCCGGTCCGCCCGGCGCACCCCGGAGAGGCGGTGCGTGATCAGGACGGTCGTGCGGTCGGCGGTCAGTCCGTGGAGCGTCTCGAAGACGTGTCGCTCCGCCCGGGCGTCCATGGCCGCGCTGGGCTCGTCGCAGATCAGCAGGGGGGCGTCACGGTAGAAGCCACGCGCCACCGAGAAGCGCTGCCACTCGCCTCCCGACAGGTCCACGCCCTTGCGGAACTCCTTGCTGAGGAGGGTCTCGTAGCCCTCCGGCAACCGGGAGACGACCTCGGCGGCGGCGGACCGGACGGCCGCCGCGTTCCGTGCCGCGTGGGACGGATCCTCACGGTCGGTCCTGCCGATCGTGATGTTCTCCCCCGCTGTGAAGGGCCAGCGCGTCGGGGTCTGCATGACGAAGGAGACCTGCCGGTAGATGCTCAGTTCGTCCAGCGTCGACAGGTCGACACCGTCCCAGCGCACGGACCCGTGCTGGGGCAGGTAGAGGCCCGCGATGAGCTTGGCCAACGTCGTCTTTCCCGAACCGTTCTCCCCCACGAGCGCGATCACCTGTCCGCGTTCGATGGTGAGCGAGACGTCGGACACCGCCGGCACCGACTGCCCGGGGTAGGTGAACGTCACGCCGTCGAGGGAGATCGTCGAGAAGTCCGCCGGGGCCTGTGGGACGTGCTCCGGTCGGCGACGCCCGACCGCGTCACGGATGAAGTCGGCGTAGTCCCGGACGTAGAGTCCCTGTTCGCACAGACGACCGGCCGCCTGTGCGATCCGCCCCATCGCGCCCTGGCCGTTGCGGATGGCGACGGCCGCTCCGCCGGCGGCGGCCACGGGCGTCACCCCCGTGCAGAACAGGACGCCCAGAGCCGCGTAGCTCAGCCCCATCGCCGCGGCGGTCAGGCTCCGGCCCAGAGCGGTGGCCCTGACCTCGGCCCTGTTCACCCGGACCTCCTCCGTGCGCAGGAGGTCCGACAGTCGTCGCCGTTCCCCGAGCAGCAGGTCGTGCGCCGTACAGGCGCGTACCTCGGCGGCCGCGTCCCGGTCGGCCAGCAGACGAGCGAGGGAGAACATCCGGCGGTGGAGGGCGCTGAACCGGTTCAGGCTCTGGTGCATCACCCGCCCGGTCCGCAGGGTCGCCCAAGCGGTGGGCAGGGCCGACAGGACGAGCAGGGGCAGCAGGACCGGGTGCAGGACGGACAGCACCCCCGCCACCGCCAGCAGCGTCAGGACCGCTCGGAGGATCTCGAGGAGCCGGTCCAGTGCGATGCCGACGTGGTTCACGCCGTGATTGCGAGCCCGGGACATGGCGTCGTGGAACGAAGGATCGTCGAAGGCACTGAGATCCGTGTGGACCGTCACCTGGTACAAGCGGTCCTCGGCGACCCGCTTCACCGATGGCTTGAGCACCGCCTGGAACCAGTCGGCTCCGATCTGGGCGGCACGCCCGGCGGCCAACAACCCGAGGTAGCGGAGGACCACCGGCCATGCCTCCGTCGGTGCGACGTCGTTCCGGACCAGGGCGAGGAGGCCGGCCAGCATCCCGGTCAGCGAGAGCAGGGCGCCGGCGGCGAGGACCGCCGCCGCGACCTCGAGGACGAGCACGAGGACGAGCAGGGCCCCGCCGGCCTCCCGGCTCAGGGAGAGGAGGAAGCGCACCGCCGCCGGAACCGTACGGACCAGGCCCTTGAGGTCCGGCGTCCCCCGGCCGGAACCGCTCAGGTCCCAGTAGACGTCAACCATCGCGTCGTCCGCCGGTGCGGTTGCCGTCGGGACCGGCCTCACCGCCGTCCTCCTGAAGGCGTTCCAGGACATGGGCCTCTTTCTTTCCGGGATCTCGAAGGGGCGGGCCGCGGGGGCCCGGTCATGCGAGGAGGAGAGCCCGGTCCCATCCGCTCCTCGGGAGCGCGTCGGACGTGCGGGCGTGCAACGCCAGTGCAACACCGGCGGCGCCCTGGAGGAACCCGGGGAAGTCCAGATCGCGCTCGTGGCCGAGCTGCCTGACCCGGTAGCCGAACGCCGACCGGTCGTCCGCGGCCGCCAGCACCTCCTGGGTCAGCGCGTCGACCTCGGCCCCGATCCGGTCGTCCCCGAGGGAGCGGTTCATGACCGCGGCCGTGTGCAGCAGCCCCGCGGATCCGTGACACAACCCCACCTCCGGCAGGTTGCGGTGCAGCCGAAGCCGCTCGAACGAGGCACGCAGGGTGCGGGCTGCCGCCTCGACCCAGCGCGGCTCGCCCATCACCTCCCCGGCGGTCTGGAGCGCCCGGGCGATCCCGGGCGACCCGTAGCACCACGAAGGCCGGGGAGGCGGCGGCTCCACATCCCCCGAGAGGTACTCGGCGCGCGTTCGGGTGGCGGGCCAGAGCGGCCCCGCCCGGTCGTCACGGCTCTGCGCGAGGAGCCATTCGGCCATGCCCTCGATGGCCTCGTCCTGCCCCGCCACCGCGGCCCCTTGTCGCCGGGCCAGGGACAGGACGGACAGCAGGCCCGATACCCCGTGGGCCATCCCGAAGTTGAGGTGTCCCCCACCGTCGGGACGGAAGTCCGGCGCGTGCCGCATCCACCAGCCCGGAAGCTCCGTGCCCCCGTCGAGGACAGGTGCGCCGAGACCCACCAGGTGGTCCAGGCACCGCTCGAGCGTGGCCCTGCGGTCGACCCCGGGAATCAGCAGGTACCGGGCGATGCCCGCGACCCCGGAAATCACGTCGCTCGCCCGGAAGGTCGTCCCGGCACGCTGCCCCGGTGCCCGCGCGGCCTCGGCGGCGATGACCTCTCGCACGTACGTCTCGATGAGGTCGTCCAAGCGCCTGAGGACGTCGGTGTACCCGGAGGAACGGACGTCGGGAGCGCAGCGGATCGAGAAGGCCACCGCAGTGAGACCGTCGTGCAGGCCCTGCGGACGGCCCGGGGTCAGATCCTCCAGCGCACGCCGGAGATACCGGTGCATCGGCCCGCGCCAGACGCCGTCCAGGTGGCCCAGCTCCGCGAAGAGCAGGGCGATGCCCGGGCTTCCGTTGCCGAGGGAGAGCGGCATCCACTTGTCGCGGACGAGTCCGTGCTCCATGGCCACGGAGGCCCCGCCGCGGACCGTCGTCCGGATCACCTTCTCGGGGTCCGCCAGGGCCCGGGCCACGGCGCCGACCCTGGACTCGATCCGTTCCACTGCGATCCACCACCTTCACGTCGCCGGCCCCGCGCCCCTCGCGCGACCTCACCTCGGCTGCCCGCTCGCGGGGAAGCGCGGCGGCGCCGACGCGGACGCGCCGACGGTCGCCGCGATCCCGCGGTTCGGCGGAGGTCAGCAACCGGTGTGCGTGCGGGCGCTGATACAGCACATGTCCGACGTCTCGGTCGTCGCGCCGCAGTGGTACTCCTCGGAGTTCATCATCGGCGCGAGGTTCCCGTGGTCGTGCCCAACGGCCGAGACCATCAGGGTCTCGAAGTCCAGGCTGAGAAGCTCGGCGATCCTGTCGTCCTGAAGCGTTGCGCTCGTCATGTTCGACTCCTCCTGACTGCTGCCGGGCGACCGCACGGGCCGACCGGTACCCGGGTCTTCCGGGCTCGCCACATCGTCGGCCGCGGCGGGTCCCGGCCACCAGGGACGGCTGTCCCGACGGTGTCCCGGGACAACGACGGCGGAGCGGGCGCGGGGCGCCGGGCGGCGTGGCCGGCAGCCTCGGCTCAGGAGAGCAACAGCCGGGTGCCGGGCGGGAGTTCACCGTCCCTGGCGGCCTCCTCCAGGTGGGCCAGCAGGGTGCCGCGCAGGGCCTCGGCGGCGCGGGTGAGGGGCACCTCGTGGCCGTGGGCGACGGCGATGGTGCGGCCCAGGCCGGGGCCGGCGAAGGGGGTGACGGCGAGGCCGGAGCGGGCCGCGACCATGCCGGGGACGACGGCCGGGCCGATGCCCGCCCGGACGAAGCCCAGCACCGCGTCCATCTCGCCGCCCTCCACCGCGAACTCCGGCTCGAAGCCGGCCGCCCGGCAGGCCGCCAGGGTCGCCTCGCGCACGTCGTAGCCCTCCCGGAACATGACCAGCGGGCGTCCCCTGAGCTCCGTCACCCGGGCCTTGCGCCGGGCCCGCCGCTCGGCGGAGACCAGCACCAGCTCCTCGTGCAGCAGCTCGGTGACGGCGAGGGCGGGCGCCTGCTCCCCGCTCGGCGGGGTGATGATCAGCGCGAGGTCCAGCTCCCCGGCGGCCAGTGAGCGGACGAGGTCCCGCGAGCCGCCCTCGCGGACCACCAGCGCCACCCCCGGGTAGCGGTCCCGGAACACCCGCAGGACGTCCGGCACCAGGCTGGTGCACAGGCTCGGCGGCGCCCCCAGCCGGACCCGGCCGCGGCGCAGCTGCACCGTCTCCTGGACGGCCAGCCGGGCGCTCTCGGTGTCCGCCAGGATGCGCCGGGCCAGCGGCAGCAGGGCGTCCCCGGCGTCGGTCAGGGCGATGTTGCCCCGGGTGCGGTGGAACAGCTCGGCCCCCAACTCCCGCTCCAGCGAACGGATCTGTTGCGAGAGGGACGGCTGGGCCACGTGCGCGGCCTCGGCCGCCCGGGTGAAGTGGCGGGTCTCGGCGACGGCCAGGAAGTAGCGGAGTTGCTGGAGCTGCACCCGCCCAGGATAGGCCGCGTCGATAGCTGGTGCCTATCGCCACGAGGCGCATCATGTCTTGGACGCACCCTGGGGGCCGTCCCTACCGTTGCAGTCATGACAACCGCGACTCGGACGGGCCGGCATCCGTCCACCCTGGCGACGCTGTGGCGGTCGACCGTCGGCAAGAAGGCGGTCATGGCCGTCACCGGACTGGTCATGCTGCTGTACCTGGTCGCGCACATGCTCGGCAACCTCAAGGTGTTCTTCGGCCCGGACGACATCAACGGCTACGCGGCCTGGCTGCGCACCATCGGGCAGCCGTTCCTCGGCCACGAGTGGTTCCTGTGGATCGCCCGGGTCGGCCTGGTGGCGGCCGTCGTGCTGCACGGCGTCTCGGCGTACCAGCTCAGCCGCCGCGACCTCGCCGCCCGCCCCAGCAAGTACGCGCACAAGCGCCGTCGGGCGAGCTACGCGACGCGGACCATGCGCTGGGGCGGGGTGATCCTCGGGCTGTTCATCGTCTGGCACATCCTCGACCTGACCACGCTGACCGTGAACCCGGTCGCCGAGCACGGCCACGTCTACCAGAACGTCGTGGGCACCTTCGGCCGCTGGTACAGCGACGTGTTCTACATCCTCGCGGTGGTGGCCCTCGGCTTCCACATCCGGCACGGCTTCTGGAGCGCCGCCCAGACCCTCGGCGCCAACAACGCCCGCCGCGACAAGGCGCTCAAGCTGACGGCCAACACCTTGGCTTTGGTGCTGACCGTCGGCTTCCTGTCCGTCCCCGTGGCCGTGATGACCGGAGTCGTGAAATGAGCAGTGGTGACATGAGCCGTGGTGACATGAGCCGTGGTGACATGAGCTACCTGGACTACTCCCTCGGCGCGCCGATCGCCGACACCAAGGCCCCCGCCGGGCCGATCGAACAGCGCTGGGACCAGCGGCGCTTCGACGCCAAGCTGGTCAACCCGGCGAACCGGCGCAAGCACACCGTGATCGTGGTCGGCACCGGCCTGGCCGGCGGCGCGGCCGGCGCCACCCTGGCCGAACAGGGCTACCACGTGGTCCAGTTCTGCTTCCAGGACTCCCCCCGGCGCGCCCACTCGATCGCCGCCCAGGGCGGCATCAACGCGGCCAAGAACTACCGCAACGACGGCGACTCGGTACGCCGGCTGTTCTACGACACCGTCAAGGGCGGCGACTTCCGCGCCCGCGAGTCCAACGTCCACCGGCTCGCCCAGGTGTCGGTGGAGATCATCGACCAGTGCGTGGCCCAGGGCGTCCCGTTCGCCCGGGAGTACGGCGGCCTGCTGGACACCCGCTCCTTCGGCGGCGTGCAGGTCTCCCGCACCTTCTACGCCCGCGGCCAGACCGGCCAGCAGCTGCTGCTCGGCGCCTACCAGGCGCTCTCCCGGCAGATCGCCGCCGGGAACGTGGAGCTGCACCCGCGCACCGAGATGCTGGACCTGCTGGTGGTCGACGGCCGGGCCCGCGGCATCGTCGCCCGCGACCTGGTCACCGGCGAGATCCGCTCGTACACCGCGGACGCCGTCGTCCTCGCCAGCGGCGGCTACGGCAACGTCTTCTACCTCTCCACCAACGCCAAGAACTCCAACGCCACCGCCGTCTGGCGGGCCCACCGCCGCGGTGCCTACTTCGCCAACCCGTGCTTCACCCAGATCCACCCGACCTGCATCCCGCGCTCGGGCGACCACCAGTCCAAGCTCACCCTGATGAGCGAGTCGCTGCGCAACGACGGCCGGATCTGGGTGCCCAAGGCCCAGGGCGACACCCGGCCGCCGGCCGAGATCCCCGAGGAGGAGCGGGACTACTACCTGGAGCGGATCTACCCGTCGTTCGGGAACCTGGTGCCCCGCGACATCGCCTCCCGGGCCGCCAAGAACGTCTGCGACGAGGGCCGCGGCGTCGGCCCCGGCGGCCAGGGCGTGTACCTGGACTTCGCCGACGCGATCCGCCGCCTCGGCCGGGACGCCGTCGAGGCCAAGTACGGCAACCTCTTCGAGATGTACGAGCGGATCACCGCCGAGGACCCGTACCGGGTGCCGATGCGGATCTACCCGGCGATCCACTACACCATGGGCGGACTGTGGGTCGACTACGACCTGCAGACCACCGTGCCCGGCCTGTTCGCGATCGGGGAGGCCAACTTCTCCGACCACGGCGCCAACCGGCTCGGCGCCAGCGCGCTGATGCAGGGCCTCGCCGACGGCTACTTCGTGCTGCCGCCCACCCTCAACGACTACCTGGCCCGCAACCCGCTGCCCGCCGTGCCCGCCGACCACCCGGTGCTCGCCGAGACCGAGGCCGAGGTCGAGGACCGGCTCAACCTGATCCTCGCCGTGGACGGCGACCGGACCCCGGACTCCTTCCACCGCGAACTCGGCGAACTCCTCTGGGACGAGTGCGGCATGGCCCGCGACGAGGCCGGCCTGAAGCGGGCGCTGCGGCGGATCCCCGAGCTGCGCGCGGAGTTCTGGCGCCGGATCAAGGTGCCCGGCACCGGGCAGGAGCTCAACCAGTCGCTGGAGAAGGCCAACCGGCTCGTCGACTACTTCGAGCTGGCCGAGCTGATGTGCCTGGACGCCCTGCACCGCGCCGAGTCCTGCGGCGGCCACTTCCGCACCGAGAGCCAGACCCCCGACGGCGAGGCCGCCCGGCGCGACGAGGAGTACACCTACGCCGCCGCCTGGGAGTTCACCGGCACCGGCGCGGCGCCCGTCCTCCACCGCGAGGTGCTCGACTTCGAGTACGTCCACCCCACCCAGCGGAGCTACGCATGAACCTCACCCTGCGCATCTGGCGCCAGGCGGGCCCGGACGCACCCGGGTCGATGACCACCTACCAGGTCAGCGGCATCAGCCCGGACATGTCCTTCCTGGAGATGCTGGACACCCTCAACGAGGAGCTGATCACCCGCGGCGACCAGCCGGTCGCCTTCGACCACGACTGCCGCGAGGGGATCTGCGGCGCCTGCGGCATGGTCATCAACGGCCAGGCGCACGGCCCCGAGCGGACCACCACCTGCCAGCTGCACATGCGGCACTTCCGGGACGGCGACACCATCGACGTCGAGCCCTGGCGGGCGGCCGCCTTCCCGGTGGTCAAGGACCTGGTGGTGGACCGCTCGGCCTTCGACCGGATCATCGGTTCCGGCGGCTACATCACCGCCCCCACCGGCAGCGCCCCCGACGCGCACGCCACGCCCGTCCCCAAGGACGCCGCCGACACCGCCTTCGAGCACGCCGAGTGCATCGGCTGCGGCGCCTGCGTGGCGGCCTGCCCCAACGGCTCGGCGATGCTCTTCACCTCCGCCAAGGTCGTCCACCTCAACGTGCTCCCGCAGGGCGCGCCGGAACGGGCCTCCCGGGTACGGAACATGGTCGCGGCGATGGACGCCGAGGGCTTCGGCGGCTGCACCAACACCGGTGAGTGCGCCACCGCCTGCCCCAAGGGCATCCCGCTGCCCAGCATCGCGGCGATGAACCGGGAGTTCCTGCGGGCCGCCCGCGGCTGACGCTCCCCCTCGTTCGGTCGGGTCCGCCGGCCGTCGGCCCCTCGCCGTGGTGCTCACGCGAGGGGCCGCCGTCGTCCCCCGGGGCGTGCGGGGGCGATTCGCGCTCCCCGTAAGGGTGGTGGATCGTCATGACCGGTGCTCCCCGGCGGGAAATCGCGCTACGGTGGTGCTCCGCTACGGAGGGACGGCATATGCCCGAGGTTCAGTCCTGTTCCGGCTGCGGCGGGTCCGGGGGGACCCAGAAGACCGAGGCAACGGTCGAACTGGACGAGGAAGGAAGCATGGTGCCCAGGATCCACACGTTCTGGTCGCCCTGCGGTCGGTGCCACGGATCCGGGACGGTGATCGTCGGATGAGGTTGGTCTTCGAGTGCGTCGAGTGCGGTGGGCACTACCTGCCGCCGGAGAGCATGCGGTACCCGGACGGGCCGGCCTCGCCGGTCTGGTGCACCGGCTGCCAGCGCGCCCAGCACGCGGCCGGGGTCCGGGAGGACCCGCTGCTCGCCCGCGTCGCCCTGGCCGCCGCCCGGGCCGCGCTCGCCCGGCGGTCCGCCGACGCCGCCGCCGACGCCGAGCGGGGCGCCCGCTCCGACGTCCGCCCGTCCCGGCCCCCGCTGTCCCGCCGCGCCCGCTCGGGCCCGGGCGGGGTGCGCAGCAAGCTGAGCTGACCGGCGGGGCCCGCCCCGCCCGGACGTCAGAACAGCGCCTCCTGGGTGTCCGGCTCGGCCGGGCGGACGCGCTCCTGCAGGGCCAGCCCCTCCGAGGGGCGGCCGGCCACGGGGGTCAGCGTCCAGCCGGTGAGCCGCCGGGTGTCCAGCAGCAGCGGGCCGGAGCCGTCCGCCTGGTCGAGGAACAGGTGCTTGCCGATCGGCGGCCGCAGCCGGCCCGCGATCACGGCGCCGTCGGCCAGCCCGGCGACCTCCCGGTAGGACTCCGGGGCGCCGGCGGCCAGGCCGTAGCGTTCGACGTGGTCCACCACCGGGCGGTCGGCGAGCAGCTCCACGGCGTGGCCGTCCAGCAGCCGGTGCGCCCGGGCCCGCGCCTCGTCGAGCACCGCACGGCGGTACGGGGCGTCGCCGTGCGACCACCAGTGCTCGGCCTTCAGCCGGGACTTGTACCGCTCGCGGGCCAGGCCGGAGGCGGCGACGGTGAGTTCGGCGCGGCGCACGGCGGGCAGTCCGCCGCGGGCGGTGAACGCGTAGGCCAGCGCGCCCTGTTCGAGGAGCCGGCTGTCACCGCGCTGCTCGGCGGTCAGGCCGACCTTCAGCAGGCCCTCGCCGAACCAGGCGAGGTAGAGCAGGTAGGTGCGGCCGTCGTCGAGGATCTGGTCCCGCGCGAGGGCGAGGCCCCGGTCCACGCTCTGGCAGGCCGGGCACTGCGTCGCGCCGCCGTCCGGATCGATCACCGCGTGGTGCGGGCAGGGCGTGCGTTCCGTCGCCCCGACCAGCCAGGCCCCGGTGCAGCGCCGGGGCCCGCCGAGCAGCCAGCCGACCTCCGCGCCGGGCTCCACGACGCGCTCGTGCACCCGGGCGCCACGGACGGCGCCGAGCACGGCGCGGCCGTCCTGCCAGCTCAGACCGGTGGAGACCCAGCCGCCGGGCCGGTCCGGCTGCTGCGGTGCGGGGATCGTCACGGGCATCCCTCCCTGTGGCTACGCGACCAGTCGAGGCTACCCGGCACCACCGACAACGGTCGTCCGAGGCGGACCGGACCGTTCCCCGGCGGACCGGACCCGGGCGTTGCTAGCGTCCCAGGAATGATCGATTCGCCCGACTCACCCACCGCGGACGACCTCGCCGTCGCCCTCCGGCTCGCCCTCGACACCCTGCGCGGCGCCCCGGCGGATGCCGACCGGTCACGCCCGGCCGGCACACTCGACTGGAGCTGCCGGGAGACCGCCGAGCACCTCGCCGACGACCTCCTCGCGTACGCCGCCCAGCTCGGCCCCGCCCTGCTGGGCCCCGCGCGGCCGCCGCGTGACCGGTACGTCCCCTTCGTGGCGACCCGCCGCGCGCCCGGTGCCCCGAACAACTTCGTCCGCGCCGACCCGGACAGCGGGGTCGACGGGCTGCTCGAGGTCCTGGAGGCCTCCGGCGGGCTGATGGTCGCCGTGGCCCGGGTCACCCCGCCGGAGGCCCGCGCCTACCACCCGTGGGGGCTCGCCGACCCGAGTGGTTTCGTGGCCATGAGCCTGGTCGAGACCCTGATCCACCTCCACGACCTCACCGTCGGCCTCGGCCTCCCGTGGACCCCGCCCGCCGACCTCTGCGAGCGCACCCTCGCCCGGCTCTTCCCCGACGTGCCGGTCACCGACGCCCCTTGGCCGACCCTCCTCTGGGCCACCGGCCGGACCGCGCTGCCCGACCGCCCCCGGCGCACCGACTGGCGCTGGAACGCCGACCCGAGGCGGTGAGGCCCCGGACGGTCGTTCGTGGGCGTCCGCGGCCCCCAGGCCGCCGACCGGGCTGCCGGGCCCACGGACGGGGCCGGCGGGCGCCACCGAGAGCTCGCGGCCCGCGCGCGCCCGGCCGCACCGTCGGGGCCCGCCCGACGGAGCATCAGCGGGCCGCCGTGGGCCCGCAGGTCACGGGCGCGTGGCCCGGTCGGGTGCCCACGTTCTATTGTGGCGGGCGCGGTCGGCGGTGCGGCCGGGAGGCGATGTCGCGCGGCCGGGGTCGGCGCGAGGTGAATGGGGTGGACGGACGGTGTCGGGGCGGCGGAACAGCGGGGTGCTGGCGGTCTGGGCGGAGGCGCAGCGGCAGCAGCAGCGCCGGGAGGAGGCCCGGTGGCGCGCCGAGGCGGCGGAGGAGCGCCGACGGGAGCGGGAGCAGCGCGAGGCGCAGCGGGCGGCCGCCCGGAACGAGCGGGACGCGCAGCGCGCGTACCAGCAGTCGCGGGAGGCGGAGGCGGCCCGGCGGACGGCCGAACTGGACGCCCGGGTCGAGGAGTTGACGTCGTTGCTGACCGCCGGGCTGGCCGCTCCGGCGTTCGGTCCGCAGGCGCTGCTGGCGCCGAGCGTGGTGCCGCCGTTCGATCCGGGGCCGCTGGGCGTGCCGGTGGAGATGCCGGACCAGGCCTCCAGCGCCTACTTCGTGCCGCCGCCGGATCCGGTGCAGGCCCGCAACCCGGGTGTGCGGCGCCAGTACGAGCAGTACCTGGCGCAGGCCCGGGCCCGGTTCGAGCAGGACTGGTACGCCGCGCAGGCCCGGGAGGCGGACCGGCAGCAGCGGCTGGCCGGGTACCACCGGGAGTACCTGGCCTGGGCGGAGGGGTTCCGCCGGCAGGACGAGGAGCGCGGCGCCCGGACGGAGGAGTTGCTGCGGCGGCTGCGGGCGGGTGAGCCGGAGGCGGTGCAGGAGTACTTCACGGCGGGCCTGTACGCCTCGGCGGCCTGGCCGGAGGGCTTCCCGCACCGGCTGGTGGCGGCCTTCGACGCGGCCGGCCGTCAGCTGGTGGTGAACTGGGAGCTGCCGGGGCCGGACGTGGTGCCGGCCGCCGCCCGGGTGCGGTACGTGAAGTCGGACGACCGGGAGGCCGAGGTGGCCCGCCCGGCGACGGAGCGCAAGGCGCTGTACCGGCGGATCCTGGCGCAGTCGGCGCTGCGGGTGGTGGCGGAGCTGTACCGGGCGGACCGGGACGGGCTGCTGGACTCGGTGGTGCTGAACGGCTTCGTGCTGGGCATCGACCCGGCGACCGGCCGGGAGGCCGAGCGCTTCGTGTCCACGCTGACCGCGACCCGGGCCGGGTTCGCCGGGCTGGCGCTGGACCGGGTGGACCCGCTGGAGTGCTTCCAGGGCCTGGGCGGCCGGCTGTCGGCGCGCCCGGAGCGGCTGGACGAGGTGCGGCCGGACCGGCGGCCGGAGACGGTCGGCGGGAGCCTGGCCGGGCACGGCGGCGAGGACGAGCCGGACCTCTTCGCGATGGATCCGCTGGACTTCGAGGACCTGATCGCCGAGCTGTTCCGGCTGCGCGGTTTCCGGGTGATGACCACGGCCCGCAGCGGCGACGTCGGAGTCGACGTGGTCGCCGAGGACCTGGACCCGGTGACCGGCGGCAAGATCGTGATCCAGGCCAAGCGCTACAAGAAGACCGTCCCGCCGACGGCCGTGCGCGACCTGGAGTCCACCGTCCGCCACCACGGCGCGATCAAGGGCATCCTGGTGACCACCGCGGGCTTCGGCCGCGGCTCGTACAGCTACATCGAGGGCAAGCCGCTGACCCTGGTGAGCGGCCCGGAGCTGGTCGAGCTGCTGGCCGAGCAGGGCCTGCGCGGCCGGCTCGGCGGCGGCGGTCCGGCTGCCGCGGGCGGCGCCGCCCCCGCCGGAGGGGAGGCCGGGCCCGCCGAACGTGAGACCGCCCTCACGGTGAGCTGGCAGAGCCGGACGGCCGGCGGGGACGCGGTGGAGCTGGACGTCACCGCCTTCCTGTGCGCCGGCGGCCGGGTGCTGAGCGACGAGCACTTCGTGTTCTTCAACAGCCCGCAGGACCCGGACGGCGCGGTGCGGCTGCACCCCACCCGTTCGGTGCCGGGCGAGCCGGTCCGGGCGGCCCGGCTGACCCTGGACCTGCACCGGCTGCCGGCCGCGGTCGAGGAGGTGGTGGTCGCGGTCTCGACCGAGGAGGAGGAGCACCCGGCCCTGCCGCTCGGCTACGTGCACGGGCTGGCGGTCGCCGCCGCGTACGGGCCGGGCGCGGCCGGTCCGGCCGACTGGGCGGGCAGCACGGGCGGGGTGCCGGACAGCGCGATGCTGCTGGGCGCCTTCCGACGGGCGGGCGGGGCCTGGGAGTTCAGCCCCTCCGGCCGGGGGGTGAGGAACGGTCTGGCCGGTTTGGCGGCGGCCTTCGGCGTGGCGGTGGAGTAGCCCGCGGACCGTGATCCCTCAGGGGTCGGGGTCATACCTGAGGAGGAGAGGCTCCCCGCCGCACCACCGGGTCGGCGGGGGCCGACCGTCCGCTCGGCATACACCTCGCGGAAGAACGCCTTGGGAGGATGGACTGGAGTCAGATTTTCCGTTTATTCCGTCCCCAGGAGTCCACGTGACGTTCCCCGCAACCGCCGTCCGCACCGGCCGGACGGCCGCCCGCGCCACCGGCCTGAACAAGGTCTACGGGGAGGGCGAGACCCGCGTGGTCGCCCTCGACGACGTCAGCGTGGCCTTCCCGCAGGGCGAGTTCACCGCGATCATGGGCCCCTCCGGCTCCGGCAAGTCCACCCTCATGCACTGCATGGCCGGCCTCGACACCGTCACCTCCGGCTCCTCCACCATCGGCGACACCGAACTCGTCGGCCTCAAGGACAAGCAGCTCACCCAACTGCGCCGCGACCACATCGGCTTCGTCTTCCAGGCCTTCAACCTGCTGCCGACCCTGACCGCCCTGGAGAACATCACCCTCCCGATGGACATCGCCGGCCGCAAGGTCGACCAGGCCTGGCTCGACCGCGTCGTCGACACCGTCGGCCTCTCCGGCCGCCTCAACCACCGCCCCTCCCAGCTCTCCGGCGGCCAGCAGCAGCGCGTCGCCTGCGCCCGCGCCCTCGCCGGCAAGCCCGACATCATCTTCGCCGACGAGCCCACCGGCAACCTCGACTCCCGCTCCGGCGCCGAGATCCTCTCCTTCCTGCGCAACTCCGTGCGCGAACTCGGCCAGACCGTCGTCATGGTCACCCACGACCCCGTCGCCGCCGCCTACGCCGACCGCGTCGTCTTCCTCGCCGACGGCCGCATCGTCGACGAACTCCACCACCCCACCGCCGACACCGTCCTGGACCGCATGCGCCGCTTCGACGCCAAGGGCCGCACCAGCTGACACCACGCCAGCCCGGGCCCGCCGGCCCGCCCGCGCCCGACCCACGAAGCCACCCGTCCCCGAGTACCCCAGGACTGACAACCCCTCATGTTCCGCACCGCTTTGCGCAACGTGCTGGCGCACAAGGGCCGACTGCTGATGACGACGCTCGCCGTCATGCTCGGCACCGCCTTCGTCGCCGGCACCCTGGTCTTCTCCGACACCCTCGGCAACGCGCTCAGGACCCAGAACTCCAAGAGCTACACCGACATCGCCGTCACCGTCAGCGACCGCGAGGCCGGCCTGCGCGGTTACGACCACGGCGGCCGGGCCACCACCGGCCCCACCCTCACCGAGGACTCCCGCGCCAAGGTCGCCGCGCTGCCCGGCGTCGCCGACGCCCGCGGCGTGGTGAGCGGCTTCGCCGGCATCGCCGACAAGAAGGGCGCGCTGATCGGCAACGGCTTCTCCACCACCGGCACCAACTACGTGCCGGGCGCCGACGGCACCGACCCGCGCTACCCGCTGGTCGCGGGCCGCGGCCCGAAGAACGCCACCGAGATCGCCCTCGACGCCAAGACCGCCGACAAGGGCGGCTACAAGGTCGGCGACACCGTCCGGGTCGCCGTCAACGGCCCGGTCATGGAGCTCAAGCTCACCGGCACCCTGCACACCAACGACCCGCGGGTCACGGCCGGCGGCTCGCTCGCCGCCTTCGACACCGCCACCGCCCAGCAGCTCTACCTGAGCCCGGGCCGCTTCGCCGAACTCGACGTCAAGGCCAAGCCGGGCACCGACGACACCGCGCTGCTCGCCGCCGTCAAGCAGGCCGTCCCGCAGGGCGACAACATCGAGGCCCGGACCGGCCGCGAGCTCGCCGCCCAGCAGGACCGGATGATCAAGCAGGGCACCAAGTTCCTGAGCACCTTCCTGATGGCCTTCGCCGGCATCGCCCTGTTCGTCGGCATCTTCATCATCGCCAACACCTTCACCATGCTGGTCGCCCAGCGCACCAAGGAACTGGCCCTGCTGCGCGCCGTCGGCGCGACCCGCCGCCAGATCACCCGCTCGGTGCTGATCGAGGCGTTCCTGGTCGGCCTCACCGCGTCGGTGGCCGGTCTGCTGGCCGGCATCGGGATCGCCGTCGGACTCAAGTCCTTCCTCAACGGCCCGATGGAGGCCAACCTGCCGGACGGCCCGCTGATCATCGCCCCGAGCACGGTGATCGCCGCGATCGCGGTCGGCGTGCTGGTGACGGTCCTGGCCGCCTGGCTGCCCGCCCGCCGCGCCTCCCGGATCGCCCCGGTGGCGGCGATGAGCTCGGCCGAGCAGCCCGCCACCCAGAAGAGCCTGGTGATCCGCAACACCATCGGCCTGCTGTTCTCCCTGGCCGGTGCGGCCGCGCTGGCCGCGGGCGTGAGCGGCAAGGAGGTCAAGCTGGTCGGCCTCGGCGCGGGCGCGCTGCTGATCGGCGTGTTCGTCCTCACCCCGCTGCTGTCCCGGCCGCTGATCGCGCTGTTCGCCCCGCTGCTGCGCGCGCTGTACGGCACCGCGGGCAAGCTGGCCAAGGAGAACGCGATCCGCAACCCGCGCCGCACCGCCGCCACGGCCTCGGCGCTCACCATCGGCGTCACCCTGATCACCTCGCTGACCGTGATCGGCGCCTCGGTGAACAAGGCCGTGGACGACGCGGCCGCGAACGACCTCAAGGCCGACTACGCGGTCACCATGGAGAACTACTCCATGCTCTCCCCCGAGGTCTCCACGCAGATCGCCAAGGCTCCCGGCGTCGCCGCGACGAGCGTGGTGCGCAGCGTCCCGGTGGAGACTGGCGCGGACGGCTCGGACAACGAGTGGCTGACGGCCGTCGACGCCACCACCATCGACCGGCTGGTCACCGTCAAGGTCAAGGAGGGCAGCGCGGACGCCCTCAAGCAGGGCAAGCTGATGGTGAACGCGGGCACCTCCGGGCAGAGCCGCTACCGGGTCGGCGAGACCCTCGCCGTCACCTACCCGGACGGCAGCAAGGGCGCGCTGACCGTCGGCGCCGTCATCGAGCCCAACTCGGTGCTGGCCGGGATCGTCGCCCCCGACGCCGTCGTCGGCGCGCACGCCCTCCCCGGCGCCGGGCTGGACAAGGTCCTGGTCAAGGGCGCGAACGGCCCGACCGGGGAGCTGAAGCAGGCGGTGCGCGACGCGACCGGCGGCAACCCGCTGATCGCCGTCAAGGGCGAGAAGGACATCAAGGCGGAGAACCGCCAGCTGCTGACCGGGATCCTGAACATGATGTACGGGCTGCTCGGCATGTCCGTGGTCATCGCGGTGCTCGGCGTCGTCAACACCATGGCGATGTCGGTGTTCGAGCGCCGCCGGGAGATCGGCATGCTGCGGGCGATCGGCCTGGACCGGCTCGGCATCCGGCGAATGGTCCGCCTGGAGTCCCTGCTGATCGCGCTGTTCGGCGGGCTGGTCGGGATCGGCCTCGGCATCCTGGTCGCGTGGGCCGGGGTCCGTACGCTGGCGGACGACGTCAAGGGCATCACCACCGTGGTGCCGCCGGTCCAGGTCGGCACCTTCCTGCTCGCGGCCGCGGTGATCGGCCTGCTGGCCGCCCTGTGGCCCGCCTTCAAGGCGGCGAGGCTGGACATCCTGGGCGCCATCAAGAGCGAGTAGCCCGGAGCGCGACGCCAGGAGCCCCCGGGGGCGGTCCGTTCGGACCGGCCCCGGGGGCTCCTTCGCGTCACGGCCCCGGGGGCTTTCGCGTCACGGCCCGGCGAACACCACGCCCTGGTTGGAGGGTTGCAGGCTGCCCGTGGTCAGGCCCTGGGCGGAGACGGGCAGTTGCAGGACCGGCTTGCCGTCGAGGCCGAGCACCTCGGCGGTCAGCTGCTTGGTCTCGTCCGGCGGGGTGAGCCGCAGGCCGCCGATCACGTGGCAGCTCGGGTCGGCCTTGTCGCAGGAGCTCCACTTGAGGCCGGAGAAGGCGGTCGTCCCCGGCTTGAGGGTGATCACCGTCGGCGCCCCGGGGTGCGGCTCCCGCTTGACGGGCAGGGGGTCCGCGCCGTTGTCGGGCCGCAGTCCGCCGTAGCCCGGGTAGCCGAACAGGGTGCAGGTCCGGCTGCCCTTGTTGGTGAGCGTCACCATGGCCGAACCGGCCTCCTGGAGCTGCACGGTGGCCTTGAGTTCGTCGGCCGCGCACCGCGCGCCGGCCGACTGCGACACCAGCGGCCCGGTCGGTGTCGCCCCGGGCACGGCGGCCTTGCCGCTGCTCGTCGGCTGCGCGGACACCGCCCCGGTGACGGTCACCGTCGGCGCCGGCTGCGCGCCCGTCCCGGCGCCGTCGTCGCACGCGGTCAGCAGCACGGCAGCGGCGAGCACCGCCACGGTTGCGGCGGCGAGCCCGGCAGGCCTGCGAACGGTCATGTTCCCCCCACGGGTGGTCGATCGGGATGTTCACCCCCCACCACGACACCCACGGCCGGACCGGTTGCGGCTGTGACGCACTCATGACGAAACGACGGAACGACGAAACGACGGAATGACGGAATGACGGAATGACGACACCGCCCCGTCCGGCGGGGCCGGGCGGGGCGGTGTCGGGGGAGTGTCCGCCGGTCAGGCGGCCGGGGTGGCGGTGGCGGGCTGGGCGGGCGTGGTCTTGCCGCCGCCGCCGAGGAGGTTGAAGAAGAACGCCAGGGTGGGGACCAGGTAGAGCAGCCAGACCACCAGCTGCAGCACCGTCGGGTCGGGCTGGAAGTTGAAGACGCCCTTCAGCAGGGTGCCGTACCAGCTGTCCTTGGGGATGGTGCTGGAGATGTCGAAGGCCGTGCTGTGCAGGCCCGGCAGCCAGCCGGCCTCCTGCAGGTCGTGCACGCCGTAGGCGAGCACACCGGCCGCGACCACGACCAGCATCGCGCCGGTCCAGGTGAAGAACCTGGCCAGGTTGATCTTCAGCGCGCCGCGGTAGAACAGCCAGCCGAGCACCACCGAGGTGAGCAGGCCGAGCGCCGCGCCGATCAGCGGGTTCCAGCCGTCGCCGGTGGCCTGCACGGCCGACCAGATGAACAGCGCCGTCTCCAGGCCCTCGCGGCCGACGGCCAGGAAGGAGGTGACCACCAGGGCCGCGGTGCCCATCGCGAGCGCCGCGTCCAGCTTGCCGTGCAGCTCGGTCTTCAGGTGCCGCGCGGTGCGCCGCATCCAGAAGACCATCCAGGTCACCAGGCCGACCGAGATGATCGACAGCGAGCCGCCGAGCGCCTCCTGGGCCTCGAAGGTGAGCTGCGAGGAGCCGAACTGCAGGACCGCGCCGAAGGCCATCGACAGCACCACGGCCGCGCCGACGCCGAGCCAGACCGGCGGCAGCTTGTCCTTGCGGTCGGTCTTGACCAGGTAGGCGATCAGGATGCAGACGACCAGGCTGGCTTCGAGGCCTTCGCGCAGGCCGATCAGGTAGTTGCCGAACACGCGGCCTCCTGGGGGTGAAGAGGGTGGTACGGACGGGGGTGGGTCAGGGGCCTCAGCCGAACAGGGCCTGGCCCCACCACTCCCCCGGCTTGCGCACGCCCGCCGGGCAGGCGAAGTGGGCGGAGCCGACGTGCTGGATGTACTCGTTGAGCTTGTCGCTCGCCGCCAGGCGGGTCTGCAGCGGCACGAAGGCCTTGCGGGTGTCGCGCTGGTAGGCGAGGAAGAACAGGCCGGCGTCCAGGCGGCCGAGGCCGTCGGTGCCGTCGGTGAAGGAGAAGCCGCGGCGCAGGATCATCAGGCCGCTGTTGGCGTCCGGGTGGGCGAGCGCGACGTGCGAGTCCGCGGGCATCGCCTTGAGGTCGGGCGCGTCGTGCTCCTTGGCCTTGCCGTACGGGGCGCCCTCGCCCTTGGTGCGGCCGAAGACGTCCTCCTGCTCCTTGAGCGAGGTGCGGTCCCAGGTCTCGATGTGCATCCGGATCCGCCGGGCGACCAGGTAGGAGCCCCCGGTCATCCACTCGGGGCCGTCACCGGGGGCGGCCCAGACGTGGTCGGCGAGCTTCGCGGTGTCGGTGCCCGCGATGTTGTGGGTGCCGTCCTTGAAGCCCATCAGGTTGCGCGGGGTCTGCGCGTCCGGCGTGGTGGAGGAGGTCTTGCCGAAGCCGAGCTGGGACCAGCGGATGTTGACGGTGCCCATGCCGATGCGGGCCAGGTTGCGGATCGCGTGCACGGCGACCTGCGGGTCGTCGGCGCAGGCCTGGACGCAGATGTCGCCGCCGCTGCGGGTGGGGTCGAGCTTGTCGCCCTTGAAGCCCGGCAGGTCGATCAGGGCGTCGGGGCGCTTGGCCTTCAGGCCGAAGCGGTCCACACCGTCCTTCTCGAACAGGGTCGGGCCGAAGCCGATGGTGAGGGTCAGCCGGGAGGCGGGCAGGCCGAGGGCCTCGCCGGTGTCGTCCGGCGGGGCCTCGGGCAGGCCGGTGGCGGCGCCGGTGCCGACCTCGCGGCCGCCGGTCATCGCGGCGGCGGCCTTGGTCCACTCCTTGAGCAGCTTGACCAGGGACTCGCGGGTGGCCTTCTCGGAGACGTCGAAGGCGGCGAAGTGCAGCCGGTCCTGGACGGGGGTGGCGATGCCGGCCTGGTGGTCGCCGTAGAACGGCACCTCGGCACCGGCCGGGACGGCGGCGGCCGCGGGGGCCGGGTCGTCCTGCCGGGTGGCGGCGGCCACCGAGCCGACGGCGGCGGCGCCGAGCGCGACACCCGCACCGGCCCAGCCGATGACGGCGCGGCGGCTGACCGCGCCCTTGCTGCTCGCGGCGGCGTCGGTGGCGGTGGCGTCGGCGGTGGCCGGCGTCCCGTTCTGCTGCTCGTTCTCGGCGTCCATCGGCGGGCGGGCCCTTCTCGGTACTGAAATGCTCTGCTGGCTGAACTGCTCGGGTGCTCAACTGCGGTGGTGCTGAGCGGCTGTGCGCCGACCCACGGATGCCGCGGCGGCCGGTCGGGCCGCCGCGGCGTCGGTGGAGCGGGTGGTGCGGGTCGGTTACTTGGCGACCACGGCGGCGGCCAGCTTCGACAGCGGCTCGCCCAGCGAGTTGACCGCGTCGGAGAAGGTCTTGCGCTCGGCCTCGGTGACCTTGTCGTAGGAGGTGAAGGTGCCGTCGGCCTGCTTGTACTTGGCGAGCAGGGCGTTGATGGCGGCGAACTCGGAGTCCAGCGTCTTGGCCAGGTCCGCGTCCTTCTCGGAGGCGACCGGCTTCAGCAGCTCGTAGGCCTTCTGCGCACCCTCGACGTTGGCCTGGAAGTCGGCCAGGTCGGTGTGGCTGTAGCGGTCCTCCTCACCGGTGATCTTGTTGGTGGCGACCTCGTCCAGCAGCTCCTTGGCGCCGTTGGCCATGCTGGTCGCGGTGATCTCGGCGGACGGGATCTTCGCCTGCCAGTCCTTGAGGTCGGCCACCAGCTGGTCGGCGAGCTTCTTCTCGTCGTCGCCGATCCTGGCGTCGGCCCAGAGCGACTTCTCCAGCTTGTGCCAGCCGGTCCACTGCTGGCCAGCCTCGACCTTGTCCTCGCGGGTGTCGGTCTTGGGGTCGACGTCGCCGAAGCTCTCGGCGACCGGCTCGGTGCGCTCCCAGCCGGTGCGCGAGGGCGCGTACAGCGACTTGGCCTTCTCCAGGTCGCCGGCCTTGATCGCGTCGGCGAACGCCTGGACGGCCGGGATGGTGGCGTCGGCCTGCTGCTGGGCGTACGTGCGGTAGGCGTCGACGGCGCCGGCCAGGCGCGGGTCGGCGGGCGCGGCGCTGCCGCCCTCGCCGGTCACGGTGATCTTCTGGCGGATGCCGTCGCCGACCATGCCGGGCTTGCAGGCGATCTCGTACGAGCCCGCCTTGATCTCGGCGTTGATGCTGGCCTTGGTGCCGGGGCCGATGTTCTCGCGCTCGGTGACGATCTTGTCGCCGGCGCCGTAGACGTAGACCTCGGTGGTCTTGGAGCCCTTGTTGCTGATGTCCAGCACGACGTGACCGGCCGGGAAGGTGGTCTTCGAGACCTCGCACGCGGTGTCGGTCGCGTTCACCTTCACGGCGTCGGAGGACGCCGCCTTGTCGTCCTTCTTGGAGGAGCAGCCGGCCAGGGTTGCGGTCGTCACGGCGAGGGTGAGCAGCGCGACTGCGGTGGAACGGCGACGGGCGGACATGCGGGCTCCAACGGAAAAGGGCATGAGGGTGCCGTGGTTCTGCGGGGGTCGGCGGGGGCGGACCCCCGTCGTTAGCTAAGGCATACCTTACGTATGGATGTCCCAGCGTCTACACCCACCCCCTGAACCGTTACCTTCCCGGTGCCCGTCGGGCGGCGGCCCGGGCCGTCCACCGGCCCTCGTGGCGGCTGATCCGGATCGGGTGGCCGAAGGTCTCGCTGATCAGTTCGGTGGTCATCACCTCCGCCACCGGCCCGGCCGCCACGCACGCGCCCCCGCGCAGCAGCAGGGCGTGGGTGGTGCTCTCCGGCAGCTCCTCCAGGTGGTGGGTGACCAGCACGCTGGCCAGGTCCGGGTGCTGGTGGCGCAGCAGGTCCAGGCTGTCCAGCAGCAGTTCGCGGGCGGTCAGGTCCAGCCCGGTGGCGGGCTCGTCGAGCAGCAGCAGGCGGGGGCTGGGCATCAGGGCGCGGGCGATCAGGGCCCGGCCGCGCTCGCCCTGGGAGAGGGTGGTCCACGGGGCCTCGGCCATCGCGCCCATGCCGAGCGTCTCGATCAGCAGCTCGGCCCGCTCCAGCACCTCCGGGGCGGGCTTGCGGTGCAGCTCGGGCTCGATGGTGTTGGCGTAGCCGGTGAGCACCACCTCGCGCACGGTCAGCGGCGAGCGCAGCGGATGGCGCGGGTTGACGTGGCCGAGGTGGGCGCGCAGCTCGCGGATGTCGACCCGGCCGAGCCGGCGGCCGAGCACGTCCACCTCGCCGCGGGTGGGGTGGGAGACCGCGCCGAGCAGGGCGAGCAGGGTGGACTTGCCCGCCCCGTTGGGGCCGAGCAGCGCCCAGTGCTCGCCGGGCTGGATCTCCAGGCTGATCCCGCGCAGCAGGTACCGGCCGTCACGCACCACGTCCACGTCCTGGGTGCGCAGCAGCGGGCCGTCGAAGGGCTTGCTCATGGGGTGGGTCTCCGATCGCGGCACCGGACGGGCCCGGTGCCGTCCGTCCGCGTGCAGACTACAACCGTTCGCCGCGGCGGGGCCGGGCCGTCCGAAGGGTGGACCCGCCACAACCCTGTTGCCCGAAGGGAGTTGGGAGGAGGATCGTGCCTCCGAGGGGACGAGGGGACGAGAGGACGAGGGGGAGGCGGGATGGGCGTGGACACCGAGCGGGCCCGGACCCTGCACGGGCTGGTCGAGCAGCAGGCGCGCCGGGCGCCGGCGGCGGTGGCCGTGCGCTGCGGCGGGCGCGAGCTGACGTACGGGGAGCTGGACGGGCGCGCCCGGCGCCTGGCCGCCGTACTGGCGGAGCGCGGCCTGGCACCGGGCGGCCGGGCGGCGGTGGCGCTGGGCCGGGGCACCGAGGTGTACGTGGCGCTGCTGGCGGTGCTGAAGGCGGGCGCGGCGTACGTGCCGCTGGAGCCGAGCGCGCCGGACGCGCTGCTGCGGCACGTCCTGGCCGACGCGGCGCCGGACGTGGTGGTGACCGAGGAGGTGCACCGGGTGCGCCTGGTGGACGCGAGCGGGGCGCCGCTGGTCTGCGTCGACGGCGTCGAACCGGACGGCGGAGGCGATCCGTTCGAGCCGCCCGAGGTCGCGCCCGAGGACCTCGCCTGCGTCTTCTACACCTCCGGCTCCACCGGCCCGCCCAACGGCGCGCTGGTCGAGCACCGCAACCTGCTCGCCGCGTACGAGGGCTGGCGGGAGGTGTACGGGCTGACCGCCGAGGACCGGATCCTGCAGACGGCGAGCCTGGAGTTCGACGTCTTCACCGCCGACTGGGTCCGCGCGCTGTGCTCCGGCGCCACCCTGGTGGTCACCCCGTTCAACCTCACCCTGGACCGCACCGCCGACCTGGGCGCGCTGCCCGCCCTGGTGGCCGCCGAGCGGATCACCGTGCTGGAGCTGAACGTGCGCACCGCGCGCCGGCTCACCGCCCTCCTGGAGCGGACCGGCGGCGGCCTGCCCGGGGTGCGGCTGCTCACCGTGGGCGCCGAGAAGTGGTACCTGGACGAGCAGTTGGGCCTGCAGCGGCTGCTCGGCGAGCACGCCCGGGTGCTGAACGTGTACGGCCTGGCCGAGGCCACCGTGGACAGCACCTACTTCGACGTGCGGGGCGCGGCCGCCGCCGACGGCGCCGAGCGGGTCTCGCTGGTCGGCCGCCCCTTCCCCGGCACCCGGGTGTACGTGCTCGGCCCGGACGGCACCCCCACCGGGGCCGGCTCGGCCGGGGAGATCGCGATCGCCGGCCCCGGTCTGGTCCGCGGCTACCTCGACCGGCCCGAGGAGACCGGGCGCCGCTTCGTCCGGGCGGACTTCGACCCGGACGGGCGGGTGCTGCTGACCGGGGACATCGGGCGGCTGCGGCCGGACGGCGTGCTGGAGTTCGTCGGCCGGGCCGCGAACGCGCTCGGGCCGGTCCCGCAGGCCCGCAAGGGGTCGGTGGTCTCCCGGGTGGCGGCGGCGGCCCGCGTCGAGGGCGTGCTGCGCGCGCACCCGGCGGTGCGGGAGGCCGCCGTGGTGGAGGTGGACGTGCGGCCGGGGCAGCGCCGGCTGGTCGGCTACGCGGTGACGGTGCCGCAGGGCGAGGGCGCGGACGGCTGGTCGCTCTCGCAGTACCTGACCGCGGAGCTGCCGGCCGGGCAGGTGCCCGCGGCGGTCGTCCCGGTGCCGGAGCTGCCGCGCACCCGGGCGGGCAAGCTGGACCGCGCGGCCCTGCCGCTGCCCGCTCCGCCGGAGCACACCGCCCCGCGCTCGGCCAAGGCGGGCGGCCGCGCCCGGGGCAAGGGCGGCGGCAAGGCCGGGGGCGGAGCCGGGGCGGAAAACCCCACGGGCTGCTTCGCCGTGCTGTGCGTCGTGATCGGGGCCTTCTTCGCCTGGGTGACCACCGACGACTTCTTCCCGGGCTCCACGGACGTCTCCGCCGTGCCGTCCGGCTACGCCACCGTCTTCGAATTCCTCTACCTCTGCGAGAACCTGGCCTTCGGCGCCGGGATGGCCTTCCTCTTCTCCGGCCTTCCGGTGGTGCTGCGCCAGGGCCGTTCGTTCCGGCTCTCGCTGCTCACCTACCTGGCGGTGTTCTGGCTGCTCGCCTCCTGGTGGCCGCAGGACAACCTGTACCGGCTCACCGGCGCGACCGACTGGCCGCGGGAGACGGCGCTGGTGCTGGTCTTCAACGTCCCGCTGATGCTCGCGGCCGTCGTGGTGGTCACGTTCCTGCTGCGCAAGCCGCGGCCGGGGAGCAAGGGCTGACCGGCGCTCACCTGAGTGCCTCGAACATCCGGGCCAGTCCGTGGTTGGCCGCGGTGACCAGGGCCTCGGCCGCGTCCAGCGCCTCGGCGTCCGGGCCGGCCAGGGCGAGGCCGACGGTGGGCTCCGGCTCGTGGCCCGCCGTCGGGATCAGCGGCAGCAGGGTGACGCCGAGTCGGGCGCAGCGCGGCCGCAGCCGTTCCAGGTGGTCGTGCAGGGCCGCCGGGGCGAGCCGGGCGCCGAGCGGCATCCCGTCCAGGGTGCGCACCAGGTGGCCGGGGCCGCGCACCTCGTCGAGCCGGGCGGCCAGCGCGAAGGCGACGGCCGGGCCGGTGAGCCGCAGGTTGATCTCGGTGGGGGCGAGCCGGCGCTCCCGGTCGGTGACGAAGTCGACGTCGTACCAGCCGCGGTAGCCGTCGGCGGCGAGCCGCTCCCCCACCGCCAGGGTGAACCGGCGGGCGGTGGCGGCGGCGCCCTGCGGCACCGCGCCGGGGCCGACGGTGACGCCCTGGTAGCGGGTGCCGGCCACCTCCATGGCGCCCGCGCCGACCGGGTGGACGGTGCCGTCCGGGCCGACCACCGCGTCGAACGTGAGGTCGCGCAGCCGGGCGCCCGGGCCCGGGTCGACGTACTCCTCCAGCAGCAACGCGCCCTCGGCCGGCAGGACTTCGGTCGCCACCAGGCGCCGCAGCAGGGCCCGGCCGCCGCCCGCGGCGAACAGCTCGGCGGGCTCGACCACGACGGTGCCGTAGCCGCCGACGCCGTACGGGCTCTTCAGCACGGTGGTCATGCCCCGGGCGGCGCGGGCGGTCAGCTGACGAGCGGCCCGTCGCCGGTTCTCCGGGCGCTCCTGGCGCGGCGGGCGGATGCCGGGGTGCGCGGGGGCGAGGGCGGTGAACAGGTCGTGCGCGGCGGCCTTGGACTCGTAGTGGCGGACGGCGGCCAGCTCGGGCCCTTCGCCCTGGGCGGCCGTCCGGCCCCAACCGATCACCGGGCGGCCGGAGTCGGCGATCCGCGCCGCCAGCGCGGGGCGGGCGGCGAGCGCCTCGGCCACCGTCCGGTCCGGTGCGACGCCGCTGTGCACCTCGACCGGCCCCCAGGCCAACTCCCGGGCCAGCCAGTCGGTCCACTCCGGGGCGACCTCGGCGGGCAGCACCAGCACCGCCGGTTCGGGGCTGTAGCCGACGGCCAGGCAGGCGTAGTGGTGCGCGTGCCGCAGGCGCCGCAGCCGCTGCGCGCCGTCCGTGGAGGCGGCGAGGAACTGCGCGTTGAAGTCCGCGACGTCGCCCACGTGGACCGCCGCCCGCCCGCCGGTCCAGGCCCCCACCCATCCGTCCATGGGGCGGAAGCCTAGGGCGCGCCCGTCCCAGTGCCAACACTCCGTACGCGTAGTCGATCGTCACGACCGCACTGTGGAGCGCTTGTTAACTTTCGATCATTTTTGATCGACAAAGGACACAACTTGGCAAAGTTATGACCTTCCCTCTAGCTGCACCTGACTGACCGCCGTCAATCTCTGACGCAGCTCCTTTCCCTGCAGCTCACCCCCACTGGAGTTCCGAGTGACCCCCACGTCCTCCTTCCGCCGTGCCCGCGTGGCCGGAGCCATCGCGGTCGTCGCCGCCCTCGCCGGCGCGACCGTCCCCGCCGCCACGGCCGCCGCCGCGGCCGACCCGCGCGCGGCCGCGATATCCCAGGCCCGCGCCAACGTGGCCCACAACGCCGCGGTGTTCGGCTTCGGCTCCGGCCAGGACCTGGTGCTCAAGGACGTCGTGCTCGACGCCGACGGCACCTCGCACGTCCGCTTCGACCGCACCTTCCAGGGCCTGCCGGTGGTCGGCGGTGACCTGGTCGTCCACCAGGACGCCAAGGGCCGGCTGAAGGACACCACCCGCGCGGCCGCCCACGAAGCCGCCGTGAAGTCGACCGTCCCCAAGGTGCCCGCGCAGTCCGGCGCCGCCGACGCGCTCTCCGCCGCCCCGGGCGTCCGGGACGCCGTCAGCACCCCCGAGCTGGTCGTCTGGGCCGCCGACGGCACCCCCCGCCTCGCCTGGCGCACCACCGTCGAGGGCTCCGGCCCGCACGGCGAGCCGGCCGGCAAGGTCGTGGTCACCGACGCCACCACCGGGGAGCAGATCGAGTCCTACGACGCCGAGCACCAGGCCTCCGGCACCGGCAACTCCGAGTACACCGGCACGATCACCATCGACACCACCCCGGTCAGCGGCGGCTACACCCTGACCGACCCGGTCCGCGGCCACGTCACCAAGGACGCCCACAACCTCTCGTCGAGCTCGGTCAAGGCCACCTCCGGCACCGCCTTCACCAGCCCCACCAACGTCTGGGGCGACGGGAAGAAGTTCTCCGCCGACCGCTCCACCGCGGCCGTCGACGCCCACGCCAACACCGCCTGGACGTACGACTACTACAAGAACACCTTCGGCCGGAACGGCATCAAGAACGACGGCAAGGGCGCCACCGTCTTCGTCCACGTCGGCACCAACTGGGACAACGCCCAGTGGTCCGACAGCTGCTTCTGCATGATGACCGGCGACGGCGACGGCTCGCACGACCCGGAGCAGGTCGACCTCGACACCATGGGCCACGAGATGACCCACGGCGTCACCAGCGCCACCGCCAACCTGCGCTACAGCGGCGAGTCCGGCGGCCTCAACGAGTCCACCAGCGACATCTTCGGCACCATGGTCGAGTGGTACGCCAACAACAAGGTGGACACCCCCGACTACCTGTTCAGCGACCAGTCCACCCCGCCGTGGCTGCGCCGCTTCGACAAGCCCTCGCTGGACGGCTCCTCGGCGGACTGCTGGAGCAGCTCGGTCGGCAAGCTGAACGTGCACTACTCCTCGGGCGTCGGCAACCACTTCTTCTACCTGGCCAGCGAGGGCAGCGGCAGCAAGACCATCAACGGCTTCACCTACAACAGCCCCACCTGCAACGGCTCCACGGTGACCGGCATCGGCAACCAGAAGGTCGCCAAGATCTGGTACCGCGCGCTGACCGTCTACATGACCTCCACCACCAACTACAAGGGCGCCCGCGCCGCCTCGCTGAACGCGGCCAAGGACCTCTACGGCCTGAACAGCACCGAGTACAACGCCGTCGCCGCGGCCTGGAGCGGCGTCAACGTCAGCTGACCTACGGCGTACCGCTAGTGGTCGAACCCGACGTGGCAGTGGTCGTGGTGGGTGTCGTCGGTGAAGAACTGCCTGCCGGCGCCCGGGATCGCCACCGGACCGCCCACGTTGTACGACCCGGCGGCGGCCGCGTCCCGCATGAAGGACGCGATCAGCTGCCGGGGCGTCGCCGGATCCACCACGGCCATGCCGTCGATCCGCCACACGTCGAAGGCCCGGCCCGGCGGATGGTCGCTGGGCCGGGTCGTCCCGAAGACGTCCAGCGGGTGGCCGGTCCGCACCACGCTCACCGACAGCGTGTACGGGCCGGCCAGCCGCAGCATCGCCTCCAGCGCGCTGTCGTGGACGGTGCCGCTGCGCAGGTCGGCCGCCGCCTCGGGCGGCAGCTCGATCCTCGGCTCGGCCAGCACCCGGGCCACCGCCGGGGGCGGTGCGGCGGCGGCCGGACCCGCGACCCCGGGGTGCAGCGCGGTGACGGTCCAGCGCGGCTCGGCCCGGCTCAGCCGGACGTCCACGGTGGTGCCGCCCTCCGCCACCGAGCCGTCCGCGCCCCTGGTCCACTGCCGGCAGACCACCAGCACGCTCGCCGAGTCGTCGAGGATCCCGCCGTACTGGGCGACGATCACCTCCAGGCTCGCCTCCGGCGCCGCCGGGGCCAGCGGGCCGGCCTGGTCGGCCAGCGCGGGCGGCAGCCCGAGCGCCGCCACCCGCGCCCGGGCCGCCTCCACGCCCTGCCCGCCGGGCGGCCAGGCACCCAGCGCCGCGACCAGCTCGACGGCGCGGCGCTTGACGTCGGGCTGGACCTCCGACGGGCCGGGCTGCCACAGCGGCGGCCGGGGCAGCGGGGCGGGGGACACGGTGGGCGTCGCGGTGGGCATCGCGGTCGGTGTGGGTAGCGGCGTCGGCGCCCCGCTCGGCGCTCCGGTCGGTGCGGCGGCCGAACCCGACCCCGCCGCCCGCGGTCCGTCCCCGCTGCCGCACCCCGCCGCGCCCAGCAGCAGCGCCGCCGCGCCCGCCCGCAGCACCCCTCGCCGGTCCGGTCCCGGCCGCACGTCTCCGCTCGTCCGGCGGTCAGTCCGGCGGTCAGTCCTGTGGTCAGCCATACGGTCAGCCATGCGGTCAGTATGCGACCCGGGCGCGGCCGGTGGCGCCGGTGTCAGCCCAGTCGGCGGATCGGTTCGCCGGCCAGGAAGGCCGCGATGTCCTCCACCGCCTCGCCGTAGTAGCGCCGGTAGTTGTCCTGGGTGACGTAGCCGAGGTGCGGGGTGGCGAGCAGCCGGGGCGCGGTGCGCATCGGGTGGTCGGCGGGCAGCGGCTCGAGGTCGAAGACGTCCACGGCGGCCCCCGCGATCCGGCCGCCGGTGAGCGCGGCGAGCAGCGCGCCCTGGTCGACGACCGCCGCCCGGGAGGTGTTGACCAGGTAGGCCTCGGGCTTCATCAGGGCGAGTTCGGTGGCGCCGATGAGCCCCCGGGTGCCCGGGTTGGACGCGAGGTGGATCGAGACGTAGTCGCTCTCGCCGAGCAGTTCCTCCATGGTCGCGGCCCGGCGCACGCCCGCCGCGGCGGCCCGTTCGTCGGTCAGGTTCCGGCTCCAGGCGACCACGTCCATGCCGAAGGCCGTCCCGACCCCGGCGACCAGGCTGCCGATCCTGCCGAGCCCGAGCAGCCCGAGCACCCGGCCGTGCAGGTCGGCGCCGACGGTGCTCTGCCAGGGCCCGCCCTGGCGCAGCGCGGTGTTCTCCTGAACGAGGCCGCGGGCGAGCCCGAGCAGCAGCGCCCAGGTCAGTTCGACCGGTGGGGTGGAGGAGCTGGCCGTCCCGCAGACCGTCACCCCGTGCGCCTCGGCGGCGGCGTGGTCGATCACCGAGTTGCGCATGCCGGAGGCGACCAGCAGCCGGAGCTTCGGGAGTCGGGCGAACAGCGAGGCGGGGAAGGGCACCCGCTCGCGCAGGGTGACCACGATGTCGAAGTCGGCGAGCGCGGCGGCGAGTTCCTCCTCCGAGCCGAAGTGCTCGCGGAAGGCCGTCACGGCGACCCGGTCGGTCACCGGGGACCAGTCGGCGAGGCTGGTGGCGACGCCCTGGTAGTCGTCCAGGACGGCGCAGCGAAGGAGCGGGATCGTCATACCCGCACTCTCCCAGAAGCGCCCGCCCGCCCGGCGCGCCGGGTCCGGCCGCACGCCTCTCGGCCGTGGTCCTACGCCGGGCCCGCGGGGAGCGGCGGCTCCGGGGGCCGCAGGCCGTAGCCCTGGTCGGTCCGCACGATCCAGGAGGGCTCGCCGAGCTTCCACCTCAGGACGGTCATCGGGTACGTCAGCTCGTGGGGGTGGAGCGACGCGCCGTAGGCCCGCCCCATGATCGAGTGCGGCTCGTGCACGCCCTCGCCCAGATCGATCAGGGCGCGCAGCAGTCTGACGTCGGAGCGGGTCAGCCGGGCCCCGCGGCCGTCCAGGGTGACGACCCGGGTGTCCAGGTCGATGACGAGGCGCCCGTCGAAGGCGGTCAGCGTGCCCTGTGGCTCCGGCAGCCGGCCGAAGTGCCGCAGGACCCACTCCTGCGCGGCGCGGTCGTCGAGCGGCCGGGTGTGCGTCGCGTTCTCCTGCTCCACACCGGGCAGCCTAACGGGCGACGCCGGAGGCGGACCATGCCGTGTACCAACCGGCCAGCTCCGCCGGGCGGTTGGTGATGATCCCGTCCACACCCGCCGCCGCGAGGGCCTGCCAGCGGGCGGGCTGGTCGACGGTCCAGACGTTGACGGCCACCCCGGCGGCGTGCAGGTCCTGGAGCACCCCGGGGCGGGTGGCGAGCGCGTCGTCCGAGGGGTTGTAGGCGGCCAGGCCGAGGTCGCGGGCGGTGGCGACCGGGTCGGGGTCCAGGGTGGCGCGGAGCAGTCCGAGCGGGAGTTCGGGGGCGAGTTCGCGGGTCAGGCGCAAGGCGTCCACCTCGAAGCTCTGGACGAAGACCCGGTCGGTCATGCCGTGTTCCCGCACCTCCCGGACGATCCGGGCGACCTGGTCGCGGGTGTGCGGCCCCTTGACCTCCAGCAGCAGCCTGCCGCCGCGGGTGCGCAGGTCCTCCAGCTGGGCGGCGAGGGTCGGCAGCCGGGTGCCGGCGTACGCGGGGGCGAACCAGGAGCCGGCGTCCAGCGCGTCCAGCTGGGCGGCGGTCAGGTCGCGGATCCGGCCGGTGCCGTTGGTGGTGCGGTCCACGGTGTCGTCGTGCAGCACGTACGGGACGCCGTCCCGGCTGGGCTGGACGTCGTCCTCGATCCACTCGGCACCGGCCCGACGGGCCACCTCGTCGGAGACCAGGGTGTTCTCGGGGGCGGCGGAGGAGGCGCCGCGGTGGGCGTAGACGGTCGGCGGCGCACCGGCCGCGCGCAACCGGGGGGCGCCGGCGGGGACGCCCGTGGCCGGGCCGTCGGGGGCGGGGGCGTCGGCGGCCGGGGTGACCGGCCGTACGGGGCCCCCGGTGAGCGCGACGGTGCCGACGGCGGCCCCGAGCAGGGCGGCGACGAGGGCGGTCCGGGGGCGTCGGGGCTGCCGGGGGTGTCCGGGGTCCTTGGGGTGCCGATGGGGTGCCATGTCCAGCACGCTACGGGCGTCCGGCCCGGTCGGCCGGACGACACCGACATCCGGGCTGACATTGCGACGGTCGGATGAGCGCACGATCACCCGTCGCCCAGTGGT
This sequence comes from Kitasatospora sp. NPDC093550, assembly GCF_044764985.1. Classification (NCBI taxonomy): domain Bacteria; kingdom Bacillati; phylum Actinomycetota; class Actinomycetes; order Kitasatosporales; family Streptomycetaceae; genus Kitasatospora; species Kitasatospora sp. NPDC093550. The sequence goes on from NZ_JBIWJF010000007.1 coordinate 362,933, forward strand.
GCGAGCAGCGCCTCCGCCGAGGCCGTCCGCGCGTACAGCACCGACCGCCCCGCCCGGTGGGCGCTGACCAGCCGGGCGTCCCGCAGGGCCGTCAGGTACTGCGACACCGCCGACGGGGACAGGCCGGTGCGCCGGGCGAGCTCGGTCGTGGAGGCGGGGGACGCCAGCTCCGTCAGCAGCCGGGCGCGGGAGCGGCCGAGGACGGCGGCCAGGGCCTCGGTGCCGGCGGGCGGGGCGCTCGACCACAGGGTGCCGATGCCGCGCGCCGGGTAGGCGAGCTGCAGCGGGTCCGGCGGGGCGAGGCGGGTGTAGAGCGCCGGTCCGGTGAAGGCGGAGGGCACCAGCAGCAGGCCCGCCCCGGCCGGCCGGCCCGGCAGCGGGCGGGTGCGGTGGCGCAGCCGCAGGGTGTCCTCCGTCCAGCGGAGTTCGGCGTGCAGGTCGTTGAGCACCCGCGCCGCGCCGTGCTCGGCGGCCTGCCGGGCCCGGTGCAGCACGTCCGCGTCCAGGACGGCGCGGATCCGCGCCCAGTACGGGGCGAGCGCGAGCTCCCAGTACGCCTCGACCGCCTCGGTGAGCCGCCCCAGCCCGGCCGCCGGGTCGCCGTGCAGGGCGCGCAGCCGGGGGCCGAGCCCGTCGCCCTCGCGGCCGAGCCGGTCGAGGTCGCGGCGGACCCGCTCCTGCGGGGTGGCCCGGATCGCGGCCAGCTCCTCCGCCAGGCTCGGGGCGGGCCCGGTGGGGGCCGGGTTGAGGAAGTCCGGCACGTACCCGGCGGGCCGGACCAGCTCGGCGAGCAGCGCGTACGCCGGTCCGAGCGGGGCCAGCCGGGACCGTACCTGCTCCGCCCACGGCCGGTGGACGGGGTGGGCGAGCCCCGAGCGCAGCAGCCGCAGGCTCGGCCCGACCTCCCACATCGGGCAGACCGCGAAGCGCATCCGCGCCAGGTCGCCGGCCGTGAAGGACAGTTCGGCCGACAGGACCCCCACCCCCGTGGATTCACACATGGTCGAATCGTTGGCGGTCAGGCTAGTGCATTGGCGATCATGACCGGTATGACTGCGAACACCGGTGCGAACACCGCTTCCGCCGCCCCTGCCCCCGCCACCGTGACCGCCGCGGCCGCCGGCACCTGGACCCTCGGCGACCGCCCCGTCCACCGCATCGGCTTCGGCACCATGCGGCTGCCCCAGACCGGCCCGGCCCTCGTCCCGCACGCCGTGCCGCGCGACCGCGAGCAGGCCCTGCGGGTGCTGCGCCGCGCGCTCGAACTCGGCGTCAACCACTTCGACACCGCCGCCTTCTACTTCTCCGCGCTGCGCTCCGCCAACGAGCTGCTCAACCGGGCGCTCGCGCCCTACGGCGACGACCTGGTGATCGCCACCAAGGTCGGCCCGGCCCGCGGCATCGACGGACACTGGGCGGAGCACGCCCGCACTCCCGAGCGGCTGCGCGCCCAGGTCGAGCAGAACCTGCGCCAGCTCGGCCGCGACCACCTCGACCTGGTCAACCTGCGCGTGGTCGGCACCGACTCCGTCGCCGAACGCTTCGGCGCCCTGGCCGAGTTGAGGCAGGCCGGGCTGATCCGCCGGCTCGGCCTGTCCAACGTCCACCCGGAGCAGCTCGCCGAGGCGCGCGCCATCGCCCCCGTCGTCTGCGTGCAGAACCCGTACGGCATCGGCGCCTCGGCCGCGCAGGACGAGCTGCTGCGGCTCTGCGGCGAGCAGGGCATCGCCTTCGTCCCCTTCTACGCGATCGCCGGCGCCGGGCGCGAGGGCGGCACGGGCGAGACGGGCGGCACCGAGCCCGCCCAGGTCCGGGCGGTGGCCGAGGCGCGCGGGGTGAGCACCGCCCAGGTGCGCCTGGCCTGGACGCTGCACCGCGGCCCGCACGTCCTGGCCATCCCGGGCACCGGTGACGTCGCGCACCTGGAGGACAACATCGCCGCCGGGGCGCTGCGGCTGTCGGCCGAGGAGCTGGCCCTGCTCGACGAGGCCCACCTGGCGGCCCGGGCCGGCTGAGCCGGAACCGCGGGGAGGCGGCCGGGCGTCGCTCCCGGAAGGCCGGTCGCCGACCGGTCACGCCAGTCGACCACCGAGGAGACCCCGGAGCATGACCGACCTCGCCACCCGCTACCTCTACCTGGCCCGGCACGGGGAGGCCGCGCCCGACGGCACCGGACTCAGCGAGGCCGGCCGCCGGCAGGCCGTCCTGCTGGGCCGGCGGCTGGCCGACCGGCCGATCGCGGCGCTGCACCACGGCCCGCTCCCCCGGGCCGCGCAGACCGCGCGGCTGGTCGCGGAGCGGCTCGACGGCGTGGCGCCGGTGGAGTGCGAGGAGGCCGGGGACTACGTCCCGTACGTCCCGGCGCGGGACGAACTCCCGCCGGACAGCGCGGAGTTCCTGCTGGACTTCCTCGCCCAGGCCACCCCGGAGGAGTGCGCGGCCGGCGCGGTGCTGGCACCGCGGGCGGTCGAGCGGTTCACCGGGCCGGTGCCGGGCGGCGAGGACCGGCACGAGCTGGTCGTCACCCACGCCTTCCTGATCGGCTGGCTGCTGCGGCACGCGTTGGACGCCCCGGCCTGGCGCTGGCTGGGCCTCAACGCCGCCAACGCGGGCCTGACGGTGCTGCGGTACGCGCCGGGCCGGCCGCCGGCCGTCCTGCTGGTCAACGACCAGGGCCACCTGCCCGCGGAGCTGCGCTGGACCGGCTACCCGCCCGACCGGCACTGCTGATCCCGCGGTCCCGCGATCTGACCACCCGTCGACCGGCCGTCGACAGGAATATGCAGACCGGTCTACTATCGGCCGCATGGGAGTCAAGGGCGAGGAGACCCGGGCCCGGCTGATCGCCGGCACCAGGGAACTGATCGAGGCACAGGGCTACTTCGGCACCGGCCTCAACCGGATCGTGGCCGCCACCGGCGCCCCGCGCGGCTCGCTCTACTTCCACTTCCCCGGCGGCAAGGACCAGTTGGTGACGGCCGCGCTCACCGAGGCCGGCCAGGAGGTCGAGGCGCTGCTCACCGCACCGCCCGGCGAGGGCGGGGACGCCGACACCGCCGCTCTCGCCGAGCGGCTCGTCGAGGCCTTCGCCGAACGCCTGGAGCGGTCCGATTACACCAGCGGCTGCCCGATCGCGACCGTCGCCCTGGAGACCGCGGGCACCAACGAGGCACTGAGGACCGTCTGCGCCGAGGTGTACGCGAGCTGGCAGCGGGTCCTGAGCACCCGCCTGGAGGCCGAGGGCTTCGGACCGGCCGAGGCCGACACCGCCGCCGGCCAGACCCTCGCCCTGCTGGAGGGCGCGGTCCTGCTCGCCTCCGTCCGCCGCAGCCGCGAACCGCTGGACCACGCCCGGTACGCCGTCCGGCGGTTGCTCGGCAAGCCCGGCGAGTAGCCGAGCACGCGCGCGCCGCCCATCGCGCGGCGCGCGCTCTCTCGTCCCCGAAAAATATGCAGACCGGTCTACTGATTCCCGAGTCCTTCCCATCCTCCTGGAGCGCAGCATGACGACCGCCCCGCCGCCCCGCACGCTCGTCCTCGGCGCCACCGGCTTCCTCGGCCGCTGGCTGGTCCTCGAACTCCTCACCCGCGGCGAGCCGGTGGCCGCCACCGTCCGCGACACCGGCCGCGCCGACGCCCTCCGCCGCTGGCTGCGCGAGCACGACGCCGACGACACCGTCCTCACCACCGTCACCGGCGACCTCACCCGGCCCGGCCTCGGCCTCTCCCCCGAGGACGACGCCCGACTCGCCGAGGTGCGCGACGTCCACAACCTCGCCGCCCGCTACGACTTCGGCCTCACCCGGGCCCAGGCCGAACCCCCCAACGTCCACGGCGCCCTGCACGCGCTGCACTGGTCCGCCACCCGCCCCCGGCTGCGCCGCCTGGTGCACCTCTCCGGCTACCGCGTCGGCCGCGACCCCGACCCGCGGTACCCGCTCGACGAAGCCGCCACCGCCGCGCTCTACACCCGCCTCGGCGCGTACGAGGCCTCCAAGCAGCTCGGCGACGCCGCCGTCCGGGTCACCGCACCGCGACTGGGGGTACCGCTCACCGCCGTCAACCCGAGCAGCGTCATCGGCCACTCCCGGACCGGCGAGGCCGGCCAGTACCTCGGCCTGGCCCAGCTGGTCCGCCGACTCCACCGCGGCCGGCTCCCCCTGCTGCCCGGCAGTCGGCGCACCTTCCTGCCCGTGGTCACCGTGGACCACCTGGCCCGCTTCCTGGCCGCCGTCCCCGAGCACGACCGCGGCCCGCTGCTGGCCCACACCGTCCTCGACCCGGCGACGCCCCACCTCCCGGACCTGATCGCCCTGCTCGCCGCCCACCTCGGCGTCCGACCACCCCGGGGCCTGGTCCCCGTCCGCCTGGTCCGCCGCCTCCCCCGCGCCCTCACCGGCGCCGACCCGGAGACCCTCACCTTCCTCTCCGAGGACCGCTACGACACCACCTCCGCCGACCGCCTCGCCACCGCGGCCGGCCTCACCCACCCACCGCTCACCCCCGCGCTGACCCGCTGGGCCACCCGCCTGGCCGAAGAGGACTTCGGCACCCGGTGACCCCCGGCACGGGAAGTCGGCCACGCCGACTTCCCGAGCACGGCACCGCCGCTCAGCGGCCCGACACACCCGCCCGGGAGGCGCGGACCGCGGCGATGACGAGCGCGGTCACGATCGCCCCCAGGAACAGCGTCCCCGCGGGCCACAGCGGATCGCCCTCGACCAGCGCGGTCACGAAGACGCGGAAACCGGAAAGGATGATCTTCATGCGCGCACCGTAGCGCCCACCGCCTCGAAGCGGAACACCGAGTTCCGATAGCGGGAGTCCCACCGTCCTCGCGATGGGGGCTCAGCGGTCAGACGTCGTCGTCGAACCGGGCCGCAGGCTGCTCGAGACCTTCGGCCCACGGCGCCCCGCCGTCCGGAGCCCGCCCAGGACGGTGAGGTGCTCGGCCGACTCCCCGCAGCCCGCGGTGCCGGCGGGGCGGCCGTCGCTCATTCCGCCTCCCGGACGATCACGGCGTCACCGGCGGCGGCCGCGCCGGCGAAGAAGTCCCGCAGCTCGCGCAGGTCGTTGACGACCAGGGCGGCCACCGCTTCGGACCAGGGCGCGGGGTAGCCGAGGTGCGCCACGGTACGAGCGAGGACGCCGTCCTGCTGGCGGACGAGTTCGCCGAGCGCCGAGTCGCGCAGGAAGGCTGAGGCCGCCGCGACCTGCTCGGGGCTCAGCACCGGCATCTCGGTGCCCGGTTCGCGCCGCCCGCCGCCGTAGACGGGGAGCCGGGCGGCCGGGTCGGGGTGCAGGCCGTTCTCGGTGAGGGCGAGTTCCATCAGCGCGGCGGTGCGCCGGACTCCCAGGGCGAGCCCGGCGGCGGCCAGCCGGTCGTAGCGGACGTCGCGGTCGCGGGGAACGAGTTCGCCGAGCTCCTCCGGCGAGCAGGTGTCCACGGCCCGACCCGGTAGGCGGCGCCAGAAGTGATCCACACTCACCCGCTCAGCCTAACGAAGTCAGGCCTGGCGCGGAGCGCCGGATCAGGCCTCGCCGGGGTGCCAGGCGGGCCATTCCCAGGGGCGGTCGGCCCAGTGGACGCGCTGCGGGTCGCGCGGGTCGAGGTCGGGGAAGAGCTGGTGGACGCGCGGTTCGAACTCCTCCGGCGCGAGCGGCTCCCAGCCGTGGCCCTCGAAGTGGACGAGGCGGTAGCGGCTGTCGGTCCGGAACTCGGCCACCTCGACCAGGGGCGCGGACGTGCTGTTGGTCTCCATGACCCCCAGCATGTGGCGCGGCGGCAATCAACGCCCGTCCAGACCCCTCTTCCGGGTCATGTCCCCGCGTCGGCGCGCTCGTTGAGCACGGGAAGGTACGAAGGGGGGCCGCTGGAAGGACGAGCAGATGACTGGGCAGCCCACCGGAGGGCAGTGGCAGTGGCCGCAGGACGCGTGGCAGCCCCCTCCGGTCCCCGTGGCGGCGCCTCCTCCGGCGCCCGTTCCCGTCCCGCGGCGGCGCCGCTCGCGCGGGGTGTGGGTGGCCGCGGTGGTGGGGACGGGCGCCCTGCTGGCCTCCGCCCTGGTGACGTGCGGGCCCGGGTCGGGCGACGACCTGCGGGTGACGGCCCTGCCGGGGGCCTCGCCGTCCGGCTCGGACCCGGCCTCGCGGCCGCTGCCGGTCTCCCCGCCGCCCGCGACGCCGGCGCCCTCGCCGCTCCCGGCGCCCGTCCCGGCCCCCGCCCCGGGCCAGGTGAGCACGGCGGCGACGGCGACGGCCGACCCCGGCGCCGCGGCCGCCCAGCACGCCTCGGCGAGCCCGCACCCGAAGCCCGGCCACAGCCCGCGCGCCACGGCCCCGGCCCGCGGGGGCGCGGGCGCGCCCGCCCCGGCGGGTCCGGGGGCGGGCGCGCCGGTGCCGAACTCCGGCCCGGGCACCCTCTGCGACCAGGCCGAACGCGTCGGCCGCTGGCCGGCCGGCTCGGAGCAGGCCCGGCTCTGCCGCAGCGTCTACGGCTGAACGCTCGGGACCGCCGGCCCCGGCAGGCCTGCCGGGGCCGGCGGGACGGCCGGGGCCGGCGGGACGGCCGGGCCTGCGGGAGCCCCCAGCAGCCCCTTGTCCAGCCGCGGTGCCAGCACCCGGGCCAGCGTGTCCGTGATGTGCCCGGTGTCCCGGTACAGCACCACGCCCTCCAGCACCGCCGGGCAGGAGGGCCCGCTGCCGGGGCAGAGCAGCGCGCCGAGGTCGAGGGTCCGGACGCCGTACCGGGCGGCGAGCCCGCCGTCCAGCAGTGGGTCGGGCTCGAAGGCGGTGTCCCGCGGGAAGAAGCAGGCGTCCGAACGCCCGTCGGAGGCGGCCAGGCAGGTCGGGATGTCCTTGCCGGGCATCGGGGTGTCGCCGAGGTAGGCGAGCGGGGCGCCGAGCGCGGTGAGGCGGTCGAGGGTGCGGGTCCAGCCCTCGGTGCGTTGCTCCGGGCTGCCGTAGCGGTTGAGGCCGGCCATCAGGACGAGGCGCGGCTTGGGGCCGGAGGTGAGCCGGGTGAGGGTGTTCTCGCGCCAGCGGTCGCACTCCTCGAAGGTGCGGCCCAGCACGGTGTTGCGCACGGTCAGGGTGGCCAGCGGGCAGCCGGGCTTGACCAGCACCTCCAGCGCCCAGTGCCGCTGCTCGGCCATGGTGAGGGCGGCGGAGATCCACTGTCCGGCGTGCGAGTCGCCGAGCAGCACGATCCGGTCGGGGCTGTTCTCGTCGCCGAAGAGGCAGCGCGGGCTGCTGTCGGCGTTGAGCGGGATCTCGCAGCCCTTGCCGGGCGGGAAGTCCTCCCGGGCGCGGGCCGGTGAGGGGGTGAGGGCCGGCACCCGGGTGCCGGGGGCGAGCAGACCGGGTCCGTCGGCGGCCCCGGCGGGTGCGGCGGTGGGTCCGGTGGAGGTGTCGCCGAGGGCCCGTACGGTGCCGCCGCCGAGGGTGAGCGCGGCGATCAGCGGGATGACCAGGGCGCTCGCGCCCACGGCGAGCCCGCGCCGGGGGGCGGGGCTGCTGCCGTACCGCAGCGGCTGCTCGACCAGGCGCAGGGTGAGCCAGGCGGGCAGCGCGGCGGCCAGGGTCAGCGCGGCCAGGGTGGGCCAGGGCAGCGCGCCGTAGCGGGCCTGGGCGATGGTCAGCACCGGCCAGTGCCAGAGGTACCAGGCGTACGAGAGGCGCCCGGCGGCGCGCAGCGGGCGGATGGCGAGCAGGCGTCCGGCGTCGACGGCGCGCAGCGGGCCGGGGCCGTGTCCGGCGAGCAGGACGGCGGCGGTGCCGAGGACGGGCAGCAGCGCGGCGGAGCCGGGGAAGGGCGTGGTGCGGTCGTACAGCACGGTCGGTACGGCGACGGCCGCCAGGCCGAGCCAGCCGAGCAGCCGCAGCGACCACCGCACCGGGCGCCGTTCGGTGCGCGTGGCGAGCGTGCCCCCGAGCAGGGCCGCGCAGGCGCCGGCCGCGAACTCCCAGAGCCGGCTGCCGGTGGAGAAATAGGCGAGCGGCGCCGAGGTCTGCGTCCAGCGCAGGCACAGCGCCAGCGAGGCGCCGCCGATGCCGACCGTGGCGAGGGTGATCGCGAGGGTGCGGCGCCGGCCGTGCAGGTAGCGGGCGAGGCCGAGCAGCAGGACGCCCCAGAGCAGGTAGAACTGGTTCTCCACGCCCAGCGACCAGAAGTGCTGCAGGGGGCTGGGGTCGCGTTCGGCCGCCAGGTAGTCCGTCTGTCGACCGACGAAGCGCCAGTTGGCGAACTGGCCGGCGGCGGCGATCAGATCACGGGCGAGGTCGGTGCCGCGCAGCGGGTCGAGCAGCGCGCCGCCGGCCGCGGCGGTGGCGACCAGGACGGTGGCGGCGGCGGGCAGGATCCGCCGTGCCCGGCGGGCGGCGAAGTCCCACAGGCCGAGCGGCCGGCCGGTCAGCAGGCCGGTGATCAGGAAGCCGGAGACCACGAAGAAGACGTCGACGCCGACGTAGCCGCCGGTCAGTCCGGGGACGGCGGCGTGGAAGGCGAGCACGGACAGCACGGCGACGCCGCGCAGGCCCTCGATGTCGGGCCGGAAGGCGGCACGGGGGCGGGCCGGCCCGCGCTCGGCGAGGACGGCGCCCTTCGCAGCGGGCTCCCGCCCGACCCGGACGGCCTCGGGCAGCAACTCGGCGGGGCCGGAGGCGGTCGAGGACGGGGTGGACGGAGTGGACAGTGTGGACGGTGCGGACGACGGTGGGACGGCCGTTGGCACGGCGGCGCTCCTTGGCAGGGCTGGCAGCGGTGGTCGGGCCCGCCGGGCCGATGGGGCGGCCGGGCGGAGTCCGCGCCGGTGGGGCGACGCGCGAAAGAACTCAGTTGTTCAGTGGGGCAGTTGACGTAACGTCAGAAGATCAGCGGATCGGCCCAGCCGGACGCCAGCAGCCCGCAGAGCAGCAGCACGGCGGTGACGGCGACGGCCTCGGCACGCCCGAACCCGAGGTCGGAGCGGCTCCGTACGGGCGCGGCGACCTCGCCGAGGGTGGCGCCCTTGCCACCGTCGGCGCCGTTCAGCAGCGGCCACAGGGCCCTGATCAGCGGGATCATGGTGTACGCGGTGAGGCCGAGCAGCGCGGCGAGCGCCCAGTACGGCCGCCAGCCGTGCAGCAGCGCGGCCCGGACCAGCCCGGCGGCGCCCGCCAGGACGACGAACCCGAGCCAGCCGACCCCGATCCGGGCGACCGCGCGGGCGAGCGAACTGCCGCCCGACACGGCGCCGGTGGGCACCCAGTCGGCGGAGCGGCGGCGCAGCGCGTGCGCGATGGCGACCACGTGGCAGAGCCCGCCGAGGAGTTGGACCCGGGTGACCTCGAAGCGCCAGCGGGTGCGGGACATCGCGGGCAGCAGCACCAGGGCGACCCAGATCGGCGGCAGGAAGGGGAGCACCTGCCAGGGCTGGATCTCCTCGGGCCGGAAGAACAGCATGATCAGGGCGGGCAACGGCACGGCGAAGACGTTCACCGCGCTGGTGAGGTAGCCGAGGATGCCGTTCCAGAAGCAGAGCCGGGCGGACGTGGAGAGGGGCCCGCGGCGGAAGTCCGGGTCGCGGACGAGGGCCAGGGAGCCGAGGCACCAGCGGTACTGCTGGCTGATGAAGGCGGGCAGGCCGGTGGGCGACATGCCCTTGGCGACCAGCGCGGGCACGTAGCGGGTGGCCCAGCCGGCTCGGGCGAGGGCGAGGCCGGTGTAGAGGTCCTCGCTGTGGTCGATCTCGGCGAAGCCGCCGATCCGCTGCAGTGCGGCACGGCGGTAGAGGGCGTTGGTGCCGCAGCAGACGGTGCCGTCCTGCGCGTCCCTGGAGGGCTGGATCCAGCGGTAGAAGATCTCCTGGGTGGCCCCCGCGGCGCGTTCGAGCCAGGACATGTCCGCGTCCGTGTCGAAGCACTGCGGGCTCTGCACGATGCCGACGCCGGGGTTGTCGAGGTAGGGCACCAGGTGGTGCAGGAAGTCGGGGCGGGGGCAGAAGTCGGCGTCCAGGACGGCGATGATCTCCCCGGCGCCCTCGGCCAGGCCGTGGTTGAGGTTGCCGGCCTTCTTGAAGCGGCCCCGGTCGGGGCGGGCGCGGTACTGGAAGCCGTAGGACTCGGCGAGTTCGCGCACCTCGGGGCGGTCGGCGTCGTCGAGGACCAGGACGGTCAGCTCGCCGGGCCAGCGGACGGCCGCGGTGTGGCGGTAGGCGTTGTCGAGGACGGCCAGCGGTTCGCCGGCGGTGGGCAGCAGCAGGTCCACGCTCGGGGGGCGGGCGGGCTGCCAGGCGCGCAGCAGCAGGTCGTGCGAGTCTCGGGTGAAGCGGCGGGCTCGCTGGCCGTCGGTGAGCGAGAGCAGCCAGGTGGCCGCGTTGAGCACGGTGAGCACCAGGAACGGCCAGAGCAGCGGCTTGCTGAGGGCGAACAGGCCGAGCGTGGCGGTGGCTCCCGCGTAGGAGAGGGTGGCGCAGAGCAGCACCCAGCGGCGCTGCGGGCCGAAGTACCAGTAGAGCTCCTCGTCGTCGGGCGGGCCGGGCAGGCGCGGGTCGGGGTCCGCGGGTGTCCGGCGCGGACCGGCGTCGGGTGCGGGCATGGCGGTGCCATGGAGTACGGGCATGCGGAAGTGGCCCCCCTGGGCATCGGACGGTACGTGGCCGTTCGCGCCCAGCCTCTCACATTGGCCTAGACCAATCATGAACGAGGTATGACATCTCCGCATCGCCCCAGCTCACCGACTTGACGCCGCATCACCTGCCGGATCAGGTCGAGCGGCCCTGCACCGCACCCCGAGCCGCGCCCGCGATCAGACGGCCTTCAGCTCCTTGACCAGGTGCTCGAACCGCAGGTCCGGCCGCAGCGGAATGCCGAAGCGCTCGTCGCCGTACGGGAAGGGACTGAACTCGCCGGTGCGGCGGAAGCCGCGCCGCTCGTACCAGGCGATCAGCTCGGCGCGCTGCTCGATCACCGTCATCTCCATCGCCCCGACGCCCCACTCCTCGCCGGCCAGCCGCTCGGCCTCGGCCAGCACGGCCCGGCCGACCCCGCCGCCCTGCAGACCGGGGCGCACCGAGAACATGCCGAAGTACGCCCGCTCGCCGCGCCGCTCCAGCTGGCAGCAGGCCAGCAGCTCGCCGTCCCGCTCGGCCAGCAGCACCAGGCCCTCCGGGTGGCCGACGGCCTCCGCGACGGCCTCGGGGTTGGTCCGCCGCCCGGCCAGCAGGTCGGCCTCGGTGGTCCACCCGGCCCGGCTGGAGTCACCGCGGTAGGCGGACTCGACCAGCTCGACCAGGGCCGGGACGTCGGCGGGCGTGGCGGGGCGGAAGACGGGCTCCCCACCGGGCCGGGCGGTGTCGGGTGCGGTCTCGATCATGGCTGGTCCTTTCCTCCGTGCCGGGGCCGCCCGTGCCGGCCGGCCCGCGGGCATCGTGTCACAGCCCCCGGCCGCCCCCGGGCCGGGGACCGACGGGACCGGCCCGCACTGCTCGGCACCCGGTCCGACCCGGGCACGCGGCCTGGCATGGTGTCGGTCGGGCTGCACGCGGTGGCGTTGGTCACCGATACGTAGACCGTCCTGCCGCCGTCCTGCCGCCGTCATGCCGCCGGGGGACGGCGTCCGTCCGCTGCGGGCTCCCGCGTCGTGGGGACGGGCCGTCGTGAGGTCATGGCCTGCCATTCGCGGGGGGACATGCCGTACGCGGTGCGGAAGGAGCGGCTGAAGTGGGAGGGGCTCACGAAGCCCCAGCGGTGGGCCACTCCCGAGATGGTCGGTGCCGTCCTGGCCGGGCGGGACAGTTCGCGCCGGCAGCGTTCCAGTCGCTGGCGCTGGACCCAGCGGTTGACGGTCGTCCCCTGGGTGTGGAACAGCTTGTGCAGGTAGCGCAGCGAGATGTGGTGCGCGTGGGCGATCCGGGCGGGCGAGAGGTCGGGGTCGCCCAGGTGGCGCAGGACGTAGTCCTCGATCCGGGCGAGCATGCTCCGCGTGCCCTCCTCCGGCTGCCGGGCCGGCAGCCCCCGGCGCTCGTGGACCAGTGCCGCCAGGAGGTCGGCGGCGGTCAGGGCGAGCCGGTGTGCGGTGCCGGGGTCGAGGTCGGCCGGCTGTGCCGCGAGCTGCTTCAGGTAGCCGGCGACGAGCCCGGCCGTTCCCGAACCGCCGTCGAACGCCGTGCCCGTGACGGTGCGCAGCTCGTCGTCCGTCACCCCGAGCGCCGCCTTGGGCAGCCGGAACGCGGTGAAGCGGAAGTGGTCACGGTGTTCCCGCAGGTAGGGACGGCCCGCGTCCGCGCAGGTGAAGCCGCCCGGGCCGACCAGTGCCTGCCGGCCGTCCTGCGTGAGCCGGGCGGTGCCGTGGTGCTGGAGGGTGACCGTCAGGAACTCCGCGCCGCCCTGGGAGATGCGCCGCCGGCTGCGGGACACGGTCTGCGGGCCGGCCTCGACCTCGGCGATCCGGAGCCGGCCGAGCTGGCGGCTGGTGATCGTCCCGACCGGGGAGACGTCCTGGTGCGCGATCAGGTCGAGCGGGACGAAGGTGCCGGACACCAGCGCGCGCCAGTGGCCGGCACGGTCGCGGGGTGACATCGTGGCGGAGGTGTGCTCGGGCAGGGCGACGGACATCGAGGGCTCCGGGTGCTGTGCGGGTGGTTCTTCCCCCACTCTCGGCCCCGTCCGCGCCTGGGCCATCCGTCACATGACTTGCGTCGTCACCGGCCCGGACCGGCGCCGTCCTCCCGCTCCACCACGTCGCGCAGCTGGCCGCGCGAAGTCACGCCGAGGGCCGGGAAGGCCTGGTAGAGGTGGGTCCCGACGGTCCTGGGCGACAGGAACAGGCGCTGGCCGATCTGCCGGTTCGTCAGGCCCTCCGCTGCGAGTCGTACGATGCGCTGCCGCTGCGGGGTCAGCGAGCGCAGCGCGCTGTGCCGGGCGGCGTCGACGCTGACGCCGGCCGCCCGCAGTTCGGCCTCGGCACGCTGCGTCCAGTGGACGGCGCCCAGACCGCCGAAGACCTCACGGGCCTTCGTCAGGGCTGCGCGGGCGTCCGCGATCTGCCGCTGCCGCCGCAGCCACTCGCCGTACTCCAGCCAGACCTGGCCCCGTTCGAACGGCCAGCGCTGTCCGGCCGGGTCCTCCAGCGCTTCGCGGAAGTGCGCACCGGCCGCGTCCGGTTCGGCCAGCAGCGCGGTGGCCCGGAGCAGGATCTGCCGCAGCCGCGCCGACGCTCCCGTACCGACGGCGGCGGTCACCTCCTTCAGGGCGGCCCGCGCCCGTTCGGCGTGACCGGTGAGGACGGCGGCCGCCGCGTGGTCGGCGACCGCGTAGCACGACAGGTGGTAGTGCACGGGTACCCCCGAGCCGCTGAAGAGGGAGCTCGCGTGCCGGTGGGCGGCGTGGTGGTCGCCGAGGGCGGTGGCGGCGAGGGCGGCCGCGCGGCCGGCCCGGACCACGGTGGCGAGCGCTCGGGCCGGCTCGGTGACGGCCAGCGCCGCCGAGGCGTGGCGCAGCGCCGTCCCGGGCTCGCCGGTCACCGCGCACACGGTGGCGAGTGCGGTGACCGCCCGTACCGAGCCGAGGTTGCGGTGGCCGGCCAGGAAGCGTTCGGCGAGCCGCTCGACGCCGAGGCGTGCGTCGGCCCAGCGGCCGCAGTCGAGGTTCGCCCAGGCCAGGTCCACGGCGGTCATCCCCGCGTGGAAGTCGGCCGCGTCCTCCCATTGCGGGTTGACCACCTCCCCGAGCAGGCTCACCGCCGTCTCGGTCTCGTCCAGGAGCATGCTGAGGACTCCGAGGGTGTGCGTCTCGGTCGGGACGAGGCCGGGCCTGGCGGTGAGGGAGGGCAGCTGGGCTCGCACGGTGTTCCCGTGGACGAAGGGGTCGGTGACGCCGATGTCCCACAGGTGGAAGGGCCGGGCGACGGCATCGTCGTCCTGCGCCGCGCGGGCGGCGAGCATCGGCCGGATCCGTTCCCGCTGCGCGGTCAGGCCGGAGTGGTACACGATCCCGGTCGCGATCGTGGACACGTCCTCGGGGAGCTGCGGCACGGGCAGCGGTTCCTCGCCGACGACGAGGGCGAACGCCCGCTCCAGGCGCAGCACCAGCATGGCGATCAGGCCGTTCAGGGCGCTGATCCAGTTCGTCGCGGCCGGGTCGGGATCGAGGTGGGACGCCTCTGCGCCCAGGGTCTCGGCCCGGTCCAGGTCCCCGACCAGGACGGCGGCGTAGGCCGCGGTCGACAGGAGCCTGGCCCGTTCGCCCGCGTCCGGGTGGAGCTGGGCGGCCCGTTCCAGCCCGGCCAGGGCTTCGGCGACGGCGCCGCGCCCGAAAGTGCGCATGGCGGTGGCTTCCAGGGCGGTGGCGACCGCGGTGTCGGGGGTTGTGGTCGCCGCCGACAACTGCCACGCCTGTCGGTCGGGGTCGCCGCCGAGGGCGGCCGCCAGGGCCAGGTGCGCGCGCCGCCGCTCGGCGAAGGGCGCGGCGCCGTAGACGGCGGATCGGACCAAGGGGTGGCGGAACTCGACCCGGTCGGCCCGCACGTGCACCAGGCCGGCCTGCTCGGCCGGCTGCCACACCTCCGGGTCCGAGCCCGTCGGCAGTGCCGCCTGGACGACCGACAGGGCCGCGCCCTCCGCCGCGGCCGCGATCAGCAGTGCCTCACGGGTGGCCTGCGGCAATCCGCCCGCCTGGGCGGCGAAGGTTTCCTCCAGCAGGTCGGTGAGCGGCACGGGCCCCACGGGCGGGAGCCGGCCGTCCCGGGCGGCCTGCCGGGCCAGCTCGATGAGGGCGAGGGGGTTGCCGGCGGAGGCGGCCAGGACCTGGCGCCGGGTCAGACCCACGGGCGGATCGGGTTGGACACCGAGCAGTTCCTCCGCTTCGGCCGAGGACAGCGGAGCCACCACCACCTGCGACACCGTCGAGTCGAGCCAGTCGGGCCGACGGGTGCCGCGCACCGCGACGACCAGCCCGATCGACTCGCCCGCGAGCCGCCGGGCGAGGAAGCCCAGGACCTGGCAGGTGCCGTGGTCGAGCCACTGGGCGTCGTCGACGGCGAGCAGCACCCGGCGCGTGGAGGCGGTCTGCGAGGCCAGGGTCAGCACGGCCAGGCTCACCATCATCGGGTCCGGCGGGGCGGGGTCGTCACCGAGTCCGAAGGCGCCGAGCAGGGCCGCCCTTTGGCGGGCGGGCAGGCCGTCCGCCGCGCCGTCGAGGACCGGCAGCAGAAGCTGGTGGAGGCCGGCGTACGCGAGTTCGCTCTCGGCGACGCTGCCCCGCACCCTCAGGACGAGGGAGCCTTCGCGTTCCGCCTCCTCCACCGCGGTGTCCAGCAGCAGGGTCTTGCCCACCCCCGCCTCCCCGAGCAGGAGAGCTGCGGGCGACACCGATCGGGGGGAGAGCGCTTCGGCGATGACCGCCCGCTCCCGTTGACGGCCGATCACCATGGAATCCTGAGGCTCCGTTCCGAACCGAGACCGTCGGCCGTTCGGAAGAACGGACGAGGTACGTGACCGCCGGAGCATATCCGCTGCTCGGCCGGGGTCCGGCACGGGCGGCGGCCCGCGGGCAGGCGGGCGGCGACACCGGGACCGCCGCCGCACCGCTCGCGTCGGACCCCGCGCCGCACACCCGCGGATCGAGGACCTCGGCGCACGGGCATGCGCCGCGGCGGCGCCCGCCGTGCTGCATCGGCGTGCCCGCGCCGCTGGTGCGGGCGGGGCGGCGCGCCAGGAGGGGAGCTCGCGCACCACTATCCGGTGGGACTCCCGGCCCGTCACCCGGGCGCTGCGGCGGCTGAACGTCAGGTGGTCTCGCGGCGCTGCTTCATCTCCGCCTCGGCGATGTGGTCCCGGTCGCCCGCCAGGGCCTCGCGGACCTGACGGGCGACCTCGGTGAACCGGGCGTGGTAGCCGTCGTCGTAGGCCTCCACGATCTGGAACGTCCACATCCCCGGCAGGACGTCGGCCCCCTGGACCTCCCGCTCGACCAGATCGGCCTGTTCGTGGTGGCCGGCCTCCCGGAGCAGCCGCACCGCCTCCCCGACCGTCTTGTCCGCGCCGCCGGTCAGCTGGTGGAAGTCGTACAGCCGTCCCCGCGCGCGCTGCGTCGTCTCCCACGCCTGGGACAGCATCCCGAGCGCCTCGACCGTCGCGTCGTCCATCCCCGCAGGACGGGCGTGTCGTGTTCTCCCCGCATCGGCCATCGTCGTCCGCCTTCCCTCCGGACCCCTGCCCCGGCTCCGGGAGGGGGACGGAGGTCGGTCAAGGGTGTGGGTCCGCGGGCGCGCTCCGTCGACGCGCCCGGCACGTTCAACGAGCGGGCGCGGCGGTGGTACGCCCGGATCGACGGGAAACACCCGGGAGGCCGTGGCGGGCTCCAGCACGTCGCACGCGGGCCCGATGCCCGGGCGCGCGCCTCACCGCGCAAGCTCGCTGAGGAGGCCGGACACGCGACGGCCCCGACCGGCGTGAGCCGGTCGGTGGTGCCATGTGCGGGTTTCCGGGTCGGGCCGGGGCATGACATGCTCGGGTGCATGACCGACCACAGGCGGCCCTTGGCGCCGTCGCCCGACGGCGGCACGGCGTACGACGGCTGCGAGGCGGCAGTCGTCGCCGAGGTCCTGGCTGCGATGCCCGGCTCGGTGGTCCACCTGCGGCCCCTCCGGGGGCCCGGCGGGCAGGTGGAGGACTTCGTCCTGGCGGCCGTCTCCCCGGAAACCGTCGACATCGGCGGGCGCCGGGGCCCCGAGCTGATCGGCCGCAGCATCCTCCGCACCTACCCGGGCTTCGCCGGCACCGACCTGTGGCGCGCCTACCTCGACGTGCTGTCCGGCGCCGACCCCTACACGGGCGAGATCGACTACGAGGAACGGACGGCCGGGATTCCGCACCGATCCCGTTACCGCGTGCGGGTGGCCGCCTGCCGGGGCGGGCTGATCGTCTCGTTCACCCGGCTGGACAGCGGCGAGCGCGAGCGCCACCGCCTGGCCCTGATGCAGAGCCTGGGCCGGATGGGCTGGGTGGACCGCGACCTCGTGCGCGGACGGATCACCTGGTCCGACGAGGTCTACTCGATCTTCGGCCGCGACCCGGCACAGGGGCCCGTCCCCCTGGAGGAACTGGCCACCCACGCCCAAGACGACGACCGCCCGCTCATGGAGCAGGCCGTGCGCGGCCTGCTGAAGGCCGGCGAACCCCTCGACCACACCTTCCGCATCCGCCTGCCCGGCCAGCAGCTGCGCCACGTGCGGATCGTCGCCGAGACGGAGAACGACGCCGACGGCCACCCCGTCCAGGTCCACGGCCTCTTCCACGACCTCAGCGCGGTCAGGGACGCCGAACAGCAGCTCCTCGAACACAAGCGCAGCGTCCTCGCCCAGCAGAGCCAGCTCGCCGCCGAACGCGACCTCGCCGCCCGCCTCCAGGAGACCCTGCTCCCCGTCCCGCAGCAGCAGCTGACCCTCGCCGGGCTGACCGTCGACGTCGCCTACCTGCCGGTCCAAGAAGGCCTCAAACTGGGCGGCGACTGGTACAGCGCCGTGGAACTGCCCGACGGCAACGCCCTGCTGGTCGTCGGCGACGTCGCCGGCCACGGCCTCGACGCGGTCGCCACCATGGCCCTGCTGCGCTTCACCGCCAAGGGCATGGCCATCACCGGCACCCCCCTGCCCGAGATCCTCGCCAGCCTCAACACGCTGATCCTGCACAGCTCGGAACGCCAGTTCCACACCGCCACCATGATCATGGCCGTGTACGAGCCGACCACCTCCCGCCTGACCTGGGTCCGCGCCGGCCACCCACCACCGCTGCTGCTGCGCGACGGCCGACCCCGTTTCCTGCCCGCTCCCGAAGGCATGCTCCTGGGCGCAGTGCCCGGACCCAGCTTCGAGCTGTCCACCCTCGAACTCCTACCCGGCGACCACCTCCTCCTCTATACCGACGGCCTGATCGAACACCCCGGCGAGTCCCTCGACCAGGGCATGGATCGCCTCGCCACCGCCACCCGAGCCGCCGACCCCGGCAGGCCACGGTTCCTCGACCGCCTGATCCCCGCCCTCGTCACACCCGACGACCGGCGCGACGACATCTGCGCTCTGCACCTCAGCAGCCCAGCGGGCACGCCGGGCTAAAGCTTGTTGCAGAAGTCTGGGTGTGGGCAGGCCGTCGTGTGTTCTGGCCTGCTGGTTCATGCGGTTCGGGCGAGGTTGTGCATGTGGGCGAC